>NZ_JBBCQM010000014.1:0-95383 GCF_037150015.1 Asaia sp. VD9 | reverse complement strand
ATCAACAAACCATCAGTTACTCGCGTCTCTCGGCGAAGGCCCGGCTCACAGACCGGGCCTTCGTTTTTGTAACGGGTAAATCTGGGCTATAGAGCGCACAGGCTGCTTCCAGCCAGTTTTGTCCTCATCACCCAGTGAGTGATTCTTGCCCGATCTATCCGACAGACAGACCCCTTCTGCCTTTGACATCGACACTTCCCCGGAAGAGACCCTGGCGGCCTCGGCCTATCTCGCAACCATTCGCGCAGATTCGCTCCAGGCGGAGCTCCGCCTGACGAACCAGCAGCTGAAGCTGATGCGCCGTTCGCTGTCCTGGCGAATCATGGAGCCGCTGCGCTGGGTTCGGGCCTTGACCCTCGGTCGTCTGCCGCGCGGCATCCCTATCAATGAGGCCTGGGAGCAGTGGCTCGATTCCTATCGCACCGAAGGATTCTTCAAGGCGATGGGTCGGTTTTTTGCCGGGGGAATCGCGAAACGACGTCTTTCACGGCATAGTGATCAGGCGGGCGATCCGCTTTTTGTCCCGACCAAGGAGCTTGCTGCCTTTCTGCGACGCCCGGCGCCCAAGGCGACCCAGATGCTGCGCCCCCACTATCTGCTGATCGCCGATATGGGTTTGCAGCAATGTACCAAATATCGCGTGACCCAGAAGGCCGAGCTGATCCGTCGTCTCGGCTGGACCGTGCAGATCGTCGACTGGCAGGATAGCAGCGAGGCGCTCTCCTCGCTTCAGGTAGCGACCGAGATTCTGTTCTATCGCGTACCGGGCGTTGCCTCGGTACTCGGCTTGATTGCAGAGGCCAAGAGGCTCGGTCTCAAACCGCGCTGGGAGATCGACGATCTTCTGTTCAGCAAGATCCTCTACCGGCGCAACGGCAATCTGGCGACATTGAGTTATCATGAGCGCCAGGGCCTTTACCATCTTGCCGATCTCTATCTGCGCGCGCTCCGTGCCTGTGGGCGTGGCATGGCCTCCACGGAAGCCCTGGCCGCCGAAATGCGCAAGATCGGCATCGAGGATGTGCTGGTTCTAGAGAACGCGCTCGACACCCAGACTCTTGAGGTGGCCGCGAGCCTGCTCGCCAACCCAGCCCCGCGCGATGAAGACAGGATCTGGGTCTGCTACGGCTCGGGCAGCCGCGCCCATGACATGGACTTCAAGGTCGCGGAAACCGGTCTGATCGCTGCCATGAAGGCAGAACCGCGCGTGAATCTCCTGATTATCGGCCCTCTGAAGATCTCACCGCTCTTTGCGCAATTCGGCTCGCGCGTTCAGCGTCGGAACGAAGTCTCCTATGCCGCCTATCTGGGAGAACTGGCCAAAGCGGATATCGCCATTGCGCCGCTTGAGGACACGCTCTTCAACGACTGCAAGAGCAATATCAAATTTCTGGAGGCTGCCATCCTGGAGCTTCCCTCCATCTGCTCGCCCACCGATACCTATCGGCGGGTCATTCGGTCCGGTGATAACGGGTATCTCGCCCGCACCGCCGAAGAGTGGCGGGACACGGTTCTGGCGTTGGCCAGCGACGCGCAATTGCGTCGCCGCATCGGTCTGAAAGCGCGCGAGGCGGCGCTCGCGCTCTATGCGCCCGACCGTATCCTGACCCAGCAGGCCGCTCCGGTCTTCGGCAAGCCTCCCGCCTTTACCCACAAGGCACCGCGTGTCCTGCAAGTAAACATCTTCATGGCACCGCGCTCTTTCGGCGGGGCCACGATCGTGGTGGAAGCCCTTCTCAAGCCGCTCGCCAAGGCCGGCTTCGAGAACAGCATCATGACCACGCGCCCGGTTCTGGAGGCCCTCCCCGACGGTGCCCTGCGCTATCGCGTGCTCGACACGGACGTCTTTTCCGTCGTGGCCGGGCGTAATGCCGCAACCGACAACATCACCATCGCCCGTCAGATCGAGCGCTGGATCGATGCATGGGACGTCGAGCTGGTGCATTTCCATGCAATCCAGGAGATGGGCGTCGGCATGGCCCGCATCTGCCAGCAACGCGGCGTGCCCTACGTGATCAGCCTGCATGATTGCTGGTGGCTGTCTGATAATCTCTTCATTACGCGCGATGACGGGCAGTACCATCTGGAGAAGAACGAAGTGCCGCTCGCCCCTGGTGAGTCGACACGCGCCCATTACCTGAATGAACGCCGTAAGGTCATGCGCCAGGCTCTGGCAGGTGCGGCAGCCATTCTGAGCCCCTCGGAAGAGCATAAGGGGCTCTATGTGCGCAATGGCGTGCCCTCTGACCGGATTCTGATCAATCGTAACGGCTTCACCTGGCCCTCGCGCCCCAAGGCGCAACGCCCGCCAGGTAGCAAGCTGCGCTTCGGTTTCGTCGGGGGAATCGGGTTTGTCAAAGGCTATGACCTGATCCGCAAGGCGCTGGAGCGCACCAAGCGCGATGACTGGGAACTGGTGCTGGTCGACAACACGCTCAACCTGGGTTTCCCCTCGATCGATACGTCGGAATGGCTGGTAAAGGGAACGATCCGCACCGTTCCAGCCTACACCCAGTCCGGACTGGATGATTTCTATGATCAGGTGGACGTGCTGCTCTTCCCCTCGCAATGGCGCGAGAGCTATGGCCTGACCGTGCGCGAGGCCCTGTCGCGTGATGTCTGGGTGATTTCGACGGCACCGGGCGGCCAGGCCGAGGAAATCGTGGATGGCGTGAATGGCTCACTCATCCCGATCATCGATGATCCCGCCCCCCTCCAGGCCGCGATTGAAGCCATCCTCGATCAGAAGAGCCGGTTCGATTCCTATGTGAACCCGAACAAGGGCAGCCTTCCGAGCTACGAGGATCAGGCGCAGGAACTCGCCACGCTTTATAACCGCATCCTCGGACGCACAGCCTGAACAAACCAAGCCTCCACGGCTCAGCCCTACCCCCTCTTCCGGCGACGGAAGAGGGGTTTTCTTTTGCCCATCGTCTCACGCAGAGAGCGCACGCCCAGCATGATTGCGGATCAGACGGCACCGAACGACTGTGCAGAGAAAGGCCGACGGTCCCGAGCTCAGATAGACAGACACATCCGAGGCGCTCGTAGTTGGTTCTCCGGTACGTCAGCCGGTACTGTGCCGGCAGGCTGGCACTGACAGAGAGGATGAGGCGGATATCCGGCTTGCTTGTCAGGACCTGATCATCCTGCCCCCGGGTCATCAATCCCGAGGGAGTATGGGCCGGGCCGGACCTTGTTGCGGTAGTGCATCTGCCGCAGCGTTACCCGGCATCATCCCCTGGGTATCAGACCCGGCAGAGCGCGGGCCTGACTGAGGATCCGTGATGAAACTGGAACCTCGAAGGGGCTCCCCTGCCGCGTCAAAACGGCAGGGGAACGAGAGAAACCGTCAGGGCGTTGCCGGGAGAGCATAAGCCAGGACGTAATCCCCCTTGTTTTCATTGGTGCCCGTACGCGTCGCGCCACCCGCGACCACCAGCACATATTGCCTGCCCTGTTCGACATAGGTCATGGGCGTACCCTGCCCCCCGACAGGCAGACGCTCGCGCCAGACTTCCTTGCCGGAGCGGAGATCGAACGCACGCAGGTAGTTATCAAGAGAGCCATGGAAGAAGGCGAGATTGCCTTGTGTCAGCATCGGCCCCCCCAACGTGGGCATGCCAACCGGGATGTAAAGATGCGGAATGATCCCCTTCTGGCCGAACACGCCATGAATGGCGGCGTCCTGGATGCTGCCAACCGGCACCTGCCAAAGCGTCTTTTGCGTCCTCAGATCGATGGCTGTGAGCGAGCCATAAGGAGGCTTGAAGCACGGCGCACCGAGCGGAGAAACGAACATGGAGCGCTCCACGCCCCAAGGGGTGCCGAGCTGCTCGGAATATTCGCCCTCGGTCGAGGGAACGAGGCCGGCATGGGCGGCGTCCTCGCGCTTGATGAACTGTCCCCACATTGCCATGCGGATGTCGTTCACCACGAGCACACCGGTTTGCGGGTCAAGCGCCCCGCCGCCCCAGTTCGAGCCACCGTAATAGCCGGGCCAGATCAGGGTTTTCTGCTTGTCGCTCAGCGGGGTGAATTCCCCCTCCCAACGCATCTTCCGGAAAGCAATGCGGCAATAGAGCTGGTCGAACACCGTACCGCCCCACATATCGCTTTCCTTCAGCGGATCGACGCCAATGGAGAGAGCGGAATAGGGCTGAACCGGGCTGATTCGCTGGCCGGGCATACCGTCAGTCGCGACCTTGCGATTGGTCACAGGCACGACAGGTTTGCCTGTACGGCGGTCGAGCACGAAAATCTGGCTGCGCTTGGTCAGAGCAACGACGACCGGCGTGGTCTCGCCCTTGCCATCGGGCATATCGTACAGGATCGGCTGCGACGTCACGTCATAGTCGAACATATCGTTATTGGCGGTACGAAAATGCCAGTGTTCCTGGCCCGTGCGGATATCGAGTGCCAGAATTGCGTCGGTATATTCGTCCGAATAGTCATGGCGATTACCGGTCCAGAAATCCGGCGTCTGATTGCCCATGGGAATGAAGGCAAGGCCCAGCTTGGGATCATAGGAGGCCGTTCCCCAGAAATTCGGGGTTTCGGTGGCATAGATCTGTCCAGCGGGGAGTGGGCGGCTGTCCTTGTTGCCACGCGAGGCATCCCAGGCCCAGACCAGTCGGCCCGTGCGCACATCATAGCCGCGAATGACGCCCGAGGGCTCACCGACGGTCATGTTGTCGTTGATCTTGCCACCCACCATGATCACGCCATCAGCCACGAGCGGGGCGGAGGTCAGATAATAGGAGCCAGGTGCCGTCGGGCCGAGCCCTTCGAGCAGATTGACCATGCCATGATCGCCGAAATCCTCGCAGAGCGCTCCGGTCGTGGCATCGAGTTCAAAGAGGCGGGCATCGTTGGTCGTGCTGACGATACGACGCGCACAGGGGGTTTCCGCCGTGATGGCAACAGGCGCGGGCGTCGCGGTTTCTTCGGGCGGTGCAGCGGGCGCTGCCACGGGGGAGGCCTGGTCGGCAGACGCAGGAGCTTCCTCCGGGCCAAACGCTTTCGCATCAGGCGCCAGCAGCGACATGGTCGTGAGATCGGCATAGCTGACGCCACGGCAGCGCTTCCAGCCCTTGTTGCCGCGCGTCACCTGCATATGCGGGTCAAAACGCCATTTCTGCTTGCCCGAAACCGGATCGAGCGCAATCACCTTGTTCAGAGGCGTGCAGAGATAGAGCGTATCGGCGATCTTGAGCGGCGTGACCTGGTACTCAGACCCGTCAATGGCGAGGTCCCCTGTATGGAAGGTCCAGGCGAGTTTGAGATCGGTCACATTCTGCGCGTTGATCTGCGTATAGGGCGCAAAGCGGTCACCGCTCAGATTGCGGCCCCAGGCAGGCCAGTCATTGCCGTTCTGCTGCCCCAGAGCCCCATCGGGCTTGGGCTGCTGTGAGGCCTCTGCCGTGACCTCCGCATGAGGCTGGAACACGCCCAGAATGATGCCACAGAAAATGATGGCATAGATCGCGGCAATGCCCATGCCCCAGGCGCGAGGGACGCCTCCGGAGCGCAATGCACCAGCACGCCCGCCCCCTGCAACAGGGCCACGCTCTGTGGCGCCGAAGAAAGGCGCCAGCACGCCCACAACGATGGGCAAAACGAGAAAGACCCCGACGCGTGGCAGAACGAGCCAGAACACATCCCCCACCTCGCCGAAAGCCCACCCAGCGGCGACCAGACTCAGGAGGATCGACAGGGGAAGGGCGATGGTCCGTCGGGCCATGACCAGGAACCCGACACAGGCCATGAGCAGGCCGAGGGCGATATAGGCCCAGCTTCCGCCGAGCCAGGCGAGATACACCCCGCCCAGGGCCAGACCCACACCGAGCAGACCGATCACCAGGCCAGCAAGGGTGCATAATAAAGGAACAACGCGTCGCACGGGACATCCTCACGCTACGCCCCCGGATAGGCTCTGCCCGGTATCCGGGCCCGCCACGCCGAAAGCCGATGGAGCTACGAGACCGTCAGACCAGTAAACCCTCCTTGATCCGAGAGAGGGGTTGTCCGGCTTGACAACTCAAAGGGTGGGTAATGTGCGTCAGGTACCTTTCTTTTCCTTCATCACGATTTCATTATCCCGCAATACTTCACCATTTTTTGTCCGATACCTCGCATCAGAAAACCTGCTCACCTCCCTCCCCTGTCCGGAAGGAATCAGGCAGGCTCGACATGATCGCGAGCGCATAGGCGACAGGCGCAGTGCGCACGGTGCCGCGCGCCCAGGCAATGCCGTGCTCCATGAAGAAATCATCCCCCGGCAGCCCTCCCTCCAGGACAGGGAGGCGTGAGAGCTGCGACTCCGACAGAAGCGAGACGGGCACGAGAGCGACGGCGTCGCAGGCCTCACGCAATTCCTCCAACCTGCTGGGCACGCTGATCTCGACCAGACGATCGGGCAGGGACAGGCCGCGCGCCTGGAGGACCTGTTCGAAGCGATCGCGCATCGCCATGCCCTTGACGGGGAGCAACCACACGCGGTCAGCGTAATGCGCCCAGCCATCCAGAACCGCAGAGACGGTCAGTAACTCCCCGTCAGACTGAACCAGACAGTGCTCCAGGCAGAGCGTCCGGGTTTCGAAACGCCCCGACACAGCAACTCCCAGAAGATTTATCGCCACCATGTCGAGCCTGCTGGCATGCAGATCATCGAGCAGACGCTGACGCATGCCATATTCAATACTTATAGTGAGGAAAGGCTGCTCGCGCTTCATGCGCGACACCCAGGCGATAAGCGGTCTCTCCAGCATCGGAGCCTGCAAGCCAATACGGACCTTGCCATGCAGCAGGGCCGTCTCACGCGCGAAATCCTCACTCAGCGCCTGCAACTCATGATCGATCCGCCGCGCCGCCAGCAAGACGCGCTCGAGTCCTGGCAGGGGCACAAGGCGGCCATGCACACGCTCGAACAGGCGCTGACCGAGCAGGGCTTCAATCTCGATACAGGATTTCGAGACAGCGGCGGGCGAGATATTCAGCCTCTGCGCGGTCAGGCGCATGCTGCGCGTCGCATTCAGCATTTCCAGCAGATGCAGATGGCGCAGTTTGAGCCGCCGATGCAGCCTCGATCCAGTCACCATGCCCTGCCCGCTCCTTCGACAACCAGACGGTTGACGCAGCATAACCTTATTTCGCTTCAATAACGAAACGTTTTGCTTTCATTATTTTCCTACAGCCCGCTCGGGCGGCAGGTGTTACCGCCGCCTGCACTAATAATAACCGGCAGGAAGCACGATGACAGACAAGCCATTCCAGACGCGCCAAAAGGCCCTGTGGTGCCGTTCATCCTTCTTTTTGTTGATAGCGACGGCCCTGACACCAGCTCTCAGCTTTCAGGCCCAGGCTCAGGATCAGGCTGCTTCTGCCGGGGGCGGGCACGGGGCGCACAAGGCGCTTTCGCGGCACGCCTCTCCCGCGACCAGGGTATCTGCCCCTACCTCAGCCCCTGCATCGTCACGAAACCGCAGCGCACGGGATGCGACATCACGTCCCAGGGCATCACGTCCCGGGGCATCACGTCCCGGGGCATCACGTCCCGGGGCAATGAAAAGCGGCTACGAAACGCTGACGGTCACCACAGCACGACGGCGCTTCCATTTTACCGCAGCCCAGCATGAAGCCGATGCCACCACCCATATCACGGCCGAGACCCTGACGCGTCAGGGAGTGGTGTCTTTGCTCGATCTGCCCCGCGTGGCCCCGAACCTGACCGTTCAGAGCGTGAACGGCACAGGTACAACCAATTTCTTCCTGCGCGGCATAGGGCTGAACGACTACACCCAGAACAATATGTCCTCGGTTCTCGTCTATTATGACGACGTCGCCTATCCCCTGGCGCGCATGGCCTCGGGCATGATGTTCGATATCGCCGGCGCCGCCGTCGAGCCCGGGCCGGTCGGTTTTGCTCATGGCCAGGCCGATACAGGGGGAGAAGTGGCATTTCATACCAATGACCCGACCGATGACTGGCATGGCGGGGTTTCACAGGATATTGCCTCCTACGCCCGCAGCCGCACCAATCTTTTTGTGTCCGGTCCGATCGTGACAGACAAGCTCAGCTTCAGGATCGCGGGGCAGACCATGCAAGGCGGCGGCTGGCAGACCAATCCGAGCAATGGCGCCCATCTGGGGGATGCAAATCTGGGCGCGCTGCGCGCCAAACTGCGTTGGCGGCCGGAAGAGCATACGGAAATCATGCTGAGCGGGCATTGGGTCCAGGATGATTCCGAGGTCGTCGCAGCCAAACCCGTCGTGAATTTCCTGCCAACGCGCCCCTACCCGCCCCTCACCTACCAGCAGGCCCAATGGGACTATAATACGCGTCTCGCCAGATTGATCGGCCGCCCGACGAATCTGAAGCCCAGCGAGCACAATACAATGTGGGGGGCCGATCTCAAGGCATCGCATGATTTCGGCTTTGCGACACTCAGGAGCATCAGCGCCTTCGAAACCGAGCGCGTGGGCGAATATACCGATCAGGATGGCACGCTCTGGGCCACGGGCGATAACTACCGCAATATCGTCGCCAACAGCTTCTCGCAGGAACTGCGTCTGGAATCCCGCAAGAACCGGCCGCTCGACTGGGTGATCGGCGCCTATTACGACCGCGTGCGCATGACGCAGCAGTCCTTTTTCGATTTCACCGATTACGTGCCCACACGCGGCTATCTTCAGGAAACATCCTTCGGCCAGAACCAGCAGACATTCTCGCAATTCGCGCATCTGGCCTACAAGCTGCCCTATCGCCTGACGCTGATCGGCGGGCTGACCCATGAGGCTGATGACCGACAATTGCTGAATTTGCGTACGGTCCAGTTCGGACGTCGCTCCCTGCAGTTCCAGTCTACCGGGTCCAACATGAACCAGTTTGCCGGCACGCTGGGCCTGCAATTTCAGGCTACGAAAGACCTCATGACCTATTTCAAGGTCAGCCGGGGCATGAAGCCGGGCGGTATGACCGCCAATAATACGGTCGTGCAGGGGCAGCTCGACCCGTTCAAACCCGAAACCGTGCTGGCCTATGAACTCGGCTTCAAGGCCGATCTCATTCCCAATCGTTTCCGGCTCAATGCAGCCGCCTTTTATTACGATTATCACGACCAGCAATATCTCGGCACCTATGTCGTGCCCAGCTATGGTCCTCTCGGACGCTTTGACAACATCCCGAAATCAGAGATCTGGGGGATTGAGTTCAATACCGAAATCAATCCGATACGCCATGTCTACCTGACGCAGAATTTCGGCTATCTGCGCAGCAAATACCAGCGCTTCCAGGCCATCAACGCTGCTGCCGTCAATGCCCAATACGCACGCACGGGCATATGGGCGCCCATCTACACCGATTATGCCGGTACAGAAGGCATGAACCCAAAACTGACCCTTAATGGCTCTGGCGATTATCGTATTGCCTTCCTCAAGCGCTATGAGGGAGAGGCCGGGATCGACTGGAATTTCCGATCCGCACAATCCATGGTGCCGGGCGGCACCGGTCCCTATCAGCTTCCCGCCTATTTTTTGCTCGGCGCGCATCTCACTGTGCATCCGCTCAAAGGACCGTGGACAGCCACACTCTATGCGTCGAATATCCTGAACAGGGAGCATTTCACCACGAGTTCGCAATCGACCACGACCTATTTCCGCATTCCCGGCCCGCCGCGCTTTATCGGCGGTCGGATCGGCCTGACCTACTGAACGCCCCCACCCGCAAGGAGAGTGACGCCATGACAGGATCGGAACAGGACAGAAAGCGGATCATCATGGCCGCCTGTGTCGGAAATTTTCTCGAATTCTATAATTTCATGGCTTACGCGTTTTTTGCGCCGATGATCGCCAAGGCTTTTTTTCCGCATAGCAGCGGTCTGGCCGGATTGTTCGATGCGCTCATCACCTTTGGCGCCGGTTTTTTCCTGCGGCCTCTGGGCGCGTTCTGCGTCGGCATCTATGCCAGACGCCATGGCCATCAGGCCGCACTCATGCTGACTTTTGTGATCATGGCAGTAGGCTCGCTGCTTCTCGCCGCCACCCCGCCAACGGGCGCGATCGGCATCATCGCCGCTTTCATGATTGTTCTGGCGCGCATGATGCAGGGGTTTTCCGATGGCGGCGAGGTCGGTCCGGCTACCGCCATGCTGTATGACGCCGCGCCTCCAGGCAAAGGCGGCATTATCAGCATCATGCAATATGTGACGCAGATTCTGGGCATGCTGGTGGCGGTGATCTTTGGGCTGATCCTCTCGCTCGTCCTCTCCCATGATGCGCTTTATGACTGGGGCTGGCGCGTCCCGTTTGTCATCGGCGTGGCCATACTCCCGTTCGGATTCTGGCTGCGTCGACAAATCCCTGCCGCGCATACAACGCATCACGAGCCCCATCCTTTTGGCGCAACGCTGCGCCTGCTGATCACGCCCAAAATCCTGCTGGTCTTCGCACTCATCATTTGCGGGACCATCACCAATTACCTGCGCACATTCGGTGTCAGCTACGCCATTGCGGTGCTGCATCTGCCGCCCGGTATCGCCATGTTCGCCATGACCATCGGCCTGATCTGCGGCGTTACGGCGGTCATCGCCGGTATGCGTATCGCCAATCGCAATCCCGATCCGATGCGTTTCGTGCTTTGGGTTTCCCTCATCGGCACGCCGCTCTGCATGGTCTATTATGGGCTTTCCATCACCTATCCGGGGCTCTGGACCCAGATCGGCCTGAACGTCACGATCTTTCTCTCCTCGGGTCTGCTCATCGCCCCCGTTTGGCGCTTGCTGTTCGACGCTATTCCCGACCATAGCCGCGCCTTTATCTTTGGCCTCGTTTATGCCGTAGCCGTCTCGGTTTTCGGCGGCCTGACACAGCCGATAACCGTGTTGCTGATCGCCCGTTTCCATGATGCCATGGTGCCTGCCTGGATGATCGGTGTGCTGACGCCCCTCTCGCTTCTGGCCTATCTGGGCCTGCGCCACCTCATGAAGCAAGGGCATCGGCCAAGCGCCTTTTCCCCCCTGCCCGATCGTGCCTTGTGACATCGCCCAGCCAAGATTGGGTTCTGACATCCCCTGAGGGCACTCTTCCGCACGCGCTGGGCCTGCCTTCCTCTTCCGCCGACAAGGATTTTCTTCTCATGAAAAATACCGATGCCATCCTCTCCTTTGTCGATGACCGCGCTTCAAGCCTGATCGCGCTCAGCGATGCAGTATGGGAAGTGCCCGAGACCAATTTCGAGGAAGTCCGCTCTTGTGCGCTCCATACCGAGAAACTGGCTGAAGAAGGGTTTCGTGTCACACGCAACGTCGCCGGCATGCCCACCGCCGTCATGGGTGAGGCCGGCCAGGGTGGACCCGTCATCGCCTTTCTGGGCGAGTATGATGCACTTCCCGACCTGACCAATGCCGCAGGGGTCATGGAACACACCCCGCTCCCCGGCAATGGGAATGGCCATGCCTGCGGCCATAATCTGCTGGGCTCCGCCGCGTTGCTCGCTGCTACGGCATTGAAGAATTTTCTTGCCGCGCATGATCTGCCGGGACGCGTGCGCTATTATGGCTGCCCCGCCGAGGAAGGAGGTGCAGGCAAAGCCTTCATGGTGCGTGAAGGCGTGTTCGATGATGTCGATGCCGCGATCTCCTGGCATCCTCTGTTTTTCACCGGCGTGTTTCCCCCCTCCTCCCTCGCCAATATCCGTCTCGATTTCACCTTTACCGGCAAAGCCGCCCATGCAGCGGCTGCACCCTTCTTGGGGCGGTCCGCCCTCGATGCGGCAGAGCTCATGAATGTGGGTGTGAATTATCTGCGCGAGCACATGCTGCCCAGCTCGCGCATTCACTACGCCTATCTCGATGCAGGTGGCGCTGCGCCCAACGTCGTGCAGGCGAAAACCACCATACGCTACGTGGTACGGACGCTCGATCTGGCCGATCTGGTGCCGCTGACGGAGCGTGTGCGCAAGATTGCCCAGGGTGCCGCGCTGATGACGGAAACACAGGTGGAAGAACGCGTGATCAGCGCCATGGCCAATATCCTGCCCTGCCCCCCGCTCGAAGCCGCCATGCAGGGTCATGTCGAGCGTCTTGGACCGCCGCCATTCGATGAGGATGACCGTGATTTCGCCCGCAAGATGCAGGCCACTTTCCCCAGAAGCGACATCATTGCCGCCTTCCATCATGCTGGCGCCAGACCCGATCTGGACAAGCCGCTCGCCGATTTCGTTCTGCCTGCCGGGGGCAATCGCTCGTCACTCGGCTCAACCGATGTAGGCGATGTGAGCTGGACCGTGCCCACCGTTCAGGCGCTTGGCGCAACCTGCGCTATCGGTACCCAGCTCCATTCCTGGCAGATGACCGCCCAAGGGCAGTCTTCGGTGGCGCATAAAGGCATGGTGCATGTGGCGAAAATCATGGCCCTGACCGGGCTCGACCTCGCAACCAATCCGGAGTTGCTCGAGGCGGCGAAGGCCGATCACGCGGCGCGTCTCGCAGTTCAGCCCTATGTGTCGCTCATTCCGGCGGAAACAATGCCCTCTGCCGATAATGAATGAAACCCTCAGGGCGGTCGGAGTCAGAGTCGCCGCCCTTTTGACGATTCAGGTCGTCAAGGGGCGCTCTCAGCGCCTCTTTTTGACCATGGACTGGGCACAGGCCACCCCGATCAGCACCAGCCCCCAGATGGCGAGCGTCAGATAATCGCTGAAGCCGAGCAGATTGAACCCGGTCGCAATCAGCTGAAGCATGATCATGGCCAGAACCAGCCCTGTCACCCGTCCGAAACCGCCATTGGGATCGACCCCGCCCAGAACAGCGGCCAGAACCGTGACCAGCAGATAGGATTTGGCATAAGCCGCGCTGGCCGAATTGAATCGCGCCAGCATCAGGCAGGCGGCGCAGAAGCACAGGAAACCCGAAAGCGCGTAGATCCTGATCGTTACGCGATCGACATTGACCGCCGAATAGCGCGTGGCGAGTGCATTCGACCCGATCATGCGGATCGAAATCCCGAAAGCCGTATGCTGAAGCAGAAGATGCACCACGCCCGCCACCGCCAGAAAGGCGAGAAAGGCCAGCGGTATCTCCGCCAGTGAGGCATTGCCGATCTGACCATAAAGGGCAGGCAGTCCCGACACCACTTCACCACGCGTCAGCCAGATGCTCGTGCCTTCGACAATCGACATGATTCCCAGCGTGACCAGAATGGGATGGACTTTCGTCCGCACAATCAGCCATCCGGTCACGCCTCCCAACGCCGTCCCCAGCACCGCCCCCACCATAAGAGCGATCACGATGCAGAACCCGACATAGCCCGCGCCATGGCCCGCCAAAGGCAGATGGCCGAGCACCGTCACCATGGCGAGGCCACAGGCATTGGCAATCGCGATGATGGCCAGATTCAACCCGCCCGACATCATCGGGATCGCCATGGCCAGCGCCAGAAGACCGAGTTGCGGGAGCTGGAACATCATGGAGCGCATGGAGCCGAGGCTGAAAAACCCAGGCACGATGAGGCTGAACCCGATGGCGAGCGCCAGCGCGGCCAGAGCCTGCCCCGACACACGCGCAGGAAACAGCCGCCGGAACGGAGCGGCAAGATCGGTCATGGAGGCGGAATGTCCTGTCTTATTGCCGGTAACGGGCAGATTTTCAGACATGGGCTTGCTCCGGGATAGGCGCTTCCTCAACGAGCCGGGAGCGCTTGCGGCTCTGGACCGAAAGGGCAGTGAGCGTCGTGGAAGCGAGAATGATCGCGCCCGTGATGATCTCGAAGCAGTAGGGTGAGATATCGAGCAGATTGAGCCCGTTCTGGATGATGGCGAGCAGCAGGATACCGAGCGTGATCCCGCCGATCGTCCCCACGCCGCCCAGAAGCGATGCGCCGCCCAGAACGGCGGCGGAAAGGACCGATAATTCCGTGCCATAAAGCGCATTCGGCACGGCTTCACCCACGCGATTGGCCTGAACCAGCCCCGCCAGAGCCGCCATGAAACCGGCAAAGCCATAGGCAAAGAACTGCAGCTTCGAGATATTCAGGCCGATGCGACGCGCCGCCTCGGCATTGCCGCCCATGGCGTAAAGCTGCCTGCCGGTTCTGGACAGGGTAAGAAGGACCCAGCACAACAGGAGCGACACCACCATGACCACGATGGGCAAAGTGATGCGTATGAGATCGCCCCCCGATGTCTCGAATTGCAGGAAGGTGACGCGCTCGCTCCACCATTCGGGCAGGTTATAGATGGAGTGACCGCCCGTCGCATACATCAGCAGGGCGAAATACACATTCATGGTGGCGATGGTGATAATGATGGAATTGACACGCGCATAATGGATCAGCGCGGCGTTCAAAAAGCCGAGCCCCGTTCCCACGACAAGCCCAGCGGGGATAACGAGGAAGGGCGAGAGCCCATAATGCGTGGCCAGAAGCGCCGATACATATTGCGCCACCGAAGCCGTGGCCGCGAAGGAAATATCGATCCCCCCAGCAATGAGCACGACGAAAAGCCCCGTAGCCATGATGGCCTGCACGGCGTAGCTTTCGGTCAGATCGACGAAATTCGACAGGCTGAGAAAGCTTGGCGTCGACAGGGACAGGGCTGCACCGAAAATGACGATCACCCCGGACAGCCAGAACTCGGGCCGACTGCGCAGCGTGGCAAAATCAGGCATAGATCTGCGCCTCCAGCGCCTGTTCTGTGATGTGTGCCGGGGAATAATCACCCGCGATACGGCCATTGCGCATATGCAGGATGCGATCACAGGTGGCAAAAAGCTCGATCATCTCGTCCGAGATCACGAGAATGCCCACGCCCTGGGCGCTCAATTCGCGGATCAGGGCGTAGATCCCCTCCTTGTTCTTGATGTCCACCCCCACTGTAGGACTGTCGAGGATGAGAATCTTGGGATGGGATGCGAGCCAGCGTGCCAGAATGACGCGCTGCTGATTGCCACCCGACAGGGTGTTGATGGCATCCTGAACCGAATTGACCTTGATATTCAGACGCGCCACCCAGTCCCGGGCGAGCTGTACGCGCGCCCGATCGGTGATGATGCCAAAACGATTGGCCAGACTTGGCAGAACGGCAATATCGAGATTATCGACGATGGATTGCTCGGCATTGATCCCGAGATTGAGCCTGTCTTCAGAGACATAAGCCAGACCCGCCGCCAGAGCATCCTGATTGGTCCGAAAACGACATTCCTGGCCATGCACGAGCATTTTCCCGGAATCTGGTCTGGTCATGCCAAAAAGCGAGAGGGCAAATTCCGTCCGTCCGGCACCCAGAAGGCCTGTCAGGCCCAGAACCTCGCCCTCATGCAGGGTGATCGAGACGTTCTCATACTCGCCCTTGCGCGTGAGCTGGCGGGTTTCCAGCAGGGCGGGACGGGCACTGCAATCGCGGGGAGCATGATGGGTCGCGATCTCGATACCGGTCATGAGATGGATCAGCGTTCTCTGGTCGAGACCGGATGCAGGATACGTGCCCACCATCCGTCCATCGCGCATCACCGTAATACGCTCGGCAATGGCGGAGACCTCATCGAGCCGATGCGAAACGAAGACGATCGCAATCCCCTCCGCCGAGAGCTTGCGCACCAGATCGAGCAGGCGGCGCACCTCGGCGCGTGTGAGCGACGCCGTGGGTTCGTCCATGAAAATCAAACGCGCCTCACCCGCAAGGCCGCGCGCAATGGCCACGATCTGCCGCTCGGCAATCGACAGCGCATCCACCGGACACTCCAGAGGCAGATCATGCCCAAGACGGGACAGGATTTCCTTCGCCTTCCGCCGGATCGCAGCGCGCGGACTGAAACCACGCCCCAGATTGGCATCGAAGGCGATGTTCTCGGCCACGTTCAGATTGGGGAAAAGAGCCAGATCCTGAAACACCACCTGAATGCCCAGTGCACGGGCGCGCATCGGATCGAGCGGCAGCACATTCCGACCGCCAATACGGATCTCCCCGCCCGGGTCGGGAGCGTGTACCCCCGATACCGCCTTGATTAGCGTGGATTTGCCGCATCCGTTTTCGCCCACGAGACAATGGATCTCGCCTTCGCGCACATCCCAATCGATCCCGCGCAGCGCCTGGAAACTGCCGAATGTCTTGTGCACATGGCGCAGTTCCAGAAAGACTGCGTCGGTCACAGCCCCAGCGCCACCAGCGCATCGATGGTCGATCGATCGATGATCTGCATCTTTGGAGCAAGAATGCTGCGCTGCGCCGGATCGACCTGCAAGGCACCGATATCGGTCAGGTCCATACCGTTGGTGATGGGCTTGCCGGTCGCCATCATCATGCCCAGACGCACCAAGGTCTGCCCGGCCAGAAGCGGGTTCCAGATATAGCCACAGCGTATCGCGCCGGAGCGCACATATTTCGCCCCCTGCCCCGGAGAGAACGGTCCGACCACCGAAACGCTTCTGATCTTGCCACGTGCATCGACCGCACGCGCGGCCCCGATCGGCCCCTGCGACCCGAAAGCAAGCACCCCGGTCAGATCGGGATGAGCGCGCAACTGGTCCATGACGGTGCGATAACTGTCATCCACGCTTTCACCGCAGCCAAAACGATCCCCGATCAGATGCATGTCGGGATATCGGGCCTTCTGCAGCGCGATAGCCGCATCGGCGCGCATCTTGTGCTGGGGAACGGTCAAAGACCCGACAATGATGATGTACCCCCCCTTGCCGCCTGTCGCCTTTGCCAGCGCCTCCATATGGCGTTCGCCATCCGCAGCAGGGGTCGTGAATTCGAGATCCCACTCCGCGCCCTGCTGGCCGGGGCTTTCATGGCTGATCACATGAATACCCGCCGCACGCGCACGCTGTAGAACCGGGACCAGTGAACTGGCATCATTGGGCACGACACCGATCACATCGACCTTGCGGGCGATCAGATCCTCGATGGCACTGACCTGCTGGGCCGCGTCGGCCTGGGTGGGACCGATCATCCAGGCGTTGCAGCCGGTCTCCTTGCCCGCGCTCTGGATACCGCGCTCCATGGCGTTGAACCACGGGATGCCGCCAATCTTGGCGACGATGGCAATTTTTGTCTGGGCCGCTTCGGCATGGGCACCGGAGAAGCGCGCGGAAGCGAAGGGAGAGAGAGCGGTCAGGCTGGCGGCGACGCCCATGAAACCGCGGCGGGAAAGGGTCATGATCTCGACCTTTTCAGAGCGTCACGGGGCGTCGTCGGGACACCCGCGTGACGGGATGGGGTTCGGGAGAAAAGCCGCGCGTTCAGCGCTTCTGGCGACCGAGCGCTTCGCGTGCCGATTTCATCTGCACATCAGTGAAGGCCTTGGCATGGGCCGCGAGATCACGGCTGTCCTCCCAGAGATTGCGCCAGATGCCCAGAATCCCTTCGAGCGGTTGACCGACCACCGCAGAGGAGAAGGATTCGAAAGTGATCGGCCCCTGATACTGGATGCTCTCCAGCGCGCGGAAGATGCTCGGAAAATCCACCGAGCCCGAGCCGAGATAGCCGCGATGCGAATCCCCGGTATGAAAATAGCCCAGCAGATCGCCCGCCTCCCTGATGGCCTCGGCAGAATCCGCTTCCTCGATATTCATGTGATAGCAATCGAGGTGCAGTTTCACATTGGGCATCTCGACGCGTTTCACATAGGCAATGGCCTGGCGTGCCGTATTGAGCACGTTGGACTCGTAGCGATTGACCACTTCCATGCCCAGCGTAATGCCACTGGCCTGCGCCTTTTCAGCGACGCGACGCACCACCTCGATAGAGCCGCGCACGCCCTCTGCCGTCACCGGCGTCGCGTATTTCTGGAAAGCGGAATAGAGAATGCCGCAGACATGGGTCGCCCCGACATCCCGGGCGAGGGAAATGGCATCGAGCAGATGCGCCTCTCCCCGACGGATACGCTCGGGGTCGCCCGAGGAGATATCCATATCGGCGGTCAGGCCGAAGGACATGGTGATGCCAAGACGATTGGCCTCGAGTTCGCGCAGCGTTGCGGGCACGTCGAAGGCCTTGAGGTCCATGGTCGAGGCCTCGATCAGATCGTAGCCGAGTTCCGCCGTCGAGCGGATGGCCATGGCGGCGTCTTCAGGCGTCCAGCCAGCGGTCCAGACAAATGCGTGGAGTCCGAGCTTGTTCATGACAGGTTTCCTGTTCTGGGGGGTGCGGTCGACCCGCGCACCACCAGCGTGCAGGCCAGTCTGACCTGCAGGGGGGCAGTGCTTTCGCCCGCAATACGCAGCATGAGGCGCGACCAGCCCTCGGCGCCCAGCGCATCCACCGGCTGGCAGATGGCGGTAATGGGCGGCAGGGTGGCACGCATCCATGCATAATCGTCGTACCCGACAAGCGACATGTCACCGGGTACGGCGTATCCGCTCTGGTGCAAGCAACGCAGTGCCCCCAGAGTGATGGAATTGGTCAGGGCGATCACGGCGCTCGGCGCGTTCGCACCGGCAAGCGCTTCGGTCAGGCCGGGCGGCCCGTCCTCGAAGTGATGACCAACTTCAAGAACGCGCGGCTCTGGAAGACCAGCACGTGCGCAATAGGCCAGAATACCTGCGCAGCGTTCGCGGATATTCGCCAGGGAAAGCGTGGTGGCCACGACGAGCATATGCCGATGACCGAGCCCGGCGAGATGCGCCGCGATTTCGGTTGCTGCCTGCTCGTTATCAACGGCCACCGTATCAGCTGCGCTGGCACCGGGCAGGCGGTCCAGAACGACATAGGGCACGCCTGAGGCGTCGAGCAGCCCTGCATCGGCAAAACGATCGTCATTGGGCAGAACGATCATACCCGCCGGTCGCCATGACAGAAGCGCCTTCAGACGGGATGAAGCCAGCGCGCTATCCTCGCCAGCACTGGCCACGATGATGTCGTAGCCGTCGCGACGGGCGCAATTTTCGATACTCGCGATGATCGCAGTAAAGAAAGGATTATCGAGGCTGGGCACGAGCACACCGACGATCCTGTTGCGCCCCTCGCGCAACTGCATGGCGGCACGATTAGGCAGATAGCCGAGTGTATCGATCGTCTTCTCGACACGCGCACGAACGGCATCGGATACATTCTTGCGGCCACGCACGACGTTGGACACGGTAGCAACGGACACCCCCGCAGCTTCAGCGACATGACGTATCGATACCTTGCCCGGCCTGCGTGGCATCATCGCTCCCGTTAGTTAAACGTTTAACTTGCGAAAGCGAGGTAAGATGACTTTCGCATTTCAGGGAAATGACATTTTCGTCACCTTGACGCCGCGCCACAGCTCGGCGTCGCCTTCCAGCGGCGCGATCGGCATGGCTCAGAGGCCTGATGTCACGCAACCGAGACCTCGCTTGGCAGAATATCTCGAACAAAAGTCAGAGAATCGCTGATCCTTTCTTCGATATAGGCCAGTTCGAGACGCCGCACCCTGCGCCAGGGCGCAGCATCGATACCGCGGCGCATACGCAAGGGAAGTTCCACCGCGAAAGGCAGCGCAGAGACTTCAGCGAGCAGAGCCAGACATTCGGCATCCCGACTCCCCCCTGCTCCCAACGCATGGAAGCTCCAGCCATCCTCATGACGGCGCACATTCTTGATATGGCAATGCGCACAGGCGGGCAGCGCATCGCGCATCTCCGCTACCGGATCGCAACTGGCGTCATGACTGGGCAGATTGCCCGGATCGAAGTTGAGTCCAACCCATGGAGAGCCAATCCTGCTCACCAGGGCTTTTCCCTGCTCTCCGGTATTGATCAGGCTGGGCTGGCCATCACCCGGATTTTCCAGCGCAATCACGATTCCGGCTTTTTCAGCATGGGCAACAAGCGTCTCCATGTTGCGAAAGAATTGTGCTTCATGTGCAGCGACCGCCGCATTCGTATTGATGATACTGGCGCCGATACCCGCAGCGAAATCGATACGGTTCCGGAATATATCAATGGAGTCCGGCATCCCCAGATCGATATGGGACGACATCGCCAGACACCCGATCCCAGCATCATGAAGCGCGCGTCGATAAGCGCAAGCGCGCCCCTGGCTGAAAGCCGATTCATCGAACGGCTCGGTATAGCCGACGATATAGGCTGGCTCGACATGGGTGACGCCACAGCGCGCGAGGCTCTCGAGCATGACTGGCAGTTCCCACCCGTCATAGGGTGCGGCACTGAAGGAAATGATCCGACTCATGGAACAGGCTCCGCAGGCAGGGAGGGGACCACCCATCCGCTGATGAAAGGAAGGGACTGAAAAAGGCTGATCGCGCACATCAGCAAGAGCAATCCAAGACTCCAGAAAATGACCCGACGGAGGATTGCCGCCTCCTTGCCAACCAGGGAAACCGTGGCACTGGCCACTGCCAGGCTCTGGACACTGATCGCCTTGGCCACGACGCCTCCAGAAGAATTGGACGCCGCTGCAAGAATGGGCGACATGCCGACACCCTGTGCAGCCGTCGTCTGCAAGCCACCGAAAAGGACATTGGACGAGGAATCCGAACCGGTCAGCGCGGCGCCAATCCAACCGATCAATGGCGATACCAGCGCAAATCCGGTGGGACCGAGCGTCGCCAGAAGAAGACCCATTGTGCGTGTCTGACCGGACAGATTGGCGACGAAGGCCAGAGCGAAAATCGCCGCCACCGTGATCACGGCATGGCGTATCTGATAGGCCGCATCCCGATAGGCCCGCAGAGCCAGACGTGGAGAGAGGCGCAGAACAAGCATCGTGATCACGCCAGACAAAAGGAGCAGTGTGCCTGTCGTCTCAAGAAGCGGCAGTTTGAAGCGCGTCGCTATAGCCGCACCGTCGGGCGACAGAATGGCAAGGCCCGGCCAGTCGAAACTGACAGTGGCAACGGCTAGAACCCGCGTGAGCGCGGGAATCTGCGCGAGCGAGAAAACCAGGATGATAATCCCGTAAGGCGCCAGTGCCTGCGCCATACGCCGCGGATCGATTGCGTTCTCTCTCGTCATTTCCGGCTCGTGCATGCCATTGGGCGCGAGACGCACCGTTGCGACCAGCACAGCCGAGGCGACAAGCGCGGCGATCACATCGGCCAGCTTGACAGAGAGATAATTCGATACGGCGAATTGCGTGAACCCGAAGGATAATCCGGCGAGAAAGGCGATACGCCAATGCGCGCGCAGGGCTCTGCGTCCGCCCACGAGGATCAGCAGGATGAACGGAATGAGCATGGCCAGGATGGGCGTCTGGCGCCCGACCATGGCGCCCAGTGTGGTCACCGGCAGGCCTGTTGCCGAAGAGAGGGCGATAATCGGAAGCGCAAGGGTGCCGAAGGCAACCGGCACTGAATCGGCGAGGAGCGTGCAGATGGCCGCCTGCATGGGAGGAAGACCGATTGCCACGAGCATGGCCGAACAGATGGCGACCGGAGCGCCCGCCCCGATCAGTCCTTCAAGCAATCCGCCGAACCCGAAGGCGATGAGGAGCATCTGTACGGGAGGCGCACCCGCCATACTGGCAAAAACCTGACGGAGCGCCTCGAAATGCCCGCTTCTGACCGTGAGTTCGTAAAGCCAGATGGCATTCAGAATGACCCAGGCTACCGAAATCAGACCGAATGCCCCGCCATAGGCGGCGATATTGAGCGACTGGACAGGGGCGACCCCGTATACCGCAAGGGCAATCAGCAGCGCTGCCGCCAGCGCTGCCAGGGTGGCGCGCTCGGCCCGCCAGCCGAGACATCCGAGAAAAATAAACAGGAGCAGGATCGGGAGGATCGCGACCGCAGACGACCAGACGAGCGACCCCAGCAGGGGCGCCGTGACCTGATGAACCATTGTACCGGTTCTCCAGCTTTTCGTGGGAGCGGGTAAGCGTCACACGTTTTCGCGGAACGCTCTTCCCGCGCTGAGGTCACACCTCCATTCAGCCACGCAGAGCGATGGCGGCATGACCCAATCGCATCACCTAATGGATGTGCGATCCGCCATTGATGTCCCAGGTCGCACCCGTGACATAGGAGGTTTCGGGGCGACACAGATAGGCAATCACATCCGCCACGTCGTCCGTATTCCCTGATCGTCCCATGGGCACATCCGCGATCAGCTTGGCCTTGCGCTCTGGGTCGAGTTTACCTGCCGTGATGTCCGTATCGATCAGACCGGGAGCGACCGAATTGACCGTAATCCCGAACGACCCGGCCTCTCGGGCGAGCGCTCTGGCAAAGCCCAGAAGACCTGCCTTGGCGGCGGAATAGGCAACGGCTCCGAAGACACCGCCACCGCGCTCGGCAGAAACCGAAGACAGCATGACGATCCGGCCAAAGCGGCGCTCCATCATGCCGCCGATCACGGCGCGGGTTACCAGAAACGCACCACGGACATTGATATCCATGACGCGAGTCCATTCCGCCTCCGTAACCTCATGAAAGCGGATGGGAGACGTGACGCCGGCATTATTGATGAGCGCCCCGATAGGCGGCAGTTCCTGCCCGATCTTCCCGACCGCCGAGGATACAGCCTCTGCCTGAGTGACGTCGCAGCCATAACCCCGGGCCTGTACCTTGTGGCTCTCGGCAATGGCGGCGGCAGTTCTCTGGGCGGCTGCCTCATCGATATCGAGAACGGCGATCGACCATCCCTGGGCCGCCAGCGCCTCCGCCGTACGGCGACCAATGCCACGCAGTGATCCAGCTCCTGTTACGATTGCTGTCTGATTGAGATTTTTCATAGCGATGAAACCTATTTCCGCTCATGCGCATCAAACCGCACTTCTGTAGCGGTACGATCAATGCACAATAAAACAAGTTAACTGTTCAAATTGTTCGAACAATCAATAAGTAATCGTCCGATCAAAAATCCTGATCGTCCCTTTTACTGGACTTCCAACCGGTAAAACACATTTCTTGTGAGAGATATCAAACTAATTGTGATTTATATCACGCCTTTGTGCCATGTCGGGACGCAGTGCGACCGTTACGGTTCGCTCAGAAAATGATCGCTCTCGCATGGATGCTGTTCGAGCAGGGCATGACCCGCCAGGACGCGTTCGCCAAAGCGAGTAGCCAATACCCGACCAACATCCTCACCTGTGACACCGCGCCCCCGAGACGCTGCGGAGAATTCTCATGCTGTCGAAAAAAACTGCTGGTCCTGTCCTGGCCGTACTGGCCACCTTTCCCTGCATGGACATCGCCCGTGCCCAGACGATCCAACAGGGCGAGGCGACCTATGATGCAGCAACCCGTGTCAACAAGCCGCTTCCTGCACATCCCTCAAGCAAGCCCGTTGTGCCCCCGTTCGAGCATCCTGACGCGCTTTTTCCCGACCCTGCGGGTGTTCTTTCCTGGTTGCGCAGCAAGGGGGTGGCCTTTCTCATGTCCACTACGAACGAATTTTCGGGCGCTGCTACGAAGCCTACCCCGGGTTTCAGCCAATATCGGCAAGGGGCAAGCGGTGCGGGTCAGGTCAATACCAGCCTGCACATGGACTGGTCCAAACTCGCCGGGATTCCTGGCTTTGCGACGCACACCATTTTCACCAGCCGCTATGGCATGACCGGGAATCGCATGTTTGGCGACTGGCTGGGTCACTCATCGGAAATCTATGGCGGCGCAGGCAATGTCGTCTTGCACCTTGTCATGGCCTATGGCGAAGAGAACCTGCTCGGTGGACGGATCGCGATTGCCGGCGGACGGGTTTCAGAACTCACTGATTTCTCGAGCTCACCGCTCTTCTGCAATTTCGTGAACAACTCCATTTGCGGCAGACCGCGCGCCGCAGCCGACAATGATTTCATCAGCCGTTATCCGGCGGGTGTGTGGGGGGTGCGTTTCCGCGGGCGCCCCTCGCAATACACCTATGTCCAGACTGGCGTTTATTTTCCTGAGCGGAACATGTTCGGCCCTGAATATAACCGCTCTGGGTTCAAATTCAGCGGCGGCTCAGCCATTCGCGGTCAGTCGGTTCCCGTCGAGATGGGGTGGGAGCCCCGATTTGGGGCGCAGAAGGGCCTGCCGGGGCATTACAAGATCGGCGCGCGCCTGATGAATGTGCCTCTCGCCGACGTCTATGCGGATGATGACGGCAGGAGTTTTGCCTGGAGCCGGCGCTCGGCGCGACAACATCCCAGAAGCTGGGGGACCTGGTTCGAGGCTGACCAGAAAATCTGGGTGCCGCATCAGGCAGGTCACCCGGCCAGTGGAGACAGGGGAACGACAATTCTTGCCGGGTTCATTCTAAACGACAAACGGGTTTCCCTGCGTCACTGGCAAACCTATTTCGGCGTCGTCAATCGCGGGTTCATTGCCTCTCGTCCTGAGGATGCTCTCAATATCATCGGCATGTACGAAGCGATGTCACCCGGCGTCAGTGCGACCGAGGCCGCCTATCTGGACCAGGGTCTCATCGCCCGTCTTCCTTATCGGGCAACCGGGGTACAAACCCACGCTGCAGTCGTCGAGGCCAATTATCAGATACAGGTCATGCGCGGCGTCGCCATCGCGCCCGATTATCAGATCTTCATCAACCCGAATGGCCAGAACAATCTGCGCACTGCCCATGTGTTCGGCTTCAAATCGACCGTCCAGATCTTCTGACTTCCACCCCACCTGCGTCACAATGCGCCGAATCTCTGCTGCAATCGGCCGCCACTTCCCGCTATCGGCCCCTGTCAGATACGCCGTTCGACACAGCACGCGCTGGGCAAGAATTTAGAGAGAAACCACTCAGTTCGTCTTGCAGTAGCCTCGTATCCACGCGGGTGCTTCGGGCTCTAGGGCGCCATTGACGGCAATATGGCGCTCTCTGGCCCAGCGATAGCCCCACATCGGTCCGTAGGCGGTAGCCATTCTGGGCTCGCTGGCATAGGCAGGATCGGCCTGGGCCTCTTCCAGAGTGATAAAGCGCGTTCCGTCTTTCCTGAAAATATCAATGATCGCAGGGAGCGCCGCTGCGTTCAGCCGGTTGCTGTGCAGGAGCATGATCGAGGGAATTTCACGCCCCATGACGCGGGTATCGAGCTCGCGATAATAGGGAATCTCGATCCGGACATAATCCAGATAAGCGCGCTCGATTTTCTCCATCGCGTCGCTTCGCGCATGGGCGAAAGCACATTCATAAGCGTCGTTGAAAAGATAATCCTCGACGTCGATCGTGGTCGCCGCCAGACGATACCCATGACGATGCACAATATCGGAGAGGGCCAGACGCTTCGCTTCGGTGTCCCCGACATGATTATACGGAAACCTGAAAAACGTGAGCGTGCGCCCCGCCTGATGCGCAAGCGGTCCGATCGTGGCCTCCCCTTGCGTGATTTCCTGCTCTACCTGAACGGGCGTCAACCTGTTGCTGTCGAAATGATGATAGCCGTGATTGGCCAGAACAAACGCTCCCTCGTTCCAGCGCTGAAGAAGCCGTGGACCTTCCGGACCCAACGCCTGCACCTTGTCTTCATTAATGAATGCTGTGACCGGAACAGCATGTCGACGCAGAGCATTCAGAATAGCCGCATTGGCTGCCAGAGCCGCCGCGCGATTAGCTTGCTGCGAGGCCCCCGGCGGCATCACGTAAGGCAGATCATCAAAGGTCATGGCGACTGCGTGAAGGGCAGAGGCATCAGGGCCTGAAGGGGGAGGCTGCCGATACCCCGAAGCACAGGCCCCAGATATCGGAACGACCAGAGACAGGAAGCCGAACGCGCGCAACGCCCGCAGTGAAAAACGCATCAGAGACGGAGGGGTGATTTCTTGCATGATCTTCTTTGCTCCTGACGGGGATCAACGCCACGCGTTCCCCGATCAAGAGCAGGAAAGTATCGAACCACGGCCTTATAACGTCAGAGAAATGACCAATGATGGCAAAGGTCTGTCATCACAGGGTCAGCCACGCGTTGAGAGAGCCGTGCCTGGGAAAACGGCCGGAGGCTCCCTATCCCTGTCAAAGCCTCCGACATGCGCCCGCCCGGGATCCTTCGCGGCTTATTCCGCGCCTAGTGCGGTCGGAAGCTCATTGACTGTCACCACACGCCAGACACCATTGATGCGCTCGATGATCGAAAGCGACAGATTCTGGATGGAGAAGCGCAGTCCTGTATCAGGATGGACATTCAATGCATGCGAAAGCGCCGCGCGAATGGCCCCGCCATGGCTGACCACCACCGTATCCTGCCCCGCATGATGGTCGGCCATTTCATCCAGCGCATGGCCGACACGCGCACACACATCCAGCATGCTCTCCCCACCCGGAGGCTGCTCCGATGCTGAGAGAGACCAGAAATTATGGGCGGTCTGACGCAGCTTCATCGGCAGTTCCTCATGAGGAAGGTTATGCCACTCCCCCATGGATTGCTCGGTCAGGCGCGGTTCGATAGTCAGCGTGCGGGCACCGTACCCGGCTGCGAAAATAGCCTTTGCCGTATCCTGCGCGCGCTTGAGGGGCGAGACCACCCAGTTGGCCTCATCCGGAAGCCTGCGCCCAAGCGCGGTATAATAGGGCACCTGCAGAGCCAGATGCTCGGAACAGAGTTCGACATCCAAAGACCCGTAGACACGCAGCCGGGCGGTTTCCTCCACAATGGCATGACGAATAAGCCAGAACCGCGTGACACCCGAAGGGAGTTGCATGGAGTCAAGAAAATGACCGTGCGCCTTGGGCGCGGTCGCCCCGGTATCATTGAATTGAGGCGTATTCGGCTGGGTCATGATACCAGAGACTTTCGCGAGAAATGAGAGTGAGGCGCATAGCGCGGGACAGGGCCAGCCGCTTCGAGCAGGTCCCAGTGCCGCAGGATGAGAGAAAGCTTGTCGAAAACGCGACGCATATCGGCAAATTCCCGCGCGAGACGCACCGTGTCGGTCATGCCGGCATGGGAGGGCTCACCCGAAACCAGTCGCGCCCCGGCGCAGAGACGCAGCGCTCCGGCATTTTCGCCCCCCAGAGCCGGGTGCGGCACGGGCACGGGCTGCCCCAGATGGCAGAGCAATTCAGCGAGCGGAGATGCCGCGATCCAGGGTGACAAGTCGCTGTTCAACCAACGATGCAGTGCGCGCGCCTTTTCCAGTGCCAGTGGCTTTTCCGGCGTCTTTGGATCCTGCACGAGGAAGGAGAAAACGGTCGGAATCACATCCCAGACTTCCTGCCCGCCCAGATTTGAACGTTCAAGAGCCGGCACGGGAAGCAGGGTCAGAGCGGGATGAAGGTCGATCACGTCATGCGCATTGGTCTCGAAGCGCCGCAGGATGTCGCTGATGCGCTTGGGCGGCACAGAAGTGAAAGCGGCGCTCTCAGCCAGGGCCGCTTTCCAGCGCAAGGCGAGCCCCAGATTGCCCCCACGACGCAGGGGCGTGGGAGGGCGGGTTGCGGGCCAGTCGCATCGATTGAAATAGGCCGAAAGGCCGCCCGGAAGCGTGTAACCGGCCAGGGCGCCGGGTTCAGTTCGCGGCAGGAGAACCGCGCCGCAAAATGGAGGCCCGGTCAGGAACTTGGAGCCCGTGGTCATGACAAGCATGCCCTTGCGGACGAGGGCGTTGATGCGCTCGGGGGCGAGGCGGGCCTGACAGGCATCGACCACGATTGTGATCTGATCCGGATAGGCCTCCATGAGGCTGTCTATCAGTTCGGCACGGGGGCCGACGAGACCGGTTTTGGACATATCGAGTTGATGGAGAATGACGTGACGTCCCAGGGCGAGTTGCTCCCATACGCAACATCGTATCGCCTCATCACGCTCCGCTTCATCACGCGGACTGCCATCCGGGTGGCGGATGTCGATTCCCACAAGCCGGGTAGCCGTGGGAAAGCCTGTCAGGAACTCCGCCTTGTCAGCCTGTGTACCAAGCGCGGTGCCAGATGCGAAGTGACGCCCCTGGGCCGCCAGAGGCACGCCACTTCCTGTCTCATCGGGGGCGATGAGAATATTGACCACTGGCGCTCCGCCCGCACGCCTGAGCCCGATCGCCAGTACGGCCAGTTCGCAATCGGTCCCTGATGCAGCAAGCACAACATGATCGCGGCCTTCGAGCCCGTATAGCGCCGCCAGACCATCACGCACAGAGAGACAGGCGCTCTCGCAGGCCTGCTGCGCCGATGCCCCTTTCAACGCCTCGATCAGGAATTTCCGTCGTGCCGTTTCTGCCCCCAGATAGCCGCGTTCGGAAAGCGACGACGCTGTGGAGGAGGAGAAGGTCACCGCCCATGGGCGCGGGCGGTGCGAACATCCGTACCGATTGAGCCCGGTTGCGGGATCGATGACAAGACGCTCATCCCCACCATCGGCCATCAGATCCTCAGACGGAGCAAGCCACGGCCAGAGCGGCGCGAGCCGCGCGAGCAACAGCGCGGGCTCGACGGGAGAAAGCGATGCCTGGGGGCAGAACTGCGTGAGAAAAGGCCAGAGCGCGGTGACGCGCTCTGCACAGGGCGGATGTTCTCCGGCGAACTCTCCGAGCCAGCCCAAATCGACCGGGAGCGCTAGCGTTTCACAATCGAGGAGATGGAACCGTGCAGCCACCCGGGCAGCGACGATCGCCGCAAGAGGCCTGTCCCGCACGGGTAGTTCCTGCAGCAGGAAGCTCCACTCGAGCGCGTAACGGAGAAGGGTGGGCGCCATATCCGGGCGTTCGAAGGCCAGAGCACCCAGGGTGATGGAGTCGGCAGAAACGGTGAAAGCCTGGGTCAGACGCGGGGAGAGATTGAAGACACTCTTATCCGACAGGCTTTGCAGGTCCGGGCGATCAAGCGCCGAGAACAAATCATCCGTCACTTTTTCTGCAAGCACGCGACGCCATCCCGATGTGAAGAAGCAGGCCTTATAGACCATGGCAGGGGGAACCCCAAATCAATCGAACCGGTCCTCACCTGTCCTGTCGCGATCCCTTGCCGGCATTGGTCAGACGTGGATCGGTCGTGGCCTCACGCCGTCCGGGCATGGAAACATGAGCGATCCATCCTGGCAGAAAATCGAAAAGGCCTGACGCTCAAAGCGCCACCTCCCAACGCCATTGCAGCGAGAGCGGCAGTCATGATCAGAAGGCATCCGGACCAGCTTTCTGGCGCACCAGAGCGATGATCCTCTCCCTCAGCCAACGATGGGCGGGATCGGCATTCAGGCGCGGATGCCACAGCACGCTGACGGTGATTCCAGGTGTTTCAACCGGCGGGTCGAAAGCGTGCAGTCCGCTCGTTCCAGCGTGCGTCAGGCATGAGCGCGGGACCAGAGCCACCAGCGCGCCCCCTTGCGCGAGGCGCAAAGCGTCATCGAAACCAGGCACGACAACCGCGACCCGACGGTGCAGCCCAAGGGCCTCAAGAGCCTCATCCACAGGACCACGCAAAGCGCCACGCCTGGAGGTAACGACATGCCGACAGGCCGCGAAACGCTCCGGTGTGAGTGGCGCCGCAAGCACGGGATGATCGTCACGCACCACGGCCGCAAAGCGATCATGAAAAAGCGGCTTCATACGCATCTCCGGCCCGAAATCATCCGGCCCGATCACCCCGATTTCTAGATCGACCCTGCCCTCACGCAGGGCAGTGGCTTCCTTGTCGCGACGAGGCAGGAAAACGAGTGTCACCGTGGGCGCTTCTGCCAGCAGAGCTTCGGTTAGAATTGTGCCATAGGCTTCGAGAAACCCGTCATTGGTGCGCAGGATGAAGACGCGCTCGAGCGTCTTGGGCGCAAAAGTTTCCTCGGTGGGGGAGAGAAGCGCACAGGCCCGAGCCGTGACCTCCCGCACTTGACCACGCAGCACAAGGGCATGGGGTGTCGGCACGAGGCTGCGCCCCGCCCGCACCAGAAGCGCGTCGCCTGTCGCCACTCGCAGTCGGGCCAAGGTCCGGCTCATGGCAGAGGGGCTCAAATCGAGCGCTTCTGCCGCCTTGAGCACACTCTCCTCTCTCAGCAGCGCCTCGAGAGCAACGAGAAGATTGAGATCTTTCGGGATCATGACTCCGCCTCCTGTTCTGCCACGCTCCATAAGGGGCGTTTGATGCATTGATATCCTGCAATTCATGCGTCTGGCGCCATCATGGAGCAGCCTCCACTTTTGGAGTCCCTGCTTTCCTGCGTCAGCAAAGGACTACGTCTTGACGACAACACCCCTGTCTGCACCGCCTCCCCCGCATCTGCTTCTCGTGGGAGCGTCTCGGGGGCTTGGCCTCGCCCTGGCCGAGGCCTTTCTCATGCGCGGCTGGCGCGTTACCGCCACACGACGCGGTACACCCGAAGATGGGCTGGCCGAGCTGGCCACGCGATTTCCTGACCGTCTGATGACTGAGAGGCTCGACATCGCCTGCGACGCCCAGATCGCAGCGCTCAGACAAACGCTCTCCGGCGAGCGCTTCGAGATGCTGTTCATCAATGCGGGGACAACCAATGCTCAGCCCGATCAGCCCATCGGCCAGGTCAGCGCCTCGGATTTCATGGAGATCATGCTGACCAATGCCCTCGCCCCCATGCGGGTGATCGAGACGCTGGATTGTCTCGTCAGCCCTCAGGGACTGATAGGGGTGATGTCCTCGGGACAGGGTAGTATCGCCAATAACAATGGCGGGCAGCGCGAACTCTATCGTGGCAGCAAGGCGGCACTGAACCAGTTCATGCGCTGTTACGACGCGCGTATCGGCCGGTCACGTCCCCTCGCACTCATCGCCCCAGGCTGGGTGCGTACGTCACTGGGTGGCGCGCAGGCACGCTTCTCGATCGAGGAAACGATTCCTGGTGTGGTGGACGTTCTGATCGCTCATCGCACTAAAAAAGGGCTGGTCTATCGCGATTATGCCGGGAAAGATGTCCCCTGGTGAGCTGAGACTTCTCGCAAACTGTTATGAAAGGATACGCAAACACGGATTAGACGTACCCATATAACGGGTTTATGAACGTTTCGTAACATATCACTGTGCCATGACGGCTTGGCCGCATGGCAGCGAGGCGTTCTCATGTGCTCTGCCCCTTTCTCCCGTCGCTTTCTCCGTCGCAAGGCCCTGCGTTCCGCCGCCTTGGCACTTGCCGCCGGAATGAGCTTTTCTCCCGCCATGGCAGCGACCATGACCGCCTCCCCTTTCGGTAAAACGAGCGATGGCAAGGCTGTCAGCGCTTACACACTCAAAGCCCCCAACGGGCTTGAGGTCACGATCATGACCTATGGCGGGGTGATCACCCGGATCATGGTGCCTGACAGGGCTGGCAAGCGTGAAAACGTGGTGCTCGGCTATGCGACCCTTGCCGAATACGAGGCCAAGAGCCGCGCCAATGGCGTGTTTTTCGGCGCCCTGATCGGTCGCTTTGCCAATCGTATCGCAAAAGGACGCTTTACCCTTGATGGCCATGATTACACCGTGCCGGTCAATAATGGCCCGAACTCGCTTCATGGCGGGAAAGAGGGCTTTGACCGGCGTGTCTGGAGCGCCCGTGACATCGCCCGTACCGGTCAAAAGGTCGGGGTGGCGCTCTCTCTCGTCAGCCCGGATGGCGATCAGGGTTATCCCGGCGCGCTGCACGTCACCGTGACGTATACGCTGGACGATCAGGGGACGCTGGGCATCGAGTACAAAGCCACGACAACAAAGCCCACGGTGCTCAACCTGACCAATCATTCCTACTTCAATCTCGCCGGTGCAGGCTCGCAGGACGGGATTTTCAATCAGATGCTTCAGGTGAATGCCCGGGCTTATACCCCCACAGATGCCACACTGATCCCGACCGGGGCGATCGCACCTGTGGCGGGCACACCCTTCGATTTCACCACGGCCAAGCCCATCGGCAGGGATATCCGCAAGAGCGACCCGCAATTACTCATGGCGCATGGCTACGACCATAACTGGGTGATTGACGGAGCACCCGGCCCCGATGGGCTCAGACCGGTCGCGACCCTGTGGGACCCCGGCAGCGGTCGGAGCATGAGCTGTGCCAGCACGGAACCCGGGGTGCAGATCTACACCTCGAATTTCCTAGATGGCTCCGATGAGGGGAATGGCCTGATTTTCCGTCAGAGCGATGCCGTGACCTTCGAAACACAGCATTTCCCCGATAGTCCGAACCAGCCGAAATTTCCCTCCACCCGTCTGGACCCGGGACAGACTTTCCACAGCCGCACCGTGTTCCGTTTCGGTCTGCATGACGCGAACAACCAGTGAAACATCAGGGTCAAACAGCGAGGAGTCTGATTTAGATCCTAGTCGACGAAGCCGTTTTCCCTATCCTGCGTTGAGCCCCGGAAATGGCGCCTGCGTTGCCAGGCGTCATGCTCCACCGGCTACGCAGACGGCATGAGCCTATGCCCGATGGCGTCGCCTTCTCGATTGAGGGGTTGTCATGAACGCTGCCTGGGCTCTTCCCTTTATCCTTATTGCCGGTGCGCTTCAGGCGCTGGGCGCCACCATGAACGGGGCATTGGCGAAATCCCTCGTCAATCCGTGGCTTGCCACGTCAGTCTCTTTCCTGCTCGTGCTGTTTCTCGCCATCGCCCTGTTTGCATGCATGCCGCGCCCGCTTCCCAGCGCGGGTGATCTTGCCGCGATGCCCTGGTGGGCGCCGCTTGGCGGCATCACGGGGGCCGTGGCTGTTTTCGCAGGGCTGCTGCTGATCCAGAAACTGGGGGCGGGCCCGGTCAACGGACTGACGATTACGGCCAATCTCGTGACCAGCCTGCTGATCGATCATTTTGGGCTGCTGCGCATGGAAGTGCACAGCCTCAACCCCTATCGTATCGCGGGTGCCGTGCTGATGATCGCTGGCGTCGCGCTGATCGCGCGTTTCTGAACGCTCAGCCGAGCAAAAACGCCGCCGTCTCGCGATCTGTCACCAGGGACGTGACAATGCCGCTGCGCAAGGCCGCCAGAATAGCGTGATGCTTGTCCGGGCCGCCCGCAACCGCAATCACATGGGGAATAGCGCGCAAGACGGGAAATGGAATGGAGAGCGTCCGCTCGGCGAGGGAGGTCTGGATGAAAGCACCGTCCTTATCCATCGGCAGGGCGCATATCTCGCAGGCCATATTCTTGTCTTTCAATTCCTCACGCTCGGCAGCTGTCAGAACGGCACTCACCTGTGAGCCCGCCTCCGATGCGCTGCCGATGGCCACCACAGCCAAAGTGATTGCGGGCCATTCGGCAATGGCGGCGCTGATTTCGGCCTGGCGGGCGATGACTGCCCGGGCCTGCTCATCTGAGACGATCAGTGGGGCATAGATCGGCAGGCTGGCGCCTTTGGAGGCCTGGGCGAAACGCCGGACGAGATTGATCGAACTGTTTTCGACCGATCCGGCCACGCCCGTCATCTGAACGACGCGACAGCCCGGCAAAGCATGAATGGCCTCGGCGACGACATCGATCGTTCGGCCCCAGGCAACGCCGATCACGTCCTGCTCCGTCGCAACTTCCTCGAGAAGTTCGGCAGCCGCCTTGCCCAGCGCCGCCCGGCAGGACGATATCTCGGCGAAGGGGCCGCTCAGAACCAGCGCATGGCGCAAGCCGTATACGTCCTGGAGTCGTGCAGAAAGCTCGGAGTCGATCGTGCGATCCTCATTGATCTGAATCTTCACGAGCCCGGATTCGAGGCTCTCCTCGAGAATACGCGCCACCTTGAAACGGGAGATCCCGTGGCGTGTGCCGATCTCGATCTTGCTCAGACCATTCAGATAATAATCGCGCGCCACTTCTATTGCGAGCAGGCGTTCAGCGGGTCCCATTCCATCCTCCCGGGCAAAGCGGCTTCCTGACGGGAAATTCACATATGAGCGATTTAGTGATCATATGAGCAGATCTTTCTTGCGCCGATGCGACGATCGTCACATCAAGATGTTCGAATTTACTTCCCATCGGAGGGTCGTCCGTGTCGAACATCGAGTTAAACGGGTCCATCACACGCGACGGGTACCAGACCGCGCCTGCGGAAATGCCCGGATCAGCCAAACGCGTTCTGGCTTTCGTCGTCGTGATTGCCGCGCTGGGCGGCACGCTTTTCGGATATGATTGCGGCATCATCTCATCTGCCCTTCTATCGATCGGCGCTGATTTCGGTCTGAGCTCCTTCGGCAAGGAGATCGTGACCAGCGCCATTCTGGTGGGGGGTATCTTCGGGGCTCTCGGCTGCGGTCCCCTTTGCGACCGCTATGGCCGCAAGAAGACCGTCCTTGCTGTTGCCGTCCTCTTCATTCTCGGTGCGATTGCCACGAGCCTCGCCCCCGATGCCACAACGCTCACCATTACCCGCTTCATCCTCGGTCTTGCCGTAGGCGCCATCACCCAGATCATGCCGGTCTACATCGCCGAGGTCGCCCCGGCAAAACGCCGCGGGGCTCTGGTCGTGCTTTTCCAGATGATGATCGCCGGGGGCGAGCTCATCTCCTATCTCATCGGGTACGCCTTCAGCGGCAACTGGCGCCTGATGTTCATGCTGGCCGTCATTCCGGCTCTGATCCTGTTTTTCGGCATGATGGTCATGCCCGAAAGCCCTCGCTGGCTGATCACGCAAAACCGTGCCGATGAGGCCAGGCGCGTACTGACATGTATTCGCGGCAATGCCCATCTTGCCGCACGTGAAGTAGAACAGATCGTCACTGTTGCTGATAATGAAGGCGATAGCGGCAGCTGGCGCGATCTCGGCAAGGCCTGGGTACGCCCTGCTCTCGTTGCCGCACTCGGTGTGTCCATCCTGTGCCAGCTGACGGGTATCAACGCGGTCATCTATTACGCCCCCACCATTCTCACCCAGTCTGGCTTCGGGGATTCGGCGTCGCTTCTGGCCAGCATCGGCGTCGGCGTCACGCTGGTCGCCATGACCATTGTCGGCACGTTTCTGGTCGATCACATGGGCCGCCGTCGCCTGATGCTGCTGTTCATCCCGCTCTCGGTGGTGGCACTCGTCGTCCTTGGCGCGGCCTTCATGGGCGGTCATCCGAGCGGTTCCATGCAATGGGTCGTGGTCGTCTCGATGCTGGCCTATATCGCCTTCAATGGCGGCAGCCTGTCGGTGGTGATCTGGCTTCTGAACTCCGAAGTCATCCCGCTCTCGGTGCGTGGCAAGGGAACCGGTCTGGCCTCTGTCTCGATGTGGGTGTCCGACCTGATCGTCAGCCTCACCACGCTCAGCCTGATCGAATTCATGGGCGCCTCGGGTACATTCTGGCTCTACGGGGCGATCTCGGTTCTCGCCTTCTTCTTTGTCTATCGCTACGTGCCGGAGACCAAGGGGCGCAGCCTCGAGGATATCGAGGCCTCGTTGCAGGACGGCAGCTTCCTCTCGCACCGCAGCGCACCCTGATCCCCATGAAGCGCTCGTATCATCACACCCCGCTCATCCGTGCCGCTTCGAGGGAAGGAAACGCGCCATGAAGATCGTCATGGGGGTCGACAGTTCGACCCAGTCCTGCAAGGTCGAACTGCGTGACCTCGAAACCGGCGGCATCCTGGGTCGGGGCAGCGCCAGCCATCCTCCGGCATTTGCCCCCAGAAGCGAGCAGAACCCACAAGACTGGTGGGAAGCCTTCGAGCGAGCACTGAACCGCGCCGTTGAAACCGCCGCGATCGACCGCACGGCGATCGTGGCCATCTCGGTGGCGGCGCAATGCCATGGCCTGATCGCCCTCGACGAACAGGACAGGGTGATCCGCCCGGCCAAATTATGGAACGATACGGAGAGCGCGCCTCAGCTGGCGCGGCTGCGTGAAGCCATTGGCGCCGAGAACTGGATCCGTAAGGTAGGGTCCCTGCCGACGGCGGCATTCACCATAGGGAAAATTGCCTGGCTGGCTGAAAACGAGCCCGAAAACTTCAGGGCCATGCGTCGCATCTGCCTGCCGCATGACTGGCTCACCTATCGCCTGTGCGGCGTCCATGTGACCGATCGTTCCGAGGCCTCCGGCACGGGGTACTGGAGCGCCACGGAAAACCGGTATGTTACGACCTATCTCGATCTGATCGCCGCGGACAGGGACTGGGCCTCGATGCTGCCCCGCGTTCTGGGCCCTGACGAAGCCGCCGGAACGATCCTGCCAGACATCGCTGATCGACTCGGCCTTTCGCGCGATATCCTGATCGGCCCGGGGGGTGGTGACCAGCATGCCGCCGCGCTCGGCCTCGCTGTCGAGGAAGGCGACGCGGTCTACACGATCGCAACATCGGGCGTCATCTTCACGACGGCCAGCCGCCCCGTGCATGATCTCTCCGGTCTTGTGGATGGCGTGGCCGATTGCGCCGGGGGCTATCTGCCTCTGGTATCGACCCTCAATGCAGCGCGGGTGACCGATTGGGCAGCCCGGCTTCTCGACGTCGATCATGCAGGGCTCAGCAAGCTGGCGCTCGAAGCGGATCCCCTCGCTTCGCCTGTTTTCGCCGCCTTTCTCGATGGAGAGCGCAAGCCGAACCGACCTGATTCCTATGGGCTGATGGGCGGCCTCACTGCCGCGACATCGCGCGCCGATCTGGCGCGTGCTGCGCATGATGGGGTGTTACTTGCCCTCATCCGGGGCGAGACCATCATGAATCAAGCGGGCATCGCGACGGATGGCCGCGTAATCATCACTGGTGGCGGCGCACGGTCCAGTGCCTATCGTCAGATCCTGGCCGACTATACCCAGCGCCGCATCATGATTGCCGACCCAGCGGAGGCCGATGAATCGACCGCACGCGGCGCAGCCATCCAGGCCGCCGCCATTGCCACGGGGCGCGACGTGCAAACGATGCGTCAGCTCTGGGCCCCGCGTTATGAAACCGTCGCCGAGCCTAATAGGGCCATGGCGGATAGTCGTACCAGGCTGCTCGACCGCTATCTCGCTCTGAGCGCATGGTCCGGCTTTGACGGACGTATGCGCTCATGAACGCCTTGGGATCCTCGCCATCCTTACCGAGCGGATTTCCGCTTGATGAGCCGATCATCCAGTTGGCGCGCGCAGGGAATATCTGCCTTGGTGGCAGCCTCTATGCTGCACCGGCTCATGAGCGCCTTGCCATGGCAGACGCTCTGACGCGCGCGCATCTCTGGGCGCACGCCGATTTCTTCGCTCCCGGCGCAGAAGGCGTTGATCTCGCCACGGTCGATGCCATTCTGGCGCGCGAGCATGGCGCCCTGGACGCACATCTCCTGGATAACGACGCTTTCGTGTGGTTCGACCGCCTCGCGACACGCGCCCTCGACCGCCTGACCCTACCGCTGGAAACCGACGCGGATCTGCACGGTGCCATCGCAACCCTTCGTCACCGGGGGATAAGCCCCTGGCTCGCTCTTGCGCCCCAATCCACCATCGCGGAGGCGGAGCCCTTTCTAGAGTCGGTTGATGGCGTACTCGTCATGCTGATCGCGCCCGGTACGAAAGATGCCGCCTCCCTCTCCCTGCTGGACAAAAACCGGGCCCTGCGTGCGCGCGGCGTGACGAACGGCGTGGATGGCGGCGTCACGGCGGAGACACTGCCCCGGATCGTACAGGCAGGCGCCTCTTATCTGGTCATCGGGCGCAGCCTGCTGGCCCAATTCTCTCATCAACAAGAAGAAATCTCATGACAACTCTCTCCAATAGTCTGCCTGACACAATGCGCGCCTCGGTCCTCAAGGAGAAAGGTGTGATTGCCTTGCAGAAGCGCCCCGTTCCTGTCCCCGCCCCGGACGAAGTGCTTATCAAGGTCGCCTGCGTGGGCGTCTGCGGCTCCGATGTCCATTATTACAAGGAAGGACGCATCGGCGATTTCATCGTCGATGCGCCTCTGGTTCTGGGTCACGAGGTTTCGGGACGTATCGTTGCCGTAGGATGTGACGTTTCCGAAAGCCGCATTGGTGAGCGCGTTGCCATCGAGCCGCAACGCCCCTGCCGCACTTGCCCGCAATGCATGGCGGGACGATACAATCTTTGTCCCGAAATGAAGTTTTACGCGACACCGCCGATTGACGGGGCCTTTCAGGACTATGTGACCATTCAGTCGCCCTTCGCCCACAAGGTTCCGGACTCGCTGAGCGATGAGGAGGCCGCCCTGCTCGAACCACTCTCCGTGGGTATCTGGGCGTGTCAGAAGGCACAGATTGGCCCCGGCTCACGCGTGCTGATTGCCGGCGCAGGGCCGATCGGGATTATCACCGCCCAGGCAGCGCGGGGCTATGGCGCTTCTGAGATCATCATGTCGGACCTGCTGGAAGATCGTCGTAAACGCGCTCTCACCCTTGGCGCGACACGCGTGATCGACCCGGCGCGGGAGTCAGTCAGTGATCTGGGCGTCGATGCCTTCATAGACTGCTCCGGCGCAACGCCGGCCATCAAGTCAGGCATTACTGCGGTACGCGGGGCCGGGCATGTGGTACTCGTTGGCATGGGGGCCGACGAAGTCCCCCTGCCCCTGCCGATCATTCAGGTACGCGAACTCACCGTGACAGGCACGTTCCGCTACACGGGGACCTGGCCCATCGCGACGCAAATGGTCGCGCAGGGCAAGGTCGATCTGAATGCCCTTGTCACGGCGAAATTCGATCTTGACCATGTGCAGGACGCGCTCGAAGCGACCTTCGACCCGACATCGCTCAAGCCTGTCGTTTATTTGTGAGACCGGCGGGGCTCTGCCCCGCGCCCTGGAAAGGGGCTCGCCCCTTTCATCCCAGTTTATTGTCGGAATCATGATATGGCACCCCCTTCCACCGAACGCGCCGTAGCCCTTGTGCGTGACGAAACGGCCAAGCTGCTGGAAACTCTATCAGGGCAGGAACTAAAAGATTTCAGCGCGGCCCTGATGCGCCGAACGGGACGACTTTTCTTCACTGGGCAGGGCCGCTCCGGGCTCATCGCGCAAATGGCGGCGATGCGCTGCATGCATCTCGGCTTGCAGGCTCATGCTGTGGGTGAGGTTACAGCGCCAGCCATACGTGGCGACGATAGCCTGATCATCTTTTCCGGCTCTGGCACGACGCCGGTATCGCTGCATTTTGCACGCATCGCCCAACAGCTTGGCGCCACCATCCTGGTGATCACGCGTGAGACCGAAAGCCCACTGGCGTGCATCGCCGATCACACCCTGATTATCCCGGCTCAGGGCTCAGCACAATTTGCAGGCAGTCTGTTCGAACAAGGCGCCCTGCTCACTTTCGACGCCCTCATCGCCTCAATCGTCGCAGACCACTTTATCGCCTTCGACGCCATGCAGGGACGGCATACAAATCTGCAGTAAAAGCGGATCATATTCCCCGTGACTTCGATGATCAGATCTCGCTCCGTTTTTTCTAAACCTGCCTCATATTTACAGAGCTTCTTATGTACGCCTCGAAATCAGGCGCCTCCATGCACAAAAGACTCGAGCGCGCTCACGCTTGTCGACCAAGTAGATATTTTCTGTCCATCTTCATTTTCGAAATGCATATCATTGAGCACGAGTTCGAAATTTATCGCTCGTTTCATGCTATGCTGCCACCTGAATAAAAATTTCTCCTGTATGAAGACTCTGTTTCCCAGTATCTGAAATGGCCATAAGTTGATGAAATTGGCATTTCTTGGTCGATAAACATTAGTCAGAAAATAAGACTTCCCAGTTTCCAAAAGTCTTTTCGCCGAATTTCTCCACGATTCTTCGTGTTTTTCTTTACTGAAAAATCTCAGATTGAAAAAACCTTCCCTTTTTTCTTCTATGTAGAGGGATCCGAAATAGCCATCTTCGTCATACGAAATCGCCCTTCTTCCAAATATTATATCGAACATCCGAGTAACTTCCGCAGCACCAAGAACCATGACATATCAGTCGGGTATAATTCATAATTGCCGCACCAAAAGAATAGGATATTGATTTTATAGTAAAATTTTTGTGCTTATTACGGCTTTGAGCCATAAAGCTTCTTCAGTCACGCCTGTCGCGAAATTAGTCATAATTTCACCAATTCCAAATAAATATTTCTATGCCTTGAGTGTATTATAAGAAACATGCTCGCTTAATTTTCATTTTCCACGCAAGAAGGGTGCCGACATGACAACAGAACTCAGTCCCGAGGGAAAAGCGCTTCTGAGATTTCTCGCCAAAAAGATCCTCCCAGGTGCTATTGTGGACAGACGTGCAGACATCGTTAGAAACTGCATCGGATACAAGCAAGTTCATGAGCAGCTCAGACTCCCAAGACGGTCAGAAACATGGGGAAGAAGTCTCGAATTGAATGGTCTGGCCAACATGGCCGAATGGGTATTTGAACAACATCTTCCTGCTATCAGCGGCCTGATCGTCACCGAGGAGACCAGAGCACCCGCAGTTGGCGGCTATATTCCGCTTATGGAGCGATATAGATCCGACTGGCTGACCGAGATCGAAAAATCCCAGCAGCAAGACTGGACTCCATTCATCTGACCACTGTCTAGTTGTGCAATGGCTCTGAATTGTACGAGCTGGGTTCTTACCCCTGTCCTGACATGCTTGCCTCAGGCGAACCGACGCGTGAAAAGCCCATTTGATGAACGTATATGGGACAATAATGCATTGACTAACGACAGGATGAAGAGCCAGTCGATTTCGAAGTTTCACGTCGCTATTGCGCACAACCTGCCAGTTCAGGGAGAGATCTTCGGATACCCCACCCGAAGCCGCCCCCTACGCGATTAACTCCCGTATGAAGTACGCACGGACTTACACCCTGTCACCGCGCACATAGGCAGAGAGACGCGAAGAGACCATGGGGATAGTCAGCATTGTGCTGCCGAGCGCCATGAGAAGCAGTGCCGTGAAGGTACTGTTCGTGATGATATGCCGATCCAGAAGCACGTTGGCAAAGATGATCATGATCAGGGCTTTTGTCTGAAGCAGCCAGCCAAGCGTGGTCGCCTCGCCTTTGGGCCAGCCGAGCACTCTGCCCGCAATCTGCACACCGATCAGCTTGCCGCCCACCGAGGCGCATAACAGCAAGGCGGCGGCGGCAAAAACAGCCCCACCGCCTATGGTCCACTCGGTGCGCAGACCGGTCGACAGGAAGAAAACCGGCATGATTGTCAAAAGCACAAAGTGCCGGAAACGGTCCATGTCTTCCTGCCTGAACCAGGCGGCATCGAGCACCGCGCCCGAAAGGAAGGCGCCCACTATGAAATGGAGCCCGGCCCAGTCAGCCGCAAAACCGCATCCTGCAAGCCAGACGAGGCCAAGATACCAGCGATCCTGCTCTGCAACGCGGGCCATGAGCGCGCGGAACGCCAGGGTGGCCAGAGCGAAAAGGACCAGAAAGCCCAGCTGGCGCCCCATACGCTCCCAGTCGAGCAGAATGACTGCCAGAACGCCCCAGATGGCCACATCGTCCAGAGAGGCATAGCGCAGGATACGCTGCCCGAACGGCGTCCGCAGAATGGAGAGTTTCTCAAGAAACAGAACGAGGATCGGCAAAGCCGTCACGGCACAGGCAATACCGATACCAAGAACGACCTGCCAGCTCGCCCCTGCCGCGCCCCTCCACCCCGGATAACGAAGCATCAACAGCGCTGCCAGACTGCCCGTTACAAGAGGCACGGCCAGAGCAAGCCCTGCCGTCAGCCCGGTTTCGCCGCGGCGACGCCATGCTTCGCGAATATCCAGCTCGATACCCGCAACCCAGACGAACATCATGACCGCCCACCAGGCAATGCCGTTCAGGGCCGTGATCGTGCCAGGCGTGAAAACGGTCTTGTAATAATCGGGGCAAAAGGCCCCCAGCACGCCAGGGCCGAGCAGAATACCGCCAATAATCTGCACCACCACGAGAGGGGCCCAGAAATCGGTACGCAGCAGACGCCAGACGAAATAGGGCAAGGCATAGATCACCAGCATCGCAATCAGAAAGATCTCGGTGGGTGTTCTTGGCACTCGTTTATCCTCGCACTGGTATTGGTACTGGCAGCCTGCAGAATCTTCTAGGAGAAACCCCGTCATCGCCAAGCATAAAAAAAGCGGGGACCGAAGCCTCCGCTTTTCCATTTCCGATCCCGAAAGGGACAGAAGATCAGTTCTTGGCCTTGTCGACCAGCTTGCCCTTGGCAATCCAGGGCATCATGCCACGCAGCTTTTCGCCGGTCTTTTCGATCTGGTGAACATCGTTACGAGCGCGGATGGCCTTGAAGCCAACGCCGCCCGACTGGTTTTCCAGAATGAAGTTGCGCACGAAGGTGCCGTCCTGAATGTCGGTCAGAACGCGCTTCATCTCGGCCTTGGTTTCTGCCGTCACGATGCGCGGGCCGGTGACATATTCACCGTATTCGGCCGTGTTCGAGATCGAGTAGTTCATGTTCGCGATGCCACCTTCGTAGATCAGATCCACGATCAGCTTCATTTCGTGCAGACACTCGAAATAGGCCATTTCGGGAGCGTAGCCGCCCTCGACCAGCGTCTCGAAACCGGCGCGGATCAGCTCGACCAGACCACCGCAGAGCACGGCCTGCTCACCGAACAGATCGGTTTCGACTTCTTCCTTGAAGCTGGTCTCGATGATGCCGGCGCGGCCGCCACCATTTGCCGAAGCGTAGGACAGGGCGATTTCAAGCGCCTGACCCGTTGCGTTCTGGGCAACAGCCACGAGCGACGGCACGCCGCCACCCTTCTGGTATTCAGAACGCACGGTGTGGCCGGGGCCCTTCGGGGCAACAAGGAACACGTCCAGGTCAGGGCGGGCTTCGATGATGCGGAAATGGATCGACAGGCCATGAGCGAAAACGAGCGCTGCACCCTGCTTCAGGTTCTTTTCCAGCGAGTCCTTGTAAAGCGCGCCCTGACCTTCGTCAGGCGTCAGAACCATCACGACATCGGCCCATGCAGCGGCGTCAGCGGGGTTCATGACCTTGAAGCCAGCGCCTTCTGCCTTGGCAACAGCCGACGACTCAGGACGCAGGCCGATGACCATATCGGTCACGCCGCTGTCCTTCAGGTTGTTGGCATGGGCATGGCCCTGGCTGCCGTAACCGATGATGGCAACCTTCTTGCCCTTGATCAGGCCCAGATCACAGTCACGATCGTAATAGACGCGCATCAGAAAGACTCCTCGATGGATTGAAAGACTTCGGTACCACGGCCTATAGCGGCGATTCCGGTCCGGGACACTTCCGCAAGACCAAGCGGTTGCATCAATTCGACGAAAGCATCGATTTTCTCGGCACTTCCCGTCAGTTCAAAAACGAAAGACCCTGCCGTTGTGTCGACCGCATGGGCGCGAAACGCCTGGGCAATACGCATACCCTCGGTACGCATCTCGCCCTTGCTGACCACCTTGATCAGGGCCAGCTCGCGCGCCACATGCGGGCCGCATTCCGTCAGGTCACGCACGCCATGTACAGGAATAAGGCGCGCAAGCTGGGCCTTGATCTGGGCAATGACCATCTCCGTGCCAGACGTCACGATGGTGATCCGCGAAAGATTGCGCGAGGCATCAATGGCAGAGACGGTAAGGCTCTCGATGTTATAGCCACGTCCTGAAAACAGACCGACGACGCGGGCCAGGGCACCGCTCTCGTTTTCGATCAGAACCGCAATGACGGCTCTCTGGATATCCTGTGCCATCAGACCAGCATCATGCCTTCTTGTGTAATCCGGGCCGCATTGGACTCCTGATCGGGGCCAAGCAGCATCTCGTTATGCGGGGCGCCCGACGGAATCATCGGGAAGCAGTTCTCGTCCTGCGCCACACAGATATCCGCCACCACCGGGCCATCATGACGCAGCATCTCGTCAATCACGCCATCCAGCTCGCCCACGCAGGTGGCGCGCAGCCCCTTGCCGTGAAACGCTTCTGCCAGGCGGATGAAATCAGGCAGCGCCTCGCTATAGGATTGCGAGTAGCGCGAGCCATGCAGCAATTCCTGCCACTGACGCACCATGCCCATATAGCGGTTGTTCAGGATGAACAGCTTCACCGGCAGGCGATACTGCGCCATCGTGCCGAGCTCCTGAATATTCATGAGCGTCGAAGCTTCGCCGGCAATATCGATCACCAGCGCATCGGGATGCGCCACCTGAGCGCCGACCGCCGCAGGCAGACCGTAGCCCATGGTGCCGAGGCCGCCAGAGGTCAGCCAGCGATTGGGCTTGTCGAACTGGAAATGCTGCGCCGCCCACATCTGATGCTGGCCGACTTCCGTGCTCACGAATGTATCGCGCCCCAGCGCCTGCGTGGCTTCATAGAGGCGACGAATGGCATATTGCGGGCGGATGATGGCGCTCGGAGCCTGATCCTGCACAAAGCCGAAAGAGTCCAGTGCGCGCCAGCCTTCGATCTGTGCCCACCAGGGGCTCAGATCCTGACCATCGCCATCCCATGCAGCAAGAAGCGCCTCAATCGTGCGGCCGACATCACCAACCAGCGGCACATCGACGCGAATGATCTTGTTGATCTGCGAAGGGTCGATATCGGCATGGACCTTGAACGAGTTGGGCGAGAACGCATCCACACGCCCGGTCACACGGTCATCGAAACGCGAGCCAAGCGCGATCAGCAGGTCGCAGCCATGCGTGGCCAGATTGGCCTCGTAGCTGCCATGCATGCCCAGCATGCCCAGAAACTGGCGATCGGTGGTCGGGAACGCGCCCAGACCCATCAGGGTGGAGGTCACCGGGAAATTGGTGCGGCGGGCCAGCTCGCGCAGGCCTTCCGCAGCCTTGGGGCCAGCGTTGATCACGCCGCCGCCCGTGTAGAGCAGCGGGCGCTTGGCGCGCTTCATGGCCGCAATGGTCTGGCGGATCGCCTCGCCATCCGCATCGAGATTCGGACGATAGGGGCGATGCAGACGCCCCTCACCCGGAGCAGGCAGCGGCGCGTTGCCGACCGAGATGTCCTTGGGCAGATCAATCAGAACGGGGCCAGGGCGACCGCCAGCGGCCACCTCGAAGGCCTCACGCACGATCGGCGCCAAATCCTGCCCGCGACGCACCAGATAATTATGCTTGGTGGCAGGACGCGTGATGCCGGTCGTATCGGCTTCCTGAAACGCGTCATTGCCGATCAGCGCCGTCGGCACCTGGCCGCACAGGCAGATGAGCGGGATGGAATCCATCAGCGCATCGACCAGACCGGTCACGGCATTGGTGGCACCGGGGCCACTGGTGACCAGCACCACGCCCACCTTGCCGGTCGAGCGCGCATAGGCCTCTGCCGCATGAACAGCGGCCTGCTCATGGCGCACCAGGACATGACGGATATGATCCTGCTTGAACAGCGCATCATAGATGGGCAGCACCGCGCCGCCGGGATAGCCGAAAATGACCTCGACACCCTGCTCCACAAGCACGCGCAGGAGCACCTCGGCACCATTGAGCGACGCTGTCGAAGTTTTTCCGGTCTGCTGTGTTGACGCGTTCATGTGAGCGCACCCCTTTCATTGAGCGGGCGGGTTTATGACGGTGATGAGGATTCGTCAATGGCCGATTGAATGAAAGTTGCGATATTTTCGAATTCTCTTTCCGAAAATTGCGTACTCTCCTCATATCTTTGCAAGGAAATCATGCAATCCTGCTCTGCGCCCAGCGCATGGTGATTGAACCACGTCGCCTGGCGTCGTGTGTACTGCCCCGTAGCAATGACCGCACGGCGTATCGCTTCTGCCTCAGGCAAAGTCCCGGCAAGAACGGCGCTCAGTTCGGGAACGCCATGGGCGCGCATGGCAGGCAAAGAGGGTGAAAGGTCCCGCGCCACAAGACGTTTGACCTCTTCCATCGCTCCGAGCGCCATCATGAGCGAGAACCGCTCTGCGATCGCCGCACGCAACGCCTCGCGTGGCGGATGGAGCCTGACGGAGACAAAGCGAAACGGCGCTGACGGCAGCCCGGGCCGGCTACGCCAGTACAGCAGCCCATGATCCGTCCCACGCAGCACTTCGAGAGCACGTGCCACGCGTTGCCCGTCACCGGGTTTCAACGTACGCGCCGTCTCCGGGTCATCGCGCATCAGAAGCGCGTGAGCGGCCTCGCTGCCCTTGTCCTCCACGAGCGCGCGCGCCCAATCGCGCGCGGCGTCGCCAGGATCGGGCACCTCGACCAGTCCGTCCAGCAGCGCACGCAGATACATACCCGTGCCGCCACACAGGATTGGCAGTCGTCCCTGGGCGCGCGCAGCTTCCATTTCCTGCAATGCAACCTCGCGCCACCAGGCCACGCTGCCCGGCTGTGCAGCGTCGAGCACGCCATAGAGACGATGCGGCGCACGTGCCTCGTCCTGCGCATCGGGGCGCGCTGTCAGCACATGCAGATCGGCATAGACCTGCATGGAATCGGCATTGATCACCGTGCCACGAAAGCGCTCAGCCAGCCCCAGCGCGAGCGCCGACTTGCCGGAACAGGTCGGTCCCGCCACAATAAGGGCGATCGGGGCCAGGGCAATCGGAGCGTCAGCCATTCTGTCTTGCTGTCCCAAGCGTTTCTACCTGATGGGCCAAGATGACCTTACCTTACGTTCTCGTTCTCGTTGCCGACCCTGCACAGGGCACCCTGTCCAAAGATGCCATCGACATTGCGCGGAACATGGTCAAGGGCAAGAACCCTGTTGTTCTTTCACCCGGCGAGGCGGTCGAAATCCCCTGCCCCACTCCGGCGCCGGGCGCGCCAACCATCGCTACCATACGCGCAACACTGGCCCGTCATAAGGTGGATACCCTGCTGGTCAAGACACGCGGCCGTCGCAAGGCCGTGCTGGTGGCCGATATGGACAGCACCATCCTGAACGGCGAAACCCTCGATGAGGTCGCAGCCCTCCTGGGTGTGGGTGAGGATGTCGCCCGTCTTACGCTCGATACAATGAATGGCAAAATGGATTTCGAGGAATCCCTGCGCACACGCGTGGCCCTACTGGAAGGCAGATCCACCGCCTGTCTCGAGGAAGTCTGGCAGAAATCGACCCTGAACCCGGGCGCGCGCGCGCTCGTCCAGACCATGCACGCCCATAACGCCCGCACGGCGCTCGTCTCAGGCGGCTTCACCTATTTCACCAGCCGCGTTGCTGAGGCCTGTGGCTTCGACGAACATTACGGCAATGAATTCGATATTGTGGACGGGGTGTTCACGGGCAAACTGGCCGCCCCGGTTCTGGGCCCTGACAGCAAGGGAGAACATCTCAACCGTCTGCTCGAAGAACGTGGCGTCAAGGCCTCGGCGGCCCTCACAACGGGCGATGGCACCAATGACCTGCCCATGCTCGCCGTGGCCGGTCTGGGCATCGCCTATAAGGGCAAGCCGAAAGTGCGCCAGATGATCGACATGCAGGTCAATCATTCGACCCTGCGCGCGCATCTCTTTGCTCAGGGTTATCCGGCGAGTGTTTTCGTAGAGTAAGGGTTCATGGGGCGCTGCCCCATCCCCCGGAAAGGGGCTTGCCCCTTTCATCCCCCTGCAGGTCAGGGGATAAAGATCGCCTCAATGCTCAGGCCGAAGATTTTCGCAATAGCGAATGCCAGCGGCAGGCTCGGGTCGTAGCGCTCATTTTCGATCGCATTGATGGTCTGGCGCGAGACGCCAAGCGCCTCGGCCAGCGCATTCTGGCTGAGGCCCTGAGTCAGGCGCAGATCGCGCATGCGGTTTTTCACCGGTATCTCCGGCATGCAACGACCATGCCTGCGAGCCACAGAAGCGCCATAAGCGGCCAGATGGCGAAGGCGCGAATATGGGGCGCGCCAGCGTTTTCAGCGAAGCCCCATCCTATGGTGATAAGGGCCGTGCCTAGAAAAGCCGTCGCTATGGCGTCGAACTGAACGCGACGCTGAAGTTCATCCATGCGTCGTAGTGCTCGCATGATAACCCATGCCACGGCCACGACTCCAAGCATGGGCGCCATGCTCAGAGCGAAAAGAAGCGTCCCTGTAGGGTGAAGCTGATGCTCCAACGCACCTGATGTGAGGAGCAGGAAAAGATACAGCAACAATGCCGCGCCGAGCTCGATCCCGTACTGTCTGGGCCTGAACATGCGTTTCTCCATGTAAAGTACACTTTCCATATCCCTCGTTTTGGAGTGGAAAGCAAGCTTTACACAAATGTCGCATTGGCAGGGGCGATGACCACAAGACAACGATCTCTGAGGCGGAGGAGGAGGAGGAACAATTCGGCTATCCCATCTCTTTGTGCCTGAGGGAGTTCCGCGATGGGGCCCAAGCGGAAACTCGCGGGAACAATTGCTCACAACCAGCGTACGATATGTCTGGAATTACCTGCAGGCATTATAGATATCATAGAAATCCTGAATACCATGCGATCTTAAGGAATCTTTGTTTTGCCATTTCATAGAATATCCTTATATCAGCCAGAATGCACCAAGACATAAAATCCGGATTTTCTCGCATCCTGCTAATTTCTTCTGGATTTCTTCTCGCGATAGCGGCAATCGCGCATGCCATCACACTCTGTCTCGGTCCGCCCGCCTATGGGATCATGGGCGCTGGCCCCGATATGGCACGAAGGGCGTTGCAAGGAGATTGGCGCCCGGCAGCGATCCTTGGCGCGATCGGTCTCGTGCTGCTTCTCGGCGCTTATTGTGCGTTCGCAGGGGCACGCTTGCTCCCGCGGCCACCTTTGCCGGCGCTGCGCCTTACCCTCTTTACGGTCACGGCGCTGCTTCTGGGACGCGGCGCCATCGGCGTGTTTCTGCTGATCTTGCTGCGCCTCAATGGCGCTCATATGGAAACTCTCTATATCGCCGGACTGGGCGGGAGCTCCACCTTCTGGATAGGGAGTTCCACCCTGTGCCTTCTCCTCGGCGCGATGCAGCTCGCCGCCACGTCGTTATCACGCGACCTCTATTGAGCGCAGCGCATTACTGGTGAGACCGTTTCCAAAGGGCGATTGCCCTTCGAAGAGTTCGGGGAAAGGCCCTGGAAACCGTTCTTCTCACTGACAATCGGACGAAAGTGCATCTCCCTGAAGACTGCGATCGGCAAAAGCCTGCGCTTCGCTCTCGGCAGCGTTCAGCAGCGGGGAGTGCTCCACACGATAGTGATGCACGCTCACGCGGGTTCCCGCAGAGCATAGGGCCTGCTTCAGCTTCTCCTGCTGGGCAGGGGGAACCTGTGTGTCGCTCGTGGCAATACCCAGCATGACGGGAGAGGCCAGCTTGAGCGACGGGTAGCGCGCCCATTGCAATGCGGGAGCAAGAGCATTTTCCGCGTCGGGCTGGAACGTATTCTCCGGGGTCAGGCCCGCATGTTCGACTGCGCCGAAAAAATCACCGCGGCAGAGTTCGCTGGCCTTGCGGTAAAGCGGCAGGGCCCGTGGCTTGAAGGCACTTGATGGTTCGAAGGAGGCATCTGCCGCGCCCAACGATGCCCCGAGCAGCAATCCGTAAACGACACCGGGTGCGAACCGGCGTGCGCCATGAGATTGCGTCAGGATATGGCCCGAATCACCATCGAAATAGGGCGCCCCGAGCGCAATCGTGCCTTTGACCTGAAGGCTTGGCGCGTAAGAACTGGCGATTGCGGAGGCTGCGAGGACGGCCTGTGCACCCTGATCATGTCCAAGCAGAACCACATGACCGCTCAACGCCGGGAAGCGACGCCGCGCGGCGCGAACCGAATCGAGCACGGCCATACCTTCGGATTTCGCATTGAGATAAAGCGCCGCACCTGGCTCGCCCAGCCCCGGATAATCCGTAGCGACAACGGCGTAGCCTCGACGCATCCAGCTTCCGTAAAAGCTCGCCTGAGGGCCGCCTATTCCCATGATCGAGGGAGCACAGGTCAGGCCAATACCGCTGGTACCATGCGCCCAGGCCATGACAGGCCACCCACCGGCAGGCGGCGTGCCACGCGGAACCATGACCTCGGCGGAGACCGCAACCAGATGGGTGGGGTTATGGGCATCCGTGCTGCGATAAGCCATGCGGTACGCGGCCCCCGGAATGGGTGCATTCTTCTGTTCGAGCGTGATCGCCTGACCGGCCGCGACGGGAGCGTAGCGCGATTCGGCATCCTCATCGGCGTCCATCGCACAGGCGGTGAGGGTCAGGGCGGAAACGGCCATCATGGCAAGAACAGAACGCATCAGACCTCTTTGATCTCGGAGGAAAGGAAGGAGAGAAACCCGCAGGGTGGCGTAAGAGAGCGTTCCGGCGAAGTCGGTCCCGGATCGAGCCCAGGGCAGGCGTCGAGCCGGGCTGCCCGGATATGGCAAACGCTGGTTTTGTCATGCCGGTTCAGAGAAGGAAAGGGATGCTTGACCCAAGAGTTGGGCAGTTTCATGGCCAGGCAGGCACGCTCTCCCTGCGCAGGGCCACGATTGCCGCACACACTCGGCACGCTTGCAATGCCGAACATGCACAGCGCACAGAGACGCCTGCTTCGTCAAGCAGGATAGGGCATCGGCTCCCAGAGCTTGGGCGCAGCAGGAATTGCCGCCCGGCACCGGCGTCGCTATCGGTGCGGCCAGGAACGTCATCGCCCTGCACTCACCGGAACGTGACCCGGCATAACACAAAATGGAATTTTTTTTCTTCTCTGACCAGAAAAAGAGAATATTAATTTCCGTACAGAGTATGGCACAGGCCAGTGGCGAGAGTTGAAATCGGCGCGCGCAACTAGATGCTATAGGGCGGAAGAAGCGCGGTGGTCCAGGAGGATACACCGCAAAGCCGCGAGAGAGAGGAAGACGTACATGAGCAGTCTGATTCAGCATTACATCAACGGGTCACGTACCGAAGGCCATGGCAGCAAGCGCGGCGATGTGTTCAACCCTGCCACAGGCAAAGTGACGGCCCAGCTCGCCCTTGGCGATACGAAGGACGTCGATGATGCGGTTGCTGCTGCAAAGGCTGCTTTCCCTGGCTGGTCGCAGACCACGCCGCTCGCCCGTGCGCGCGTCCTTTTCCGTTTTCGTGACCTGATCGAGAAGCACGCACGTGATCTGGCTGCCGTCATCACCTCGGAGCATGGCAAAGTCCTGTCCGATGCGCTGGGCGAAGTCACGCGTGGCATGGAAGTCGTGGAATTCGCCACGGGAGCGCCCGAGCTGCTCAAGGGCGAATTTACCGAGCAGGTCGGACGCGGCATCGATGCCTGGTCGATGCGCCAGCCTCTGGGCGTGGTCGCAGGTATCACGCCGTTCAACTTCCCGGTCATGGTGCCGCTCTGGATGGCGCCGATGGCTCTGGCCTGTGGCAACTGCTTCATCCTCAAGCCCTCCGAGCGCGACCCTTCGGCCTCGCTCGTTCTCGCCGATCTGCTGAAGCAGGCCGGCCTGCCCGATGGCGTGTTCCAGGTTGTGCATGGCGACAAGCTGGTCGTGGACGCGCTGCTCAAGCACCCGGATGTGCAGGCCATCAGCTTCGTGGGCTCCACCCCCATTGCCCGCTATATCCACGAAACCGGTGTAGCTCATGGCAAGCGCGTGCAGGCACTTGGCGGCGCCAAGAACCATGCGGTGATCATGCCCGATTGCGATCTCGACAAGACCGTCGATGCGCTCATGGGGGCCGCCTATGGTTCGGCCGGCGAGCGTTGCATGGCCATTTCAGTGGCGGTGGCTGTCGGTCCGGTAGCTGATGCGCTCATCGAGAAGCTGATCCCCAAAGTGCAGGCGCTCAAAATCGGCAATGGCACGGATGACGCGACCGAAATGGGACCGCTTGTCACCAAGATCCATCGCGACAAAGTGGCCTCTTATGTCACGCTCGGCGCAGAGGAAGGCGCCAGGCTTCTGGTCGATGGGCGCGATTTCAAATCGGCACAAAACCCGGACGGGTTCTTCCTTGGCGGGTCGCTGTTCGATCATGTGACACCCGAGATGCGCCTCTATCGCGAGGAAATCTTCGGCCCCGTTCTGGCGGTGGTGCGCGTGCCCGATTTCGAAACCGCGCTCAAGCTGGTCAATGAGCATGAATTCGGCAATGGCACCGCCATCTTCACACGCGATGGCGACAGCGCACGCGCCTTCACCCATCGGGTGCAGGCCGGCATGGTCGGCGTGAACGTGCCAATTCCGGTACCCATGGCGTTCCACTCCTTCGGCGGCTGGAAAGCCTCTCTGTTTGGCGATCATCATATGCATGGGGCCGAAGGCGTGCGCTTCTTCACCAAATACAAGGCCGTCACCTCGCGTTGGCCGACAGGAATCCGTCAGGGAGCGGATTTCGTAATGCCCACGCTGGGCTAACACCCCAGGGCATATGGGCTCAGGAGATAATGTCCTCCGGCCGCAAAACTGCCCCAAACGGGCGCGAGGGTGGGTACACCCCGCGCCCGTTTTGCGTTCCGGCGCTTTGCGCGAGCCGGAACTCGGGCTATGTCCCATGACAAGAACTGGAACACGCGCCAAACCGGAGGAAATCCCATGAGCGACACCATGCCAGACCGTCTGAGCGCCACACCGGGCAGCCCGTTCTATGACGAGGCCCTGCTGGAAAAAGGCATCGGCATCCGCTTCAACGGTGAAGAGCGCACGAATGTGCAGGAATACTGCATCAGCGAAGGCTGGGTACGTCTGGCCGTCGGCAAGACACTCGACCGCAAGGGCAACCCCATGACCATCAAGGTATCCGGCAAGGTCGAAGCCTGGATCAAGGGCCCTGAAGGGGATGACGCCGGAGAAGCCGGCAAGGCGTAATCTCTGACAGGGAACCGTTCCATGACGCCCACACGGATCATCATCGATACCGACCCCGGACAGGACGACGCCGTTGCCATTCTGCTGGCGCTGGCCTCGCCAGAGGATATCACGGTCGAGGCGATCCTCACTGTGGGCGGCAATAGCGGCATCGCCAATACCACGCGCAATGCCGCCGCTATTCTGGAACTGGCTGGACGTGCCGATATCCCGCTGCATAGCGGATGCGACCTGCCTATGGTCCGCCCGCCTGTGCGCGCCGAGCATGTGCATGGCGAGAGCGGACTGGACGGTGCGGACCTGCCTGCGCCGACCAAACAAGCCGACTCTCCCCATGCGGCCGATTTCCTGATCGAGACGCTGCGACACGAGCCCGAGGGCAGCCTGACCATCGTAACGCTGGGCCCGATGACCAATCTGGCCACAGCTCTGCAAAAGGCCCCCGATATCGCGCCACGCATCAATCGCGTCGTGTCCATGCTCGGGGCCTGTTTCGAGGGGGGAAACATCACCCCCAATGCCGAATTCAACGCCTATGTCGATCCTGAGGCCGCCGCCATCGTGCTCGCCTCGGGGGTACCGGTGGTTCTGCTGCCGCTCGATGTCACGCATCAGGTGCTGACCACCCCCTCACGGCTCGGGCGCATACGCGCCATCGGCAACGCTGCCGGTCGCTGCGTAGGCGGTATGCTTGGCTTTTCCGAGCGTTTCGACCTTGAGAAATATGGCTGGCCCGGTGCGCCCCTGCATGACCCCTGCACCATCATGTGGCTGCTGCGCCCCGATCTGTTCCAGGGTCGCCTCGTCAATGTCGAGATCGAGACACAAAGCCCGCTCTCGGCAGGCCAGACCGTTGTCGATTACTGGAGCGTGACCGGTAGGCCCGCCAATGCCCTCTATATGCGCGACGTCGATTCAGACAGGTTTTATCAAGTCCTGACAGAGCGGCTGTCGCGTCTTCCCTGAAGGCGTGACACGCATACATGACAAAAACCCCCGGGGCGCTCCTGCGCCCCGGGGGTTTTTCATGCCTGCCGGAATAGTGAGTATCCCGACACAGGATCTTACCAGGCGAAACCGATCGTCGCCTGGGCATTACGGCGCTCGCCGTAATAACAGAAGGCCTGACCGTAGGAGGCGTAGGCCAGACAGTTGGTCACGTAGTTCTTGTCGAAAATATTGCGGACATTAGCGCCGAGCGTCCAACCCTTGAGGGCATGCGAAACCTCGCCCAGATCATAGCGCAGCGTCGCATCGAACAGCGCGTATTGAGGCACATTTGCACTGCCATAGCTGGCCTCACCGCCATAGGCCGAGGCGGAGTATCGCATTCCCGCGCCGAAACCGAGCGATTTGAGCGGCCCCTTGGGCAGCGTATAAAACCCGAAGAGCGAGGCATTGCCTCGACCAGACTGGATCAGCGGCTTGCCGGTCGAATCATCATGGACGCGCTGCACACTGACTGCGGCATCGACCGTCAGGTTATGCCAGTTATCGATATGCGCCTCGAACTCGAATCCGTCGGAATGCACAAGACCATTCTGCACGTTATAGATCGTGTTAGGCACCGAAACGAGCACGTTGGTCTGTTCGATATGAAATCCCGCCGCCGTAAGCAGCACCGGAGTCCCGGGAAGCTGGTATTTCAGACCGCCCTCGAGCTGTTTGCCGATGGAAGGATTTGCCTGGGCCTGGGTCTTGCCGCCGTCATTGGAGACGATGCCCGTCTGAGGCTGGAACGAGGTCGAATAGCTGATATAGGGCGCCAGTCCGAATTTGAAGTGGTAGAGCCCCGCTGCGCGCCAGGTGATCTGGCCCGGGCTCTGCTTCGAGTTCGAGGCCGAATAATACTCGATCTGGCGTGAGCGGAACCAGTCATTACGAATGCTGCCGGTCAGCACCAGACCGCGCCAATGGATCTCATCCTGTCCGTACACGCCGATCTGATGCGAATTCACCTTGTAGCGCGCATAGGTCTCGAGCGGGTTGATCCCCATGTCATAATTGGGAGCGAAGACATCCAGATCGGGTGCCGCGCTCTGTCCGGCCGTCTCATTGGCCCATTGCTGCTGATAATCAAAACCCGCCATGAGCAGATGGGGGAGCGGTCCTGTACGCAGCTTGCCATGAATATTGCTGTCAAAGGCCAGATTGCGCGTGTGCTCGGTCGTGCCAAAGCCATAACGTGGCAGAAGGCTGTCCGTGTCCCAGTAACCGGCATTATAGACGCTGCGATATTGGGTCTTGATGTCGTCATAACGACCGCGCGTCGAGAAATTCCAGTCCTCGTTGAACCGGTGGTTATAAATGTAGGTAAACGCACCGTGCTTGCGGTTGAATTTCTCGAAGCGTGCATCGCCATCGTAGAAATTGCGAGGCAGATAGCCACCAAATGGCGCAGGCTTGAGCGATCCTTCGAGCGGCACACCTCCATAGGTGCCTGCCTCGGGATCATACTGATAATTACCCAGAAGGGTCAGGGTATCGGGTCCATTGCCCCCGAAAGCCACGGAAGGGCTGATCGAGAAACGTCGGCTCCCGGTACGCACGAGCTGCGTGTGCTGACCGTTGATCGTGCCATAAAGACGATAGCGGATCTGACCATCCTTCGTGGCATAGCCTCCCATATCGGCATCGACGCGATAGAGGTCGAACATGCCTCCCGTGGCATTGACAGACCCGTAAGAGGCGCGATCCGTGGGCAGCTTGCTGGAAAGCGCAACCAGACCGCCGGGGCTGGATTGGCCATACAGCGCCGAGGCCGGTCCCTTCAGGATCTCCAGTCGCTCGAGGCGCGACGTATCGACCTGGGCGATGGCATATCCTGTCGGGCTGTCCTGCAGGCGCAGCCCATCCAGAAATTCAGGAATGGTAAATCCGCGCAGCTGAAACAGGTCATAGCGTGTTCCCACACCGCCGCGCAGGTCAGGCGTGATTCCCGCCGCATAGCGTATGGCCTGGTTGAGCGTCAGCACGCCCCGAATATCCATCTCGTTTCGCGTGACAACCGTGACGGACTGGGCGGTCTCGATAAGCGGCGTCGAGGATTTGGTTGCCGAGGAAGCGATCGTCGCCCCCTTCTGACCGCGTACCGTCAGATGCTCGGTTTTGCTGGCCGCAGCCGCGCGGGCCGGGATTCCGGAGGCAGCACGCCCCGAAGCCTGCCGGCCTTGTTTGGGGTGCCCCGCGTCTTTCTGCTGCTGGTCCTGCGCTTGGGCGCTCCCCGCCATAAGCGCCATGAGGGAAACACACATCGCCAGACCCGTCCGGGTGAAATCCGCGCGCATAAGAATGTCCTGCCGTGAGAAAACGGCAGAGCCATACCGATACTGCGAGTCATTCGCAATTTAAGTTAACCACGCGGTCATGTTCTACCGAGAGGGTGTGGCCTAAATATCACCCTTTCGTGATTGTGTTACCAAGGAGATCCAGACGGATCGGCTTCAAGCCAGAATCTCCAGCACTTTCTGCGCCATGACCTCGCCCAGAACACGGTTATTCTCAGGCGTGAAATGCACACCGTCGCTTCCCTCTGTGGTGATATGAGCCCCCGCATCGAGAAAATTCACATCTCCCGCCTGAGCCAGAGCCTGATAAGATTCGGCCAACGCCTCGGATTTCAGCTGCGCCCCGGCAAATTCAGCCGCGAGCCAGGCCCCCGGGATCGGTTTGAGCGCGGGCGGCGCGACAATCAGAAGCGCCGGTGCCGGATAGGCCGTCCCCACGCCGCCTGCGCTTCTGGCAACCTGCATCGCCAATGCGGCCATGCCCCGGGCGATTTCATGGGGGGTTCGACGATAGACGGCCTTGGTGTCATTCGTCCCCAGCATGATGATCACCAGATCGAGCGGCATATGGCTGGCCAGAGCGGCCGGCAGATAAGCCGATCCGTCGAGACGCGGGTCATTGGGATCTGCAATGCTCGTCGTTCGCGCGCTCAGCCCCTCCTCGATCACCCTGAAGCCGTCCCCCAGAGCACGGGCCATGATTCCGGTCCAGCGCTGCTCGAAGGGATAGCGTGTGCTGGGCGTTCCTGAAGGGACAGGCATCCAGCCCCAGGTGAGAGAATCGCCGAAGCACAGGATATGGCGTGTGGTCATGCGCGTCGCTCCATATGGGCAAGGTCGGCCCCTTGGGGTCCGGACCAGCATGATACGAAATGATCAGCACGCCAATCACGTTTCCCGGACAGGATAGGGTCGGGAGGCCCGTATCGAGGATCGGATGAGGAGGTCTGCGCTTGCAAGGCACGCCGATGCCGGCCCGAGAGTCAGGACCGCGCCATCATCATTCCGATCAAATAACGATGTCACATTTTGTCATGATATCGAGAGCAAAGCCTGGCTATCATCACGAGGTTCCGGATTTGCGCGAGAAAATCGTGTCTTGCACCGCGTTTTCCTCCCGATACTGGAAGAGATCGGGACCCTGACGGCTGTCATCCCCTCATGTTACAGCACTGTCATCTGAAAACCACAGTTAAGAACAAATTCTGTTGCCTTGTTGATACAATTATCATTCCAAAATAAAACGATCTTGTTGGATCGACGATACTCCCATGAAGGGCCGATTAGTCCCCCGGGAGCTTACTATAGGGATGGGTTATGAACCTGCTTCGCCAAGTTTCGCGCCATTTCCGCAAAACCGTTGCGGCCGGAGCGCTCACGCTTCTGGCCACGACTGCCATGCAGGAAACTGCCCATGCCCAGATTGCTGTCTTCAAATCGGCAGAGAGCCCGTGGCTGAAGGATATCGTCCTGACCGGGCTGATCGAGGGGGGCATCACCGCCAATCCTGCGCGTCCCGATAATGGCATCAATTTTGGCAACTTCCTTGGGGATCACGCCAACCAGGCCCAGCTCAACCAGCTCAGCCTGACACTGACCAAGCCGATCGATCCGACCAAATCCACCTATCAGGTCGGCTTTACCATTCAGGGGCTCTATGGCTCCGATGCGCGCTATTATCACCTGCTTGGCGTGTCCAACCGGGCTATCGGCGATCGCTACCAGTTGATCCCGGCGCAGGCCCATGTGGATGTCCATGCGCCGCTTCTGACCCCTGGCGGGATCGACATGCAGGCCGGCATCCTGCAGGCCCCCATGGGCGTCGAGGTTCTCGACCCGACGGCGCGCCCCTTCTACACCTTGGCTTATACTTCCCAGTATTCCGTACCCTTCGAGCATCTTGGCGCCATGTTCCACTGGCACATCACCAAGATGTTCGATTTCAACTTCGGCATCGATACCGGCAACCAGACCACCTTCGGCGGTAATGACAACAACAATGCCGCAGCCGGATATTTCGGCTTCAACGTGAACGGCCTCGCAGACGGCAAGCTGAACATCGTCGAATTGTCACGCGTCGGCCCGGAAAACGGCGTGGGCGCGCTGGGGCCGATCGCCAACACGGCGCAGCGCTTCTGGAACGATATCGCCGCCTATTACACCCCGACAGACAAGCTGAGCCTGACGGGTGAGTTCAATTTCCTGCATGACAACGGTCTCCACGCGGAGACCTGGAGCGTGGTCACCTTTGCAGGTTACAAGATCACGCCCAGCCTGACCTTCAACTATCGTGGCGAACTCTATCGCGACAGCACGGGTCTGTTCGTCGTGAGCTTCCTGAACAACCAGGCCTATATGAACGCCTTCAAGGGCGGCTATGCGCCTGCCGAATCCGCTCCGGCCACGACCTATGGTGCGCTTACCCTCGGCGTGACCTACAAGCCCGACCTTGGTCATGGCGTGCGCGTGTTCGCACTCCGTCCCGAGATCCGCTTCGACCGCTCGCTCAATGGCACCACCCCCTTCAATGATGGACGCAACAGCGGCGTCTTCACCTTCGGTGGCGATGCCATGATCGGCTTCTGAATCGTCTGCGCCTTACAGGGCAGCCGGTTTTCCGACCAAAAAAGGCGCGGTCCCGATGGGTCCGCGCCTTTTTCTGTTTCTCTCCTGCCTGACAACCCAGCTGGACGTATTCAGAGCGCTGCGAGAAAGTCATCCACATCGGCGGTTTCCGTGGCCCAGCAGGTCACGAGACGGATAAGCACGCCGTCAATTCCGGGCGGCGTCGACCAGCGATAAAAGCCGAAACCCTGCGCTTCCAGGTCTGCAACGCTGCGCTCTGGAAGGACGACAAAGACCTCGTTCCCCTGCACATCGAAGGGAAGTGAGGCTGCGGGGTGGCGTTGCAGCCCATGGGCCAGTCTCTGCGCCATGGTGTTGGCGTGCCCCGCATTGCGCAGCCACAGATCATCTGTGAGCAAGGCATGAAGCTGGGCGCTGAGATAGCGCTGCTTGGACCAGAGATGACCGCTGCGCTTGACGCGGCGCAGGAAATTCTTTGCCAGATCCTCGCGGAAAATCATCACGGCCTCTGCCGCCATGGCCCCATTCTTGGTGCCTCCGAAACTGATCATATCGAACCCTGCTCGCCAGCTGACATCGGCAGGACGGCAGCCCAGCGCGGCCACGGCATTGCCTAGACGCGCTCCGTCGAGATGGGTGGCGAGCCCCGCTTCACGCGCGCGATCGGTCAGAGCCCTGAGATGATCGAGCGTATAGACCGTTCCCCACTCCGTGCTCTGGGTCAAAGACAGGGTCTGAGCAGGACTCGTATGCACACCATGGCCGATATTCGCGCGCAGGGCGCGGTCAAGATCAGATGGCACCATGCGCCCATCGGCGGAGGGTATCGGCAGGAGCTTGGCGCCATGCATGAAGAATTCGGGCGCGCCCCCCTCGTCATTGGCGATATGGGCACTCTGATCGCAGATCACGGCGCCGAAGGGATCGGTCGCGGTCGACAGGGCCAGGCTGTTTGCTGCCGTGCCCGTGGCTACCGGAAATACCCAGACATCGCGTTCAAACACGTCGCCCGCCAGAGCCCTCAGCTGCGCGGTCCCATCATCTTCTCCATAAGCAGCTGCCGATCCGTGATTGATCCGCTCCAGAGCCTCCATCACCGCCGGGCAGGCTGGCGCAATATTGTCACTGGCGAAGTTCTTGCGTATTGCCTCGGTCACGTCCGTTCCTCACTTCGTTTACAGGCCCGTCAGCAGGTCGTAACCGGCATTGGCCCCCTGCAACAGGAATCACCCTCATGAAACACGATCCAGCGCTGACAGGAAAGCTCATCGACGGCAAGGCTATCGCCCGCCGCCTGACGGACCGCGTCAAGGCCGAGGCCGAGACGCTGCGTGAACGGACGGGCAAGATTCCGGGACTGGCCGTGGTTCTTGTGGGTAATGACCCAGCCAGCGAGGTCTATGTCAAGAACAAGGCCATCCAGACCCATCGCGCGGGCATGCGGTCCTTCATGCACATGCTGCCCGAGACGACGGAACAGGACGAACTGATCGAGCTGATCGCCCGGCTGAATGCCGATCCGCAGATCCATGGCATTCTCGTGCAGCTCCCTCTCCCTCCCCAGCTCGACCCGATTGTCGTCACCAACGCCATCGCCCCACACAAGGATGTGGATGGGTTGGGTGAGGTAAATGCCGGGCGCCTGAGCCTTGGCATTGACGGGCTCGTTCCCTGCACACCGCTCGGGTGCCTCATGCTGCTTCAGGAAACCCTGCCCGCGCTGCGCGGCCTGCATGCCGTCATCATCGGTGCGTCCAATCTGGTGGGCAAACCCATGGCCCAACTCCTTCTGCGCGAAGGCTGCACGGTGTCGGTCGGGCATATCGATACGAAAGACGCGCGCAGTCTCGCGCGTGAAGGCGATATTCTCGTGGTCGCAACCGGCAAGAACGGCCTTGTACGCGGCGACTGGATCAAGCCTGGGGCCACGGTCATCGATGTCGGGATCACACGCATCGCGACGGCAGATGGCAAGACCCGTCTCGTCGGGGATGTCGCCTTCGATGAAGCAGCTCCCATTGCCGGCCATATCACCCCTGTACCGGGCGGTGTCGGCCCCATGACCATTGCCTGCCTGCTGCACAACACGCTTCAGGCCGCTCGGATTGCCCTGGACGCGCAGCCCCGATGACACGACCCTCGAGCCGCGTCGCGATCGAACTGATCCCCCGCGACGCACAAAGCCTCAATGCCGATCTGGACCAGGTGAAAAACCTCGTCCCCGGTGTGACCACCATCAATCTGCCCGATCTTCTGCGCCTGCCCCTGCGCTCATGGGATGGGGCAGCTCTGGCGCATCGCCAAGGCTTTGCCGCGATCCCGCACATACGCGCCACGGACATCGCCCCGACTGCCCCCCTGCCCTGCGCCGAGCAGGAGGACATCCGAGAAATTCTGGTCATTGCGGGCGACCCCCCTCCCGATGACAGCCATCCGAGTTGGCCCAACAGCTCGGCTCAGATCATCGCCCGCTATCAGCGCGAGGCTCCACATCTCAAGGTCTACGCGGCCTTTGATCCCTATCGACGGGCGCCTTGGCAGGAACTGGACGATATCAAGCAAAAGCGAGACGCAGGTGCGGCCGGGTTCTTTACTCAGCCACTCTTCGACGAGCGCTTTTTCGAGCTTAGCGCCTCATGGCTCGAAAATGATGTGGTGTTCTGGGGACTTTCTCCGGTGATTGGCCCCAAGGCACGTGGCTATTGGGAACGCGTGAACCACGTGGTCTTCCCCAGGGACTTCGAGCCCAGCCTTGACGCAAACATTGCTTTTGCCCGTGCGATCCTGACGGAAATTCGCGCGCGCGGGGACAATGCCTATCTCATGCCCCTGCGCGTGGCGCTTGACGCCTATCTCGCGCCGTTGGCCGATCTCCTGAACACCTGAGCAGCACGCCCCTCAAGGGGCGTTCGCCGCCTGGGTCTCGCGAATCACGTCATGAATGAAGCCCAGCTTTTCCCTGATGCTGCTGGTCAGTACAAAGGGATAGAAATCCTGTAGCCCCATCGAGCGATTAAGGCTGTTAACCGCCATGCTGAGCGGCAGCCACGCATTCATGATCTCGTCGAAACCAAGCGTCAGATACGGATCCCCCCCTATGGCTGGAGCCGAGAACTCCGGCGCGGTTGGTGTCAGCGGGGCAATGACGATCCCATAAAGCCAGGCCGTTTCGAGCGTGGAGACAATATGGAGGTAATGCGCCCAGGTTTCGGCGAAATCCTCCCAAGGGTGAGACGCCGCATAGACGCTTACGTGATGCGCCTGCCAGTCCTCGGGCGGCGGTCCCGCATAATGCGCCTTGAGTGCCTCCTGATAATCCTGGCGATCATCACCGAACACCGCGCGGCATCGCTCGATCCTGCCGCCATCCCGTATCAGAAGATTCCAGTAATAATGTCCGATTTCATGACGGAAATGGCCAAGAAGCGTTCGGTAATATTCGCCCATCTCGACCCGCAGGCGCTCACGCTGCGCATCATCCGCCTCGCGTATGGCCAGAGTGATCAGACCATCGCTATGCCCCGTCATGACCGGGGCTGACCCGTCTGGCGCGTCTTCAAGAAAATCGAAAGCAAGCCCGTTTTCCGGGTCCTGCAGACGGCTTACGATGGGTAGTCTGAGTCTGATCAGGGCGTGGAAGAGCCGGTGCTTGGCGATTTCAATCTTGCGCCAGCGTTCCAGATTCCTGGGGTCAGCCAGATCAGGGATCGTGCGATTGAACTGACACGCGTAGCAGAGCGGTCCACGCGCCGATTCCTCCGGGCTGAGAAGCCAGTTACAGGCGTCATGGGCATGATTGGCGCAATAGCGATGCGGCACGCTCTCGAAGCCCGGCTCCATGGGGAGCCACAAATCGGGCTCCTGGCCCGGATTGAGCGCCGTCAGATCGGCAACCTTGTGCAGATAGCCCACAGCGTGGTGGCAAGACTCGCAGCGCGTGTTTTCGAAGAACAGGGGCTGGGCGCAGCATTCGCAGGAAAAGAGTTTCACGGATCGATCATCCCGGTGGCGATACCAGCCGGAACCCGTCGTCAGGGTTTTGGTTCCCTGTGAAGATAATGCGCCTGCATCAGAACATCGAATTCGGCATCGCACCGGTCGAGCAATCCCGAGACAGGTGCTGCGGCATCCGGCGTATCCGAGGCCGCGAGCGGTATGTGATTTTGCGCGGTGATCAACCCTGATGTCGTGTCGAACCCAACCCAGCCCTGATCCGGAACCCAGATCTCGGCCCAGGCATGCAGATCGCAGGTCAGTCGATCAGGATCCACCTGCAAGGCCGAAGGCTCGACGAGATAGCCCGACACGAAACGCGCAGCGTACCCCAGATGGCGCGCCAGAGCGATGAGGAGCCAGGCGCTGTCGCGACAGGATCCGGCCTCACGCGCCAGGGTTTCACCCGGTGCCCAGACGCCGGGCTCCATGCGCCGCATGTAGTGCAGTCTGGTCGCGATACGGCGCGCGAGCGTGGTCAGACGTGCAAGATGCGTCCCCACGGGAGAGGGGTCATCTGCCTGGAGGAAAGCGGTCAGCACATTCGCCTCGACCACGGGGCGCCGATAGGTCGGGTCGAGGGGTTCTGCTGCGCCCCCTCCGGGTGACAAGGCAGGCAACGGGTCATAAGGCGCTAGGTCGACAATCATGCTGACATCGACCACGAATTCGGACATGCGCTCCGAAAAGATCACCTGAGACACGAGATTGTCATGACTGTCCTGCCCCCAGGTCAGCCCGGCGTGACTGGGACCGATCGAGAGGGCGTAGGTCGTGATCGCGTTGCGCATACGCAAGGGTGGCCGCAGACGAATCGTCTGGGGGCCGAGCGAGACCATACGGTCATAACGATAGGTTGTGCGGTGATTGAGCAGGATCGGCCTGCTCATGGCCGTCCCTGCCCCCCGAGGCACGATCTCATGACGTGGACTTCCCAACTCCTTCTGCTCGGCAAGAGCAAACCCATGACGACAAGCCCCCTCACCCGATCAGGATCATGGGGCCCAGCCCTCGTGCAGGTCAGCACACGACGACATGGCAACCATATCGCCCGAACGCGGTTTTTGCACGACTGGTCTTGTGAGTCCTTCGGGCCTCACGATGATTTCTGCCCCGCCGTTTTATATCTTGGCAAGCTCCGGAGTTTGGTAGTTTAATAATAATCCGTAACGTTTCGGACCAGGATACATCACGTCATTCCGAACCAGAAGGTGAGAAAATATGGCGTCTGACGCCTCGCCAATTCAGGAAGCCGGTATTTTTTCAACCTATGACAGGCCACAGTTTTACTGTGAACTGATGAATCGGGGCGATGAATTGCCAGAGGCATTACGGGAGGTGCAGGAAAGACTGTCCCATCTCTCTCTCAAGGACCTGCGCGATCGCACCGCCGATGCAGAGAGTCAACTCTGGCGGCTTGGGATTACCTTCACGGTCTATACCGAGCGACAGGCGATCGATCGCATCCTGCCTTTCGACATGATCCCCCGCCTGCTGACTGCCGAGGAATGGGCTTTCGTCGAACGTGGCGTGCAGCAGCGCGTCAAGGCGATCAACCTTTTTCTGTGGGACATCTATCACGACCGTCGCATCCTTGATGACGGGATCATTCCGTCGGATCTCGTGCTCAAGAACGCCAATTATTGCGAAGCAATGATCGGTGTCGACGTTCCTGGCGGTGTCTATGTGCATATCAACGGCACTGACCTGATACGGGATCGCTCCGGTCGGTTTCTGGTGCTCGAGGATAATGCCCGCACCCCGTCAGGCGTGTCCTATGTGATCGAGAACAGACACATGATGCTACGGCTCATGCCTGATCTGGCCTCGGGCATCGCCCTGCGCTCCGTGGACGATTACGGTGTGCGCCTGCATCGTGCCCTGTGCGACGTTGCCCCTGCGGGTATTGTCGATCCCCAGGTGGTTCTTCTCTCACCGGGCATCTATAATTCCGCGTACTTCGAGCATGTATTTCTTGCCCGTGAGATGGGCGTTCCTCTTGTCGAGGGGCGCGATCTGGTCGTTGAAAATCATCACGTTTATATGCGCACCGTCGCAGGATTGCGACCGGTTCACTCGATCTATCGACGAATCGACGATGCCTTTCTCGATCCTCTCGCCTTCAATCCCGAAAGCCTTCTCGGCGTCCCTGGGCTGGTGGATGCCTATTGCCGGGGCAATGTGACACTGGCCAATGCGTTGGGCACGGGTGTTGCGGATGACAAGGCTGTCTATGCCTACATGCCGCGCATCATCCGATATTACCTGGGTGAGGATCCCATTCTGGACAGTGTCGAGACGCATATCTGCGCCGAGCCAGAAGGACTGGCCCATACGCTGGATAATCTGGGCAATCTGGTTGTAAAGCCGGTGGGCGATTCAGGTGGATACGGCCTGATCATCGGCCCCCATGCCAGCGCGGACGAACTCGAGGCTTTTCGTGAGAAACTGATCGAGAACCCGGCCAATTACATCAGCCAGCCTGTCATCGACCTTTCCGTTGTGCCTACGCTTTGTCCTGCCGGGGTAGAAGCCCGTCACGTAGATCTGAGGCCTTTCGCCGTCACAGGGGCCTCGACCTGGGTTCTGCCGGGCGGCCTGTCCCGTGTGGCGCTGCGCAAGGGCTCTCTGGTTGTCAACTCGTCACAAGGCGGCGGGTCCAAGGATACATGGGTGATGTCCGCATGACACGTTTTTCGCCCCCGCTGCACGGGATGCTCCCCGACCTCAACACGCTGCTCTCGCGCTATGCCGAGAACATGATGTGGCTCGCGCGCTATATGGAGCGCATCGAAAACCTGGCGCGTGTTCTGGAGGTGACAGAAGCCTTCGTGCGAGGACCGGATGGCAGGCCCGTCTGGGACACGATCGTGCAGATCAACTCGGATGAGCAGCGTTTTCGCGAATGCTATCCCAACCCGCGTGAAGACGATTACCTGCGCTTTTACATCACTGACTGCTCCAATCCGGGATCGATCAAGTCCATGGCGCATTTCGTACGCGAGAACGCCCGTTCGGCACGTCCCCTGATCTCGACCGAAATGTGGATGCAGCTCAATGTCTTCACACGCTGGATGCTCGATCTGAGTGACGCCGATATCAGGCGCACCGGCCTTTCAGCGCTATGCAACCGGATCAAGCTCGATTGCCAGTCTCATAGTGGCATCACCTCTGGAACGCTGTATCGGGACCAGGCATGGTTGTTCTATCTCCTGGGTCGACATCTGGAGCAGAGCGACCAGATCACCCGGCTGATCGATACGCGCTATCATACGCTTTTGCCTAACGCCGCTGAGGTCGGCTCCGAGATCGACATGGCGCAATGGGCGTCGGTTCTGCGTTCGGCCGCGGCCTATCACGCCTTTCGCAGGCTCAAGCCCGTCACCACCACCCCGGCAAATGTGGTCGGCTTCCTGCTCAAGAACGAAGGCTTTCCGCGTTCTCTCGCCCTCAATCTGCGCCATGCCGATTCAGTGCTGGGTGCGCTATCGACCCATTACAATCTGCGCCGTCAGTCCTCCCCCGTGCAGGAACGCCTCTCGGAACTGCGTGCCATGCTTGAAGACCAGACCGCGGAAGAGATCATCATTCGCGGGCTGCACGAATGCATGCATTGGATACAGGAGCAGATCGAGGCCTGTCAGAACGACCTGGCAGCTGCATACTGGCCGTCTGCGGATCCGGTGATCGAGCGCACAGCCAGCCAGTCGCAGTGACCGCCGAGGCGAGGTGGGGGCGAAAAACACACACCCGCCTGGAGGAGCTGACGCTATGCCCCGTCAGCCTCTCCGCACGAGACGCTTTTTCAGAGCCTGATGACAATCTTTCGGTGCCAGAGCCAATAGCTCGGGATGAAACAGACCGCGACATAGGCAACCGCATAGATCAGAGAGGCTCCATCGCTGGCAGGAGCCGGACCGAACAGATTTTCGTAGAGCCAGCTCCCGGCGGGAAGGGTAGCGGCAGCCGACCAGTGCCAGCCCATTACGATGGCAAGGATTTCAGAGAACAGATACGCCACGATCGGGTTCGCGCCGAAGACCACCCCGACACGCACCATGCCGCGCAGTGCCGTATTGCCCCGCTGAGCCTGCCTCACATCGACCCAGTCATAGAGCCAGGAGAGGGCAAGCATATCGAGACCACCGCAGACCAGCACATAACTGCTCGTCCAGAGATTCTTGTTCAACGGGAAGATCAGCGACCATACAAGGCCCGTCACGAGCAATCCGCCTCCGGTAAGACGCAAAAAGCCGAGAATACGCCTTGGGTGCTCCCGCTGGTCCTGACGTATGATGATGCCCGACAGAATGCCGAGTAAAAGCGTCGCGCCGCTTGGCACCAGCGTCAGAAGGCCCTCAGGATCACGATCGCCCTCATACAGCACGCCCATGCCGGTCAGGTCATGCAGCGCCCCCATGGCCAGCCGGTCGAGCCGCGCCGCAAGATTGCCATGGGGATTCATGAAAGCAGGACCGCCCGCAGCAGCCTCCGGGAAGGCGAGCAGGAGCAGGTAATAGACCAAAACCAGCAAGGCTGCCGCAACAGACAGGCCTCGCAAACGCAACCCTGCAAGATAGAGTCCCGCCCCGAAAGCGTAGCAGACGCCCAGATGCTGCAAGACACCATAGACACGCAGATCGTGAAAACCGCCGTGACCCAGAGCGTTCAGACCTATCCCGAGCAGGACCAGAGCGACGCTGCGCTGTGCGATCTCGCGCCAGAGCCGCCAGCGTCGTTCCCCTTTCTCAAGGCGCCGCCCGAGCGCGAATGGAATGGCACAGCCCATGATGAACAAGAAGCTGGGGAAAACGAGATCCGCCAGGGTCAGACCGTTCCAGTGCGCGTGAAGCAAGGGCCAGAAGGTATGCGCCCAGTCGCCGGGGTTATTGACCAGGATCATCAGGGCAATGGCCAGACCGCGCAGGACGTCGAGTGACTCGACGCGCCCCCTGCCCAGGGCAATACCGTCGGAGGGGGATGGAGCCCCCCTATACCGCTCGCGCATGCTCAGAACCCGCTCGATACAGTGGCGTAGACACCGAAGGGCGCGCCGATAAGATAGATGGGCGATGAACCCGGCACTACGACCCCGCTCCGGCTGAGCGTGTCACGCGCATTCGCCGTCGTGCTACCGGCCATGGCAAGATAATGATTCCCCCCCAGATTGGTGAAATTGATCTGTATCTGCGGATGCTTCGCAGGGCCGATGGATGACAGGCGATAGCCGAGCGTCAGATCGGAAGTCACATATCCGGGGATATGCTCGTCATTCATGAAGGTCGTGTACTGGCCGCCCGTGTAGCGCAGGTTGAAATTCCCGAAGAAATGCCCCTGATCATATTGCAGGCCGACGGCCCCGGTGAATTTGGGGGAGCCAACCGCAATCTTGCCCCGTGTGGGCAGCACCTGCCCGCTCACCGCGAAGTCGTTATCCATGGTGGAGTGCAGATACTGGCCCGACAGATAGGGACTGAAATGATGCCAGGGCCTCAGGCCGAATTCTCCCTGGATACCCCGTGAGGTCTGTCCGCCCGCATTGATCGGCAGCGCAACAACAAGGGTCGAGCCCGGAATATACCCGGAGGACGAGATGTTGTGATTGGTCATGTTGAGATTGAACGCAGCGATCGAGAAATTCCAGAACCCGAAATGACGGTACCCGATCTCCTCGCTGATCGTATATTCGGGCTTCAGATTACCAACGGCCGAGATCTGCCCGGCATTGGGGTCATAGTCCGGCACGTAAGCCTCGGTCGAAACAGGCGCGCGAAACGCCGTCGTGCCATTGATATAGACCTGATTATGCGGATCGATGTGATAGGTGGCGTAGAACTGGGGCAATGGCTCGAAATAATTGCCACCGCTTTTCCAGGGGCTCGCTCCTGGCACGTTATTCGTCCCTTCGCGTTGCAGCATGACGGCCTTGAACCCAGCGCTGAGTTCGAGCTTCCCGTGAAGCAGCTTGAGCGTATCCGCAAGATAGAGCGCATTCTGCTGCTGCCAGAAATTGAGATTATCGCCGCTCAGAATGTCGCCATTGGCAAAACGGATGGGATCATAGCCATATCCCCCTACCCTCCTGCCTGCATAATCGAGCAACAGGAACTGATAGCGCTCCTCATGGCTCGTATAGGAATACCACCAGCCAAATGTGAGACTGTTATTGCCGTGCGTCCATTTGAGCGCTGTGTTGACCGCGCCCATACGCTGCTCCCAGGGATCGCGTAGAACCGTGCTCAGCATATTGTTGGTCTGATACGGAAGGTTGAGCGCCTCATAGGAAGACGTGCCCATTCCATAAGGGACATTCCCGAAATACCCACCCGAAACGGGGATATTCTCTCCACCATCGGAGGGTCCCCATTGCTTGATGAAATAGGGTGTCGTGGTCAGTTCCAGTTCATGGGACAGGCGAAAATGCGCGGGCAGGATCACATTGATCATATTGTTGTTCTGCCGCGACAACCCATAATAAGTCACGTCGCCGGGGGTGTACTGCCCCGACAGGTTGTAATTATATCCGTATTGTTTCCACTGGGCCAAGGTCGGCGCAAGCGTTCCGTTATTGAATTGCTGGGTAAAGGCGAAGACTGCCTTGACGCTATTACCGTCACCCCACTCCTTTACCCATTTGGAATCAACGTGGTAACGTTCCTGCCGCCCGGGTCCTCGCCAGTTATTGGTGGATGTATGCGAGAACGACGCAAAACCGCGTATGCCGGAATGTCCGATATCTCCCGTATTGAGACGCAGGAACTCCTTGTTGCCGCTATGGGTACCTCCCATCCCCTCGATAAACCCACCCGCCTTGTGAGAGGGATCGATCTCGAAGGCCGCAATCTGACCGCCTGCTGCGTTTATCAGCGGCGCATCGATATCAGGCGAACCTTGGGACACGGTAAGCGATCCGAGATTTTCGCTGTCGACAAGAGTGGCCGTAGAGATTCCGTAGTTAATAGGATCCGCCTCAGGCGCGCCCTCGAAGAGAAAGCCAACCTGGCTTTGCGTCAGGCCGCGCATGGTCATCATGTCGCCTGCCGCCATTCCCAACGGATCCACTTTGGCTGATACGACCCCCGGCAAGCTCGCCATGAGGTTGACGATAGAGGTTGAGGGCGTCTGCTTGGCGATATAGTCACGCGTGACACCGCTTTGCGAACGCGGGGCCGTCTCGCGGGGCATGAGTCCGCCCCCCGGCGTGGTATTCGTGACCCCATCAGCCGTTTTCATGCCCCCATGCACCGCGATTTCCTCGGGCAGAGCGGCCATATTCGTTACCGAGCCAACACGATCCGGTTGCCTCTCACCCCTATGATGGCCACTGGCCGGTTTTTCTGCCGGGACCGTACGGGCCCAGAGACGCGCTGCGCATGAATCGGTGACAGCGCATGAGAGCAGGGTCGCTGCGAACAGCCGATATCGCCAAGGAAAGCTTACCATGAGGCGCTCCAGGTCACTCACCCGAGCGAAGCCCGGAGATCGTTTACATTTCGTTATGAAATGACCATGGTATGCTGCCACTTAGTTCCGCAAGTGAAATAAAGGCGTTCTGACGCTTTTCTCTCTTGCTTGTGATGGATTCCAACCCATGGCGCCTGACGGGGTCTGCAGCCCTCTCGATCAGCCACGCAGAAGCGAGCCCATATTCCAGTCTTTCCGCACGGCTGTGCGCCATTGACGACTGTTATGTGCGTTTAAGACTTCTTGAGGGCTGCGGCTCTCCCGCTGCCTTGAACGGGACTGGAGAGGAGCGCACGACCGCCTTGGAAATTCTGGGGTAGCGCTCTTTCATAGAGCACAAGCGAGCAGAATCCGCCTGTGCCCGGCGCAGGATACCGCTCCGCTTCCCGCCGAGGGGTTTCCAAAGGACGACCGTCCTTTGATGGGGCGTGGGGCAACGCCCAATGTGGAAGCACCCCCATCACGTCAAAGCGCGCTCATTCCTGAGCCTTTTCATGCCAGGAAAAGGCCCTTGAGGCGCGGCAGGATCAGACCTCGCCGTCGTCATCCTGCTGTTCGTCGGGCGAGGTCATCAGAGCCTCGGCCACCACGCCAGCCTGCTCACGGATGCGTCGTTCGATATCAGCCGCCATCTCAGGGTGATCGCGCAGGAACTGCTTGGCGTTCTCGCGGCCCTGGCCAACGCGGGTGCTGTCATAGGAGAACCATGCGCCCGATTTCTCGACGATATTCGCTTTGACACCCAGATCGATCAGTTCGCCGACCTTGCTGATCCCCTCGCCATACATGATGTCGAACTCGACCTGACGGAAAGGCGGGGCCATCTTGTTCTTGACCACTTTCACGCGGGTCTGGTTGCCCACCACCTCGTCGCGGTCCTTGATCGAGCCGATACGACGGATATCGAGACGCACCGACGCATAGAACTTCAGGGCGTTACCGCCCGTCGTGGTTTCTGGATTCCCGAACATCACGCCGATCTTCATGCGGATCTGGTTCAGGAAGATAACCATGGTGTTCGAGCGCGAAACAGTGCCGGTCAGCTTGCGCAGGGCCTGGCTCATCAGACGGGCATGCAGGCCCACATGGCTGTCGCCCATATCGCCCTCAAGCTCGGCGCGCGGCACGAGGGCGGCGACGGAGTCGACCACAAGGACATCGACTGCGCCCGATCGTACCAGCGTATCGGCGATCTCGAGCGCCTGTTCACCGGCATCGGGCTGGCTGAGCAGCAGATTGTCCACATCGACGCCCAGCTTGCGGGCATAGCCAGGATCGAGCGCATGTTCGGCGTCGATGAAGGCGCAGGTCCCCCCCTTTTTCTGGGCTTCTGCGATGGCATGCAGGGCGAGCGTGGTCTTGCCCGAGCTTTCCGGACCATAGATCTCGATGATACGTCCGCGCGGCAGCCCCCCGATGCCAAGCCCGATATCGAGGCCCAGCGACCCCGTCGAGATCACATCGGCCTGCTCCTTGGGGCGCTGCCCCATACGCATGATCGAGCCCTTGCCGAAAGCACGTTCGATCTGGCTCAGCGCACCCTCGAGTGCTTTCGTCCTGTCCACGCTCATCTCTTGTCCTCCGCTCTCGTCAGTCTCGCCGAAACCTGCAGGATCGGCAATCAGCCACGAGGCGATTCGTGTTGATCGTTCACTTTTGTTCTGGGGAACATATCATGATCAAACCCCTTTTGCACAAGGGGGATAGAAGCGAAAATGCCCCCTTGAGGAGGGGGCATTTCCGGGGTTCATAGTCAGTTGTTGACGCTACCGACCGACAGGCCGCCCCCACGGGGATCCGTATCGCCCTGGCAGGTGCCGCCATGGCAGAGCGAGGCATTGACGCGGCCCTGGCCCTCATGCGGTACCGTCGTGCCGGATACTGCTGCATGGGCAGCCTGTGCCAGCGCATCGGCGGCATCGTTCTGGCCGGACGCGGCCAATGCCGCAACCAGGGAGCCCCGGCGCTGCAGGATCGCTGCCGAAAGTAGCGGCGCCGGGTAGCGCCCCGGTGCCGCGGCCAGCAGAACGCCCGTGCCATCGGCAATGCGTCCGGTGCCGAACAGATTATTGTCGGTCAGGGCACAGGCAACCGCGCCGCCCTTGTTATCGGTCACGACATAGGAGGTCGAAGCGGGCAGCGCGGGCAGAGCCCCGGAGCGGCTCGATCCCGCATTGACCAGCGTCTGGGCGGCGCTCAGCAGCGCGTCACCGCTCAGACCGTGTCGGTCTTCGCTGCGCCATGTGCCCACGACGCCCTGAGCCGAGGCCCCCGAATGGAAGGCCGCTGCCGCACCGATACCACCATCGGCGGGCGGCGGCAGAAACGACGCCGTGTAGCCATCCTGTTCGACCTGAAGGGCCGCAAGCTGCATCGGCATGGCCGTGCGCATCGACGCGGTGGTCAGGCCGGCCCCGGCGCGGTTAGCGCCATCGACAAAAATGCCGCCCAGCGCGCCGTTGTAGAGATCGCCCACACCCAGATTGGTCATGCGCTCGAGGAAGCTCGCCAGCTGCGGCTGCACCAGTGCGTCGCCATTCTGCAATGGCGACCCATCGGGACGGCTGAAGATCGTCCGCGCAGCTTCGTCGGCGGAAAGAGGTGTGTAAACGGCCGCGATATCCTGTGCGAGAACACGGCTGACCGTGGTGCCGCTGCGGGCCAGACGCACGGACGGCCCAAGCAGATCGGCGAATTCGACCGAGCCATAGCGCAGTTGCATCGTAAACAACCCACGCGGCGTCATCGGGATCGCCGCCTGTCGCGTGGCGGATGCCGCCGCCGGCGGCGCAGCGGGCAGGAAGACGAACGCCTGCGGCGCCTCGCTGCCGCGGCTGACGAGACACGCACCGCCACCGCCAAGCGAGGCGCGCGACGGCAGTGTCACGGAAAGCGCCATACCCACAGCGGCCGCGGCATCGGCGGCATTGCCGCCATGAACCAGCACGTCACGCCCAACCAGGGCGGCGCGCGGCTCATCGGCCACCACCGTGCCGATATAGCCGGTCACGATGGGCGTGGTCTTGCCGAACAGGCTGTGCCCGATATGCGAGACGTCACTGCACCCGGCGAGCAGCACGGCTGCCGACATGGCGCAGGCTGTGCGCAGGCCGACCGTGCGTGTACGACGCCCTGCCATCGGCTGGGGAGCGGTCGTCCGGGAGGCGGTCGTCCGACGATGCGCCACGTGCTGTGTCTCCATGACCCGGCAAGCCTTCTCTCTTCTGTTCCAGTCAGGATGTCTCCGGGGTCGAAGCAGCAACCGACAGGAAATTGGGTTCGTTAACGCATCTAACCGTGATCCGGACGATGGGCAACCTGCCAGCATCGTGATGGTTTTGCGAAATCGCCCGCCCTGTCCTATTCAGGACCTCCTTGTCTTACGCCTTGCAGGATCGCCCCATGACCCGCCCGACCCGCACCAAGCTCGCCGGCGCCCTTCTGGCCCTCGGTCTGAGCGCCTCGACCAGCATCCCCGCCCTGGCCGAACCCGCGAGCAGTTTCTCGCCCCAGCAACGTGCCGAGATCGTCTCGATCCTGCGCGACGCCCTCAAGAACGATCCGAGCATCCTGAGCGACGCCATCGTCGCCCTGCGCCAGGGCGCTCAGCAGAAAGCTGCCGATGACGCGCTGACCCACGTGAAATCGGATCGCGAGCGCCTGCAGAAGGGGCCCGACTACACAATTCGTGGCAACCCCGAGGGCGATCTGACGATCGTGGAATTCCTCGACCCGCGTTGCGGCTATTGCCGCAGCATGGTGCCCGTGGTCGACGCCTTGCTGAAATCAGACACCAAGCTGCGGCTTGTCGAGAAGCTCGTCCCCGTCCTGAGCGAGAAGAGCGTGCTCGATACCCAGGCCATCTTCGCCGCGGCCCTGCAAGGCGGCTATGAAAAGATGAAGCACGCACTGATGCAGGATACGACGCCTCCTACCCTGGACCGTATTCGCCAGCTTGCAACCGCCAATGGCCTGAATGCCGACAAGCTCGTGACCGATATGCACGCTTCGAGCGTTGCCGCGCAGATCAACGAAAATCTCGCGGAAGCTCGTTTGATCGGCCTGGACGGCACGCCCACCTTCGTATTCGGCACCAGCGCAATTATCCCGGGCGCCATCTCCGCCGAAGAAATGCGCAGCCAGATCAAGACCGCGCGCAGCGCCGCGCGCTAAAGCCGGGACCCGACTTCAGCCCCGATCCCAGCGGGGATCGAGAGCCGTGAACCCCTCGTCGTCGGGCGGCCACCCATGAGAAACCGCCCTCCCGGAGGGGAAGCGGGGCAAAGCCCCGTTTTCCTCACTTGGGAATTGTGCATTCCTTGATCTTCGCCTCGAGCCGTTCAAGATTCTTCAAAATCTCCGGCGACGGCGGCGGTGGTTCCGGACTCAGGCTTTCGAGCTTCTCGATCAGCGCTTCCATCACGACCAGGCGCGAGAACCATTTCTTGTTCGAAGGCACGACGAGCCAGGGTGCGTGTTCGCAGGCCGTCGCCCGGATCGCCTCTTCATAGGCTGTTTGATAGGCAGGCCAGAAGCGGCGTTCCGCCAGATCGCTCTCATCGAATTTCCAGCGTTTGTCAGGCCGATGCAGACGCCGGAGCAGACGCTCCTGCTGGCATTCAGGCGACATATGGAGCATTACCTTGAGGATATGGATGCCCTGGCGGCTCAGATAGGCCTCGAAATCCCGGATATCCTGGAGACGATGATTCCAGAATTCGGGCTTGCCAGGATCACCCTTCATACCATTCGTATTGAGCGTATCGGCATGGACGCGCGCCACGAGAACATCCTCATAATGGCTGCGATTGAATACCCCGACCTGACCGCGCCCCGGCATGGCCATGTGCACACGCCAGAGGAAATCATGCGAAAGTTCGATGTCACTCGGCTTCTTGAACGAGACGACCTTCGTGCCTTGCGGGTTCATGCCTGTCATGACGTTCAGGATCAGGCTGTCCTTACCGGCCCCGTCCATGCCTTGAAGCACCACCAGAAGAGAATGCCTGTGCTCCGCAGCCAGACGCTCCTGCAGCGCGCCCAGATGCGCGCGCCGCTTGGTCAGCCAGGCCTCTACATGGTCCTTTCCGAGCCCGCCATGGTCGTCAGGCTTGACGGATTTGAGCTCGAAGTCGCGTCCGTCCTTGATGAGGTAACGCCCGGGGAGTTTACGGGCCACGCCGAGAGTGAGTTCAGTCACTTTTTCTATCCACTGCAAGACCACCAGCTGCCTGACACACAGGCATCATTTCGATGGCGTTGATATTCACGTGGGGGGGCAGGCTGAGGAGCCATGAAACCGTTCCCGCAATATCCTCGGGCGTCAGCGGATCAGTGCCTTTGTACACATCCGCAGCCTTCTGGTTGTCGCGAAGCCGGACATTGCTGAACTCGCTGCCACCGCACAGACCGGGTTCGATCGTGCTCGCACGGATACGCGTGCCCAGAAGATCCGTGCGCAGATTGCGCATGAACTGGGCGACAAACGCCTTGGTCGCACCGTACACATTACCCCCGACATAGGGATAGGTGCCGGCAATACTGCCAAGGGTAATGATATAGCCGTGGTTGCGTTCGATCATTTGTGGAAGAAACGCGCGGGTAACCTCGACAACACCCGTCACATTCGTGTCAATCATCGTTTTCCAGTCTTCCAGCTTGGAATCCTGGGCTTTACCAACCCCGAGGGCGAGCCCGGCATTGTTGATCAGCACCTCGACCTTGCGCCAGTCCGCTGGCAGGGTCTCCGGCAGTGCAGCCACCTTTCCTGCGTCGGTCACATCCAGCACCTGGGGCAGAAACGCGTCGCCCAGTTCACGACGCAGGGCGTCCAGACGATCGGCGCGACGGCCCGTGCCGATCACACGATGCCCTTCTTTCACCAGACGTACAGCAATGGCCCGACCGAAACCGGCCGTTGCACCTGTCACGAGAATAACTGCCATCGTCTTTTTCCTCTCTGCCTCAGGGTCATGCGGATGTCGCTCCCGTTCTGACGGGTCACGTCCGTGATGGTTGCCGAATTGCCCGGACTTGCAAAACCCCATCCAATGGCCGACATTTTCTCCCATGGCTTCTGATTTCACAACGTCCACCGATGCGCTGACGGGGCGCCTCCTCATTTCGAGCCCCGTTCTCGGCGATTCAGACTTTGCCAGAAGCGTGATCTATCTCTGCGCCCATTCCGAGAAGGATGGCGCCATGGGGCTGATCATCAACAAGCGCGTGCCGCACCCGACGCTTGAAACCCTGTTCGACCAGCTCGAAATCACCCCCTCACCGCCCAAGCGTCGCATCAATCTCTGCGCCGGTGGGCCGGTAGAGCCGACGCGTGGCTTCGTGCTGCACTCGGCAGACTGGCAGCGCGACGATAGCCTGGTGGTGAATAACGAGAATTGCCTGACCGCGAGCCTGGACATCCTGCACGAGATCGCCAAAGGCGAAGGCCCTCGACAGGCACTGCTCGCGCTGGGTCACGCCTCGTGGGAGCCGGGGCAGCTGGAAGACGAGATCATCCGTCAGAATGCCTGGCTGAGTGCCCCGGCGTCGGATGATCTGATCTACGGGATCAATCACCTGTCCAAATGGCGCAAGGCGCTCGCCACGATCAATATCGACCCGCTTTCATTGTCCAATCTTGTCGGGCATGCCTGAGGCGCCTCAATGGCATTTTTCGGCCTCAGGCGGACGCGCATCCAGAATACGCGCCGCTTCGTTCTCATCGATCGGGTGGCGGTAGAATTTCTCGTAGAAGCTCTGGATCTGAGTGATCATCGCGCCCCGGTCGATATGACCGTCGCGGATGATCCGACGCGCCCAGATCAGTTGCAGCATGAGTTCAGGGCTGTAGCGATCCCAGTTGAATACCCCTGAAGGATTGCGAAAGACACGATGACCCTGTACCGCCGACAGACGGGACCAGAGGGGGTCTCCGCTCAATACGTCCGTCGATCCGGCATCGGCCCCCAGGATAATTATCTCAGGGTTCCAGCTCAGGATCTGCTCCATGGAAACAGGGCGCTTGTTGCCATGCACATTCTGGGCCGCATTGACGCCGCCGGCATCGCGTATCCATTCATCCACGATACTGCGATCGCCATCGACCGTCAGGGGGTCGAGCGACGCGATATGCAGGATACGGTGCCGTGAAGCTGCGGGCGCGCGCGCCCCTCGAGCCAGAACTTTTTCGAAATCGGCGCGATAGGATGCGGCCTGTTCTCTCGCCAGTTTCGTGCCGAGCCGCGACGCGGTGTCATCGATCGTTCTCAGCATCCCCCCGAAATCGGTAAACCCCACAGGGGCAACATCCAGTCCCACAGCCTCGAGTGAGGGGGCCACCCCGGAATCGCGCGTGACGAAAACCAGATCGGGATGAAGTGCCAGAACCGCCTCGGCATTGAGCGCCATGCTGTCGAATATCCGCGCCTGTCTCAGGGACGGCGCCACGCAAATCATCCAGGGGAAACGGGCGGGTGTGACGACACTGCCAACGATCCTGTCGACCGCGCCCAGCATGATGAGCGTGGCATTATGGGCGTACCAGCCATCGACGATGCGTACGGGTGCAGCCTTCGTGGGAGCGGACTGCGCCGGGATGATCCCGCAAGCCCCAGACGCCAGGACAGCACAGAGCAGGGCAGAACGCCCTTTGGAAAAAAGGGTCATGATTTAGCTCTCCCCCGCAAAGAAACGCGCCTCCCCGATATCATGATGGGTGAGCGAGACATCATAGAACGTGCTGAGACGCCTCTCCTCCAGAATGGTGTCGGGTGTGCCCTGTGCGAGAACCCTGCCCTGCTCGAGCAGCACCACATGCGTGGCATGGCGATAGACCAGATCGGGCTGGTGCGCTGTCATCAGGATCAGCCGCCCTGCCTTCCCCAGAGCCCCGAGCAGGACCATGAGCCGGATCTGATGACCGAAATCCAGCCCAGAAAGCGGCTCATCCAGCACAAGGATCGGTGTTTCCTGCACGAGGGCGCGCGCCAGGAGCACGCGCTGATATTCCCCGCCCGAAAGGGATGTGCAGGGTCGGTCGCGCAGCGCATCCAGCCCGAGCTGCATCAGGATGCGCGTCACAATGCACTGGTCTTCAGGCCGACTTTCCCGCATGAGCCCCGTATAAGGCAGACGCCCCATCGCCACGATCTGTCCGACGCTGTAAGGCGGCGGGGTTTCGCGGTTCTGCGGGACATAAGCCAGGATGCGTGCGAGATCACGCCGCCCGAAATCATGTACTGCACGCCCGTCAAGCGTGATCCCTCCGTCACTCGCCCGCAGGAGCCCGAGAATCAGGCGCAGCAGCGTGGTCTTCCCCGCCCCGTTTGCGCCCATCAGGCAAACCAATTGGCCCTCTGCGAAAGAGAGCGACAGATCCCGCAGGATGACCCTTCCCTGACGGGTGAAACTCAGTTTTTCGAGCCTCAGATGGGGCATCCTATAGACGCCCCTCGCGGCGGAGCTGCCTGAGCACCAGAATGAAGCCCAGTGCCCCGAAAAGCTCGGTCATCATACCGAGCGGTATCTCGGAGGCGGAAAGGCTCCGCGAGGCCGTATCGGCGAGAAGCAGGCAGGATGCCCCGAGCAGAGCCGCAAGAGGCAACAGAATGCGATGAGAGGGACCCACCATGATCCGTGCCATATGAGGGATAATCAACCCGACCCAGCCGATGATTCCCGCCATGGAAACCGTCAGGGCTCCGAGGGACGTCGCGAGCACCAGGACGACCATACGCAATACGCCCACCGGCAGACCGAGGCTCCGCGCCTCATCATCGCTCAGGGAAAGCGTGTCGAGCACCCGTGCCCCCATCCAAAGAAGTGCCATGCCAAGGCAGAGCATGGGCGCGACCACCGCCAGTTCTGCCCAGCTCGTACGGGCCAGACTGCCCAGCAACCAGTAGATGATGGCGGGTAACTGATCATAGGGATCGGCCACGTATTTGAGCAGGGAAAGCAGCGCGGTGAACAGCGCACTGCTGATCAGGCCGCCCAGCAGGAGAGGTAGCACCCCCGCCTGTCCGACCAGACGGGCAATGGCAAAACCGCAGGCCACGGCACAGCATCCGCCGCAGAAACTTGCCAGCCCGATGAATGGGCCGGTGGCATGAAGCAGGATGGCTCCAGCGGCCCCGAAAGCCGCCCCGCTGAGAACGCCCAGCAGATCGGGCGACACCAGCGGATTGCGAAACACGGCCTGAAACGCGCCACCCGATACGGAGAGTGCCGCCCCGATCACGATAGCGCCGATAATACGCGGCATCCTTGCCTGGGTCAGAACCAGATGCGTCGAGGCATTTCCCTGCCCGAGGCAGAATTGGAACAGGGCAGAAAACGAGACGGGATAACGGCCAATCATCAGGCTGGCGCAGCACAGAATGCCGAGCCCTATAAGCGCCGCGAGCAGATAGACCCGATGACTCACGCGCTCCTGTCCTTCCGCCCCTCAGACCTCGTTCCAGCGATAAAGGGCCTTGGCCGTCTTGGCGAGAGCCAAAGCAGCGGACGGTCTGAATGCCGGACAGGGAACAGCATCGCCGCGCTGAAAAGGAAGTTTCATGAAACGCAGGCATAACGCCTTATCGAAGGCGCCCACTAATCGCGCGCTCACCACCGGTCTAGGTTCTGGACGGCAGGCGTGAAGCGGGGAGAAGCTTTTTTCCACGCTCATGCCGCAGGAACACGTGTCGAAGAAAGAGGTCTGGCATGAACCGCCCCCATATTCTCTGCCATATGATGAGCAGCATCGATGGACGGATCGACACTGACCGATGGTCGCTTCCGGCTGACGGTCAGGCGCGCGACACGCTGGTCAACCAGTATTTCGCCTTGGAAGAAAGCTTCGACGCAGATGGATGGATCATCGGCCGAACCACAGCCTCGGCCCATTTTCTGAAAACGGACGATCCGATGCCCCAGGGGGCGCGCCTGCTGCCCCGAATGTCCCATATCGCCGCGGCATTCGAGAAAAAACTGGCGATCCTGATCGATCCTTACGGCAAGCTTCGTCATGAGCGCGCCGATCTGGATGGAGATCCCGTCGTGGCCATTCTGGGCGAGAGCGTGGCCGATGCCTATCTGGAGCATCTGCGTGGGGTGGGGGTGTCCTATTGCTTTGCCGGGGAGGACGGTCACGACCTGCCTGCCGCGATGCGCGCCCTTCATCGCGATTTCGGGCGTCGGCGGCTTCTGCTCGAAGGCGGTGGGCGGATCAATGGGGCATTTCTGGAAGCAGGACTGGTCGATGCGATCAGCCTGCTGATCTATCCCGGTCTGGATGGACAGGCTGGCATTGCCAGTGTCTTCGATTACAGCGGCACCGCCACGACACAGCCGGCTCAAGGCGTGAGCCTGCGCCTCGATCACGTGGAAACCCGAAACGCTGGGGTCATCTGGCTACGTTACTGCGTAAACAGTCCGCCCTGAACGACAACAGGATCGCCCTACGGAAGATATTTTTCATGCAGAAAGGCGCCGCCAGTAATCGCATGCTATTGCCGATTGCGGCGCTGAAAAGACCTGATCTTGAAGGAAGATCTGGTCGGAGTGAGAGGATTCGAACCTCCGGCCCCTGCGTCCCGAACACAGTGCTCTACCAGGCTGAGCTACACTCCGAACCGATGGATGGGGCTATACTGCCTGAAGCGCCCCTCCGCAAGGGGGTGCCCCCTCAAAGTCGATGAGTTTGCGCTTTTTCCTCGCGCTTTTTCTCTCGACCGAGCACCGCCAACGCCTCGGACACGCTCTCCACCACCTCATAAAGCCCGCGCGCCGAAGGATCGGCCAGTCCCTGCTCGATCGCCGCTTCCAGAGCAGCCACGATATGCACGGCCCAATTGGCGATATTCACGATCACGATGGGTTTATCGTGCAGGGAGAGCTGACGCCAGGTCATGATCTCCATGAGCTCATCGAAAGTACCCAGCCCGCCCGGCAGGACCAGAAAGGCGTCGGCCTTCGCAAACATCAGGCGCTTACGCTCATGCATCGACTCTGTGACAATCAGATCCGTCACCTTGTCGTTCATGACCTCGCGATCATGCAGAAAAGTCGGGATGATACCGGTCACGTTTCCACCCGCCCTGAGTGCGGCGTCAGCGACCACGCCCATGAGCCCTACTGCACCACCGCCATAAACCAGATGAATATTTCTCTCGGCCAGCCCGGCCCCCATCTCGCGAGCGGCCTCACCAAAGGCGGGCACAGAGCCGTGGCGCGAACCGCAGAACACGGCGGCGGCAGCGATCGTCATGTCGATTACTTCCTTTTGAACCATATTGGGCCAGTCAGGGGAGTGGCCCCTTCTTCGCTTGGGGATGTCAGGCTCTAGCCGCGCGTTGCAACCTCAGAACCTGCACGATCCCCAGGAATGTAACGCAAGCCGTGAAGATGAACAGAGCCTCATATCCTGCCGAATGAATGACAAGGCCCAGAAGCGGTCCCGAAATCCCGATGGCGAGATCCAGAAAGACCGAGAACGCACCAAGCGCTGCGCCGCGGTTCTGCGCTCCCGCGCGATCCACCGCCAGCACCCCCAGAGCAGGAAAAACAAGGGAGAATCCGGCACCCGTGACTGCTGCACCCAGAGTTGCGGCCTCGGCAGAAGGCATGAAGGCCAGGATCAGCAGGCCAAGCGTTTCGACCCCAAGAGAGATCAGCGCGACATTCGTGCCGCCAATGCGCCCGATCTGACGCGCAAATACGAAACGCACGATCACGAACACCATCCCGAAAACGGCCAAAGCCTGCGCGGCGTCAGGCCAGTGCTCCGCCGCGAAATAGAGGGCAAGGCAGGATGAGATAGCACCGAAGCCGACCGAGCCCGCAGCCAAAGCGCAGCCATGCGGCAGGACGAGCCTGAATACCTTAGAGAAAGGCATGGCAGGCGCATCATGCTTGATGGGGGCAACGGCTGGGTAGGCACGGGCCAGCGCCGTGCCAATCGCTGGCAGGATAGTAGAGACAACACCCAGCGTCACGAGCCCGCCCCAGCCGCCGCCGAGATGGGAGAGCTGCTCGCCGATCGTGGCGCCCAGGGCAATACCGCCATAAGAGGTGATGCCATTCCAGGAAATGACCTGCGCCGTATTTGCAGCGCCTACCCGTCGGATATTCCAGACGATAGCAGCGGTCGAGGCCCAACTTTCAGCCCAACCCAGGGCCAGACGGCTAACAAAGAGACAGAGCAAGGACAACGGGATAAGGCGTGCGCTCAAGCCAGATGCCAGAACTAGAGCACCGGACCCGATTCCGAGAGCCAGGCCGAGAACTGCTACGGGCTTGGGTCCCTGGGTGTCGATACGCCGACCCGCTGAAGCACGCGAAGCGAATGTCGCGAAATACTGAAGGGAGACGGCAAACCCTGCGATCACCGTGTTGCAGTGCAGGACGTCATGGACGAAAATCGGGATGACCGCCATGGGCAGACCGATGACGACATAGATGATCAGATTGAGGGAAACGACCGGCATGATGCGTCCGGTCGTGGAACGCAGTGCCCGAGCCTGCCCCGCTTCCATCACGATTTCCTTGAAGCTTTATCCGTGGAATATGGCTCAGCTTTGCCAGCCCCTGCGCGCCCTGTCACCTTGCGTGTTTGTAATCAAGCGCATTGGGCATGGTTTACCCCGCACCGAGGGCGCAGATCACGACCGAAACAAGAGCGCCGAGCCAAAGCGAAGAGGTCGAAAACACTGAGAGCATGACGGCTGTTCCTTTGGCCGGAGGGGGATGCCCTCACCCAACGTTCAGACCAGTGCTAAAGCTCCGTCAGGATTCACCAAAAAGTGTGAGCTGCGCCATTTTTTCGCCTTCATCCTCTGTAGCCAGGCTCGTCAGCGCCACACCCATGAGCCTGATCGGGCGCTCGAGCGGAAAAAAACCCTCGAGCAGGCTCATAGCCTGCGCACGGATCGCGCCCTCACTCTCGAACGGCGACAAATTGGAACGCGTGCGCGTGGTCATCTGGAAGTCAGCGTATTTCAGTTTGAGGACCAATGTCCGCCCCATCAGCCCATGGGCCTGGCATTGTACCCAGAGCTTAGCACATAGCTGGTCGAGAATGCACCGCGCAGGGTCTAAAGCGCTGACGTCACTTTCGAAAGTGGTTTCCGTGCCGATGGATTTGCGTATCCGGTCCGCGACTACGGGTCGGTCATCGACACCGCGCGCAATCGAGGCATAGAACGCCGCTGCCTTGCCAAAATGACGCGAGAGAGTCTCGACAGGAATCTCGCGCAGATCGGCCCCTGTGAAGATGCCCAGCCTGTTCATCCGCGCCCGCGTGGCCGGTCCAATTCCGTGAAACTGTTCGACACGCAGGGAGGCCGCGAAATCAGGCCCGATGGCGGGAGTGATCACGAATTGCCCGTTAGGCTTACGATGGTCTGAGGCGAGCTTGGCGAGAAAGCGATTATAGGAAATACCGGCCGAAGCAGTCAGGCCGGTTTCCTGTGCGATGGCGGCCCGGATCTGACGGGCGATATCCGTGGCTGAACCATGATCTTCATAACAATGGGTGACGTCGAGATAAGCTTCATCCAGGGAGAGCGGCTGTATCAGCGATGTGTATCGCGCAAAGATTTCGTGGATCTGGCGCGATACAGCACGGTAGACATCAAAGCGTGGCGGAACGAAGACGAGTTCAGGGCAGTGTCTCAGGGCCGTACGCGAGGGCATGGCGGAACGAACCCCGAAGCGACGCGCCTCATAACTCGCAGCGGCGACAACCCCGCGCCCCTCACCACGACCGACCGCGACGGGACGCCCAAGGAGATGCGGTGCGTCACGCTGCTCTACCGATGCGTAGAAAGCATCCATATCGATATGGATGATGCGACGCACAGTTCCTGTCTCGGCTGTCTCGACCATGGACCCTGTATGCCATCAGGGGCAGGAACAAAACAAGATCATCCGATACGCAATGGGGAGCGTTACGCTGTGGAATGCTCCCCTGGATGCTCAGGCGAGCACGTTCCAGAGCAGGCCCGGCACATAACGCGAAACCTCAGCCCGCACCGCTGGCGAAACGGAATAGAGGACCCGCAGAAATTCATCATTGCTGGGCGCGGCAGGCGCGTTGCGTATCCAGCCAATAACGTCGCTTGCGGTTGTCTCCAGGTCAGGCTTGAAAGGAAGAGGCGACGCGAATGTGCGCGGCGGGGCAACATCGATCGGTTCGAGGGTAAGTTGCTCCCATTCACCTGCCTGATGCCTGTTGGCCTCGGTTACGCCCTGTCCATCGTGCGGCGGAAGAAGGGCGAGATAGAGGTTCTGAACTGGGCTTAACAGCGCGACATGGTCTGTTCCTTGCGGGACGATCCGAAACGCAATCGTTTTCATCGCTCTCGGATCGAGCGGAAACTTGATGAACGTATCGACCTGACTGGGCACATAGAAAGTGATGAGATGTGGCGTCGCAGGATCAATACTCCCCACAACGGGTGCCAGACCCTCGCGCTGAGCATGAGCTTCCTCAGCGTGAACAACCTGGCCCGCACGCGGCGAATAATAGAAATATGTTCCGAAGAAACTGCGCAACCGATAAACTACGGCGTGAATCTCGCCAGCATCTTCCTGGTTTTGCAACGTCTGACTTGAAAGTACCCCAGAAGCCAAAAATCCCGCACGGAGATGCTGGACGGCGCTCCGGACCATTTCCTCATAAATCGGCGCAATATATCGCTCGACGCGCGGCATCAATGCAAGCGGCTCATGGTCGACGACATCGTTGCGATTGAAATGATCCCAATACCCCGACGAGTCGGAGAGATCGACATTCAGCCGGCGTTTGATGCGCTGGATATAATGCTCCATGCTTCGGCAGATGTAGTGCATGACAAACGCGTGCGACCACTCGATTTCCTGAACCGAGTTGGCGCTCTCGACGTATTTTCCACTCGGTCGTACATAGCGCTCGACCGCGACGTCGAACCAGTGCGGCGTTCCATAATTCGGGCCTAGCTTTTCCGGTCGCACGAAGCTCTTGACAAGAACATTATCACCGAGCTCTTCGGTAGAGTGCTGAGTGAAGACCTCGACAGTTGGCAATTTGGGTCTGACGACCCTGTTCGAGCTTCCATGGATGCGCCAGGAAAAGGCGATGGCGTCTGCATGTTTGAACCCACGCAGGAACTCTGGAAGACTATCGAAGTGTCGGCAATAGACATATTCATCGCCATCCAGGAAGCCAAGCCAGTCATATTTGCCCCGGCTCTCCTCCGCCGCCTCCATGAATGAATCACGCTGCCGCCAATAGAAGTCCGGCTGCGTCACCGGATCCGTTCGCTTGAGAGTGATATCATAGCACCGAGCTGCAGATTGCAGGATCTCCCATGTGCCATCGGAGGAATAATCCTCAAAGATAAAAAACTTCTTCACACCAAGCGCCGCATGCCAGGCAATCCAGCCCGCGATATCCGAGAATTCGTCCTTCACGAATAGCGCAAGGGCGACACTGGGAAGATTCTCGGCCATAAAGCAAACTCGCTCGTAAGAATGAAGATAGCGAGCTTATTGCACAATATGCGGTTCCGATCTACAGCGATGACGCTATTCGGATATTTCACACAACGGACTTGTTATGAAACATCAAGTCATTGCGTGACTATATTTTCTGTGTCGCAGTCAAGAACATAAATCCGGTCGCACTTGTTTCATGGCATCTACTGGCACACAACCCACCTGGGCAGGCTGGTTTCGTCTTGAGGAGAGGCATTATCGCTTTACCTCCCCTCGCCCGCGCAAAAAGCCATTTGCGCGATTACTTTTGGGGCAGGCCTTCTCGTAGGAGCGCCTCGAGCAGATCGATAGCGCCATCACTGTCATTGAGGCACGGGATCAGTGTGAGCTCTTCTCCACCAGCCTCGATAAATTCCTCGCGAAGCTCATTACCGATCTCATCCAGTGTCTCGATGCAGTCACTGATGAAACCCGGCATGATCACTGCAATGCGGGTTATGCCCTGCGTGGGCAGAGCCGCCACATAGGGGGCGGTGTAAGGTTGTACCCATTCCATAGGGCCGAAGCGCGACTGATAGGTGATGGGCATCTGCTCTTCACTAAGGTCGAGCGCCTTGCGCAGGGCGCGCAGGGTGCGCTCACAATCCTCGGGGTAATAATCCCCCTTTTCGACGCAAAGCTTGGGCAGACCATGAAAAGATGCCACGAGCCTCTGAGGCTTGCGAGGCAGCGTCGCAAGATGATTACGCACAGATTTCTCAAGCGCGGCAATATAGAGTGGATGATCGGGGAAAGCTGGCAGAGTCTGCACGGCTGGTTGACGTCGCAACGTCATGAGCGTGCGAAAAAGCTGATCGTTCGCCGTTGCCGTCGTCGTGGCGCTGTATTGCGGATAAAGCGGCAGGAAGATCAGACGATCACAGCCCTGATCCATCAATTCCTCCACCGCCTCGGCAATGGACGGCTTTCCGTAGCGCATACCCCAGCTCACCGGAAGATCCGCGCCGAAACGCTCGGCAAGCTTCTCAGCCTGATTGCGCGTATAGACACGCAGAGGACTGGCATCTTCGGCGCGATCCCAGATCCGGGCATAGGCCTCGCCGCTCTTCGAAGGGCGCGTTGTCAGGATCACGCCCTGCAAGATCGGCTGCCAGATCGCCGGGGGCGCCTCGATGACGCGACGATCTGACAGGAATTCGCCCAGATAGCGGCGGACCGAAAAGTAATCCGTCCCGTCGGGCGTACCAAGATTGGCAATCAGGATGCCGGTCTTGCCACCGGCGGGTACCGGATTTGCGGGGAGCTTGTTATTGAACGCCATGTCTCTCGATCAGAACGGGGAAGAGGAGAGACTTAGAACCGTTCAGCGGGAGTTCGGTTTCCGTTTGACCCGTACCGGCACCATGCGAGGCGCGGGGGCAAGACGCAGAGCACCCAGAGCCAGAAGCGCCAAAAACCCGGCGGCAAGCGTGTCGATAACAGGCATTGTCATCTCCGTTCAGGCCCTTGCGAGAGAATCCCGCATCCACCCTTGAACAGAGTTTGGCACTGCTTGTTGCACACGCAATGCCAAACTTGCTTTGATGACAGAGATGTAATCTATCTGGATCTGATCAACCCTTCGACTTGATCAGATCGAGCGCAATCAGCGCCTCTGCGATCTGGACCGCGTTCAGTGCCGCCCCCTTGCGCAGATTGTCCGAGACGCACCATAGCGCGAGACCGTTTTCGACCGTGTCATCGATACGCAGACGCGAAACATAGGTCGCATCCTCGCCCACGCATTCAATCGGGGTCACATAACCGCCATCATCCCGTTCGTCTCGAAGGATCACGCCATCGGCCTCACGCAGGGCTTCACGGGCACGGGCCAGATCGACCGGCTCCTCGCATTCGATATTGATGGCTTCTGAATGGCCGATAAAAACCGGGACGCGCACGCAGGTCGCGGCAACCTTGATATCGGGGTCGAGAATCTTGCGTGTCTCGACCGCCATCTTCCACTCTTCCTTGGTGGAGCCATCCTGCATAAAGCTGTCGATATGCGGGATGACGTTGAAGGCAATCTGCTTGGTGAATTGGGCGATCGTCGGCGGGTCGCCCACAAAGCTGCCTTTGCACTGGGCGAACAGCTCATCCATGCCATCCTTGCCCGCGCCCGAAACTGCCTGATAGGTCGAGACCACGATACGCTTGATCGTGAACAGGTCATGCAGCGGCTTGAGTGCCACAACCATCTGAGCCGTCGAGCAATTCGGGTTGGCGATGATGTTGCGCTTGATCTTCTTCAGCGCATTGGCATTCACCTCAGGCACCACCAGCGGCACATCCGGATCCATGCGGAAATGCGATGTATTATCGATCACGATGCACCCTGAAGCGGCCGCACGCGGGGCGTGCACAGCCGATATAGAGGCACCGGGGGAGAAAAGGGCGATATCCCAGCCGGTAAAATCGAAGGTCTCGAGATTCTGGATTTTCAGGACTTTCTTGTCACCAAAGGACACGTCCTGCCCCGTCGAACGGGCCGAGGCGAGCGCCGCCACCTCTGAAACAGGAAAATCTCTCTCGGCAAGAATGCGCAGGAGTTCACGACCAACTGCACCAGTCGCACCTACGACCGCAACGCGGTAACCCATTATCTCTTCACCCCAGTCAGACTCAGATTGTCATCGCGCGAAGGAGAGGCGCTTGAACAGCGCCGAGAGGCGATGACGGCGCAGTTCATAGCGCGCCTTGTTATTCGTGGCCATGTAATTCAGCTGTATAGTATAACGCGGCCCGACATATTGACGGTGCCCGTGCCAGGTTTTCGGTCCGTTGGGGAAAATAAGCAGCGTGCCGTGGGCGGGCTTCACCTCGACATTGTAATCCTCGATGTCATCAGGGCCATTCAGCAGGCGCAAACACCCCTCCTGAGCCGACCAGGCCGCGCTTTCCGGGTTGAGGTAAAGCAGGATCGTAACAAGCTTGGCCTCGGAGTCACGATGAATACGCCCGTCCTTCTCCCGGGTGCGCCCGCGCAAGGTGAGCATCGACGGCGCTTTCTCGACATCGAGGCCGAATTTCTCAGCCACGATTTTCTTCAGCTTCGGCCCCTGCAACTCCTTAGTCAGCGCCTTGACCGTTGGGTGCAGGCTCAGCCCCTCCGGCGGAAAGGACCCGCCCGAACGCATGGCCGGCATCAGATTGATAAGGGTCTGGAGGTCCTCTTCGCGCACGAAGTTCGGAACGACCACATGTCTGAACGGGGCCTCGCTGATCGGGGTCCGTTCAAGGGCTTCATATTGAAGAGCGATCTGTGACATGGAAGGCGAGCCTATTCCTGCTCACCCAAGCGCACAAGATGCTTATCAGCCCTTCATGCGGTGATGGGGGTGACGCACAGCGCTGTTGCGCACAAACTGGGTGTATCCCGCGCCAATGCGGTCCGTGTCGCTGAAGCACGCGCGCAGGGAAACTGGCTTGCCCGTGTTGTCGCCTGCAGCCGGGGCAGCATCTGTTGCGGTACCTGGCTCGTACGCCGTGCGCACCAAATGAGGTGCCGTTGAGCACCGCAGCGGCGCGCGGTTATCAAAATCCAGATGGCGCCCCTGCTGTTCGACCGGACGCTCGGGCGTCGCGTGGGCGCAGGGCATGACCTGGACCAGTAGCGAAATCGTGACCACCGCGAGTGCGGGCATGCAACGCATGACAGACCCCTCCAAACTGCAATATCGGAACGCCCCATATTAGGTTAGACCACTGAGCGCTCTGGTGCGGAGTCTATAGACGGGATCGCGGAATGAAAGTTTCGACTCTTTCTCGCCCCGTCTTCAGAACGTGCGATTGTGAACTGAAATCGTTCGGAAAAGTTTTATGCTTGTTGCTGATCGGCAAGAGTTTCATGGTTGTTGCCGCCATGAGAGTGCCATTTTAAGTCGATATCCAAATCCGGACGAGACAGCCGGGGAGGGCTGCAAGCATGGGTGAGATCGGTTCGTTACCAACAGCGTTGAACGGGGCCAATACCGTCTATCTGGCTGACTTACATGCCAAATGGGCCGCAGATCCCCGCAGCGTGGACCCCTCCTTCGCCGATCTGTTCAAGGCGCTCGACGCTGAACAGGCTGCGGCCCTTTGCGGCGCAGACCGGGCGGCCTGGGGCGAGCAGGCCTCGCTCCTCGAGGCACGCGGAAAGAGCGCCCCTGCCTCACGGCCCGGAACCGAGTTCTCCGCCACCGATCTGCTTTCGAGCGTGGATGACAGCGTCCGCGCCATTCAGCTCGTTCGCGCCTATCGCGTGCGCGGTCATCTGGAGTCACGGCTCGACCCGTTGGGTCTGCAGGTTCCCAAATCCTATACCGAACTCGACCCCGCCACTTATGGCTTCGGCCCCCAGGACCGCGACCGCCCAATCTATCTCGGCCAGATGGTCAGTTCGCTCCTGCCGGAACGTGCGAGCGCCACGATCAATGAACTCCTCGCGGCCCTGCGCCAGACCTATTGCGGGCCGATTGGTGTGGAATACATGCACATCCAGGACGCCGCCCAGCGCCTGTGGCTGCAGCATCGCCTGGAGGGCGATGACTGGCGTCACATGTTCTCCGCCACCGAAAAGAAGACCATTCTGAACCAGCTCACCGAGGCTGAAGGGTTCGAGAGCTTCTGCCAGAAGCGCTTTACCGGAACCAAGCGCTTCGGTCTTGAAGGCAGCGAAGTCACCATCCCTGCCCTGCACGCCATCATCGAGCAATCGGTTCAGCATGGCACGCGCAGCGTCTCGGTCGGCATGGCCCATCGCGGCCGTCTGAACGTGATGGCGAATGTGGTACAAAAGCCTTTCGCCGCTATCTTCTCAGAATTCGCTGGTGCCTCGTTCAAGCCAACCGATGTGCAGGGTTCGGGCGACGTAAAGTACCATCTGGGGACCGCCGCCACGCTGCATGTCTCCAATGAGAAGGTGCGCGTCACCCTTCTGCCCAACCCGTCTCATCTCGAGGCCGTCGATCCGGTCGTGGTGGGGCGTGTGCGCGCCATTCAGGACTCCGAGGGCTGCGTCGGACTGGAAAACCGCTACCGCCATCTCGGCCTGTTGATTCATGGCGATGCCGCCTTTGCAGGACAGGGCATCGTCTACGAAACCATGGCGATGTCGCAGTTGATCGGCTACCGCACTGGCGGGACCATCCATGTGGTCACCAACAACCAGATCGGTTTCACCACGATCTCGGCCCATGCGCATTCTGGCTTTTACTGCACCGATATCGCCAAGGCGGTCCATGCGCCGATCCTGCATGTGAATGGTGACGAGCCCGAAGCCGCCGCCTATTGTGCGCGGCTTGCGGCCGATTATCGTCGCGAATTCGCGGCTGATGTGGTGATCGATCTCGTCTGCTATCGACGCCATGGCCATAACGAGGCCGACGAACCTGCTTTCACCCAGCCCACCATGTACAAGGCCATCGCCGCGCGTCCGACAACGCGTGCGCTCTATGCCAAGAAGCTGGCCCGCGAAAAGATCATCGATGCCGAGACGGCCGATGACCAGTTCCAGTACTTCCAGGACCATCTCCAGGAACAGTTCGAAGCTGCGAAATCCTACGAGCCGAGCCGCGAAGACTGGCTCGAATGCAATCAGGATCCGTCGCGCCTGTCCGATGAGCCCCTGCGTGAGCAGCCCGTCACCGGGATCAGCATCTCCGGCTTGCAGCGCGTTGGCGCCGCCCTGACGCGCATCCCCGAGGACTTCGCGATGCATCCCCGCCTGCGTCGTGTGATTCAGGCACGCGGTCAGGCGATCGAGACCGGCAGCGGCATCGACTGGGCGCTGGGCGAAGCGCTGGCTTTTGGTTCCTTGCTGCTGCAGCATCACCCCGTGCGCTTGTCGGGTGAAGATTGCCAGCGCGGCACGTTCAGCCAGCGCCATGCTGTGCTCGTCGATCAGCTCAACCAGAGCGACTATGTTCCGCTGAACAATATCGCCGATGGTCAGGCCAAGATCGAAGTCTATAATTCTCTGCTCTCCGAGTTCGGTGTTCTCGGCTTCGAATATGGCTACACCCTTGCGGCGCCGAACGCGCTCGTTCTGTGGGAAGCCCAGTTCGGCGATTTCGCGAATGGTGCTCAGGTCATCATCGATCAGTTCATCGCATCCGGCGAAACCAAATGGCTACGCACCTCCGGTCTCGTGATGCTCCTGCCCCATGGGTACGAGGGTCAAGGCCCCGAGCATTCCTCCGCGCGCCTGGAACGCTACCTTCAGCTTTGCGCCGAAAATAACCTGCGTGTGTGCAACATCACCACGCCGGCCAATTATTTCCACGCCTTGCGTCGTCAGATCGCGCGTGAATGCCGCAAACCCCTGATCATCATGACGCCGAAATCCCTCCTGCGTCACAAGGAGGCGGTCTCCGAGCTGGCTGATTTCGGGCCGGAAACGCGCTTTCGTACCGTTCTGCCTGAAACCGACGCCTTGCTGCCGGATCAGGACATCACCCGCGTGGTTCTCTGCTCTGGCAAGGTCTATTACGATCTGCGCGCTGCGCGTCGTGACTCCAATCGTCAGGATGTCGCAATCATTCGCCTTGAGCAGCTCTATCCCTTCCCGCGCGACGTGCTGTCACAGCAGCTTGCCCGCTATCCGAATGCGCAGATCGTGTGGTGTCAGGAAGAGTCGCAGAATGGCGGCGCCTGGGCGTTTGTCGATAGACGCATCGAGAACTCGGCGGAGCGCGTCAGTCACGCCCATCCCCGTCCGATTTTCGTCGGGCGCAAGGCTTCTGCGTCCCCCGCAACGGGTCTGGCCAGCGAGCACCTCGCCGAACAGGCAGCCCTCGTTCAGGACGCTCTGGGCTGATTTCAAACGGGTGGAGCATCCAGCAGGCTCCACCCCCACCAACATACCGCCCCTTTTTGACGACCCGTTCGGAAGAGCCGGATGGAAGGGACGTGCCCTTTTCCGAAAAAGCGGCGTGGCGCCCCACAGGGGCGTCGCATAACGCGATCCCTCCTCGTGATACTGTGGAGAATGATTGCGCGGACTTGTGCCCTTTGTCTGAAGCAAAGCCTTAGAGGGGCTCTCCGCGCCCCCAAGTCGAAAGCGCAGAAACACACTGTTTGGTTGGCCATAAAAATGGCAACGGATGCCGCCCCCTGCCCCTGGTCAGGTCTCACCTGAATCATGCCTGCAAGTAACTGCCAATCATAACCTGGCAAGTCGACCGCCAAGGGTCGGCTCAGTCGATAGGAGCCCGCTGATCAAAGCCCACTACGCGTCCATCACGCCAATTCGATCCTTCCGGGTTCCCCTAAGATTGCGGCTGTAATGCGATCTCGTGGTGCCCCATCAGGCCTTTGTTGTAATCGCTGGCGAAGACTATACGCTCCTAGAGCAAGGTAACGGATCAGATCGGTTCGTGAAGATAACCTCGGTACTTGTCCAGGATCCCGCTCGGATGATTAAGCAGGAACCTGCAAAACCGGAAGCTCTTCGCTCGAACGGAAATGATCAGTGTGATATGGCTCAACATATGGCCCGGCACTGATTATTTCGATCGCGAGAATTGCGACACCGCTTGCGTCATACGGCTGGAGGGAAAGCTGTGCGTTCCCAGAGGTCCAACGCCGGTCCTCAGCGTCGACAGCGCACCAGCCCATCAAGGTGTCATCCGACAAATGCGCCGTAATCTCAGATTTGGAACTTCTATCATATATTGTCACATCACCGACCAGCACGCCGAGTTTGCGGCGATCATCGACAAACGGGCCGACAACGTCGCAAGGTCGACTGGCATTAGAAACAATACGAACATTTTCGACACGTGGCGGAATTCTGAATATCGCTCGGGATCCGACCATGCGGGCAGGACGTATGACCTCGCCGCCATCCGTTTCAAGGCGCAAATCTGCATCCTGATTCAGGGTAAGTAATGGCGCCTGAGGCGCGAACCCAACGCTCTTCGCACGAGCAAGTATCGATCGATATATTGGCTCAACGAACTCCCTTGCGACACAGAGGGGCGCTGCGGCCTCATCCCAGTTCACTACTTGCGGTGCGCGAGCCGGAACAACTCTGCCGACACGACGAAACACGGCGTGATTACCTGTATTAAGGAAGGATTCAGAAAGCACATCATTGGCTATGAGCACAGAGTGCTTTTCGGTTTCGATATGATAGACCGGGAAGCGATGGAACGACCGATCGTAAAAAATCGATCGGCCATTGACGAGCATACGAGCCGGAATGAACGCCCTGTCAAGAAGCACACAATGTTCCGCCGTTACGAGTAGGTCCTCAGAGGGAGAGCCAATATCGAACGCGTCTTTCCGAATGCGTATTGGAGCCCCCGACTCATCGTCAACCACCTTGGGAAGGACAGTGACAGTCCGCGAGCCTACCCATACAACACGCATGGCTGCTTGTTCACCTGTAGTGACATCATGCACCAAAACACTGTCACCTGACTCAATTGTCTCGACCGCAACCTCGCCATCGGGTGTTCGAATCATCGTGCCTGCCAAATAGCACGGCGTATCGCCACTATATGTGATAACACCCAAAATGGAGTCAGAAAAAGTACCTCCGTAATTTTTTCCAACGTCATAAGTATACTTTCTGAATGCGGTAGATAACGTTAGTATACCAGACGACCTGTCATAGTATAGATCTCCCGTCACACCTGTATATAACTGATCACCAGCACTGAATCCACGAATTTTCCCGGAGAACATACCTGCGGTATTGAAAGAAGAAATATCTAGCCTGTTGTCTCCGCCGCTAAAGTAGAAAGTTTGCCCCGAAGCCGCAGTATTCGCAGCGCTCAGAGCCAGGCTCGAGCCATCAGAAAGGTTGAAACTCCCCACGCCGGTGACGTCTCCATCCCCAATACGCAAACTCGTAGCTGTCAGGTTAACGACTCCGTTATTCGCCAGTCCCTTACCGTCAATGACAACAGTAGCACCAAAATCAGATCCGGAAGCAAAGCTGAGAGTGCCACTATTATAGACGCCCTTATTCCCGCCATGCAGATAGACCGTAGACGCGACAGGATAGTTCAGACTGAGTACACCGCGATTGATGATTCCACCCTGAAAGTTGAAATTGATTGTGGCGCCGGTAGTACCATCAGAGTCGTCGATCGTGAATTTTCCCGTGTTATTGAGTATGGCGTTACCTCCTGCGCCCCAATTCGAAGTCATACCTGTACCACTGGTGTCCACGATTTTTATTGTGCCCGCGTTCGATAAGCTGTGCACATATGGCGCACTGATGGTCGATGCCCCGGCCGCCTCTAGATCGATCGTACTACCTGAGTCATTTGTAATGACTCCGTATTGGAGATAGATACTCGCGCCTCCGGTCGCATTTGTCTGATCAAATACTAGATTTCCATTTGTTTGCTGTAATATACTCAGAAAATTCGTTCCGGCATTGAATATGTTTCCTGGGCCGGGATTCTGAGAGCGAAAAGAGATCGTTCCGCTATTGGCAAGGTCACCGTACAAATTGACAGTGGAGGAGCCACCGACGGGCTCGAACAATAATTGCCCTGAGGTGGTCACGCGTAAAGTCGCATTGTTTCCATTATTAAACATGTTATAGCTATCGCCATACGTCTCTGTATCTGAGACTATACCGCCATTAGTATACTTGTTGGCCAAAGCACTCATCCTTCATTCATGATTACGAATAAGAGAAGCAAATAACTCGTGCACCCGCACACATATCTGTATTCGTCACAGCGCCACAGAAAGACCATTTAAAGATTTATGACTTATTTTTACTTTTCACAGATACCCAAACATAAGCATAAGTACTCAAGATATAGATCTATTAATTATTTTTTACTTGTGCGTTTGATGTGATATTAATTCATCGTCTCTCGAGAGGGAGCCCGCTCGTCGAGCATCGCCAGGGCGGACATCAGGGAGGTTGCCAGCACTTTCGCTGCATCCCGCGTAAGGCGTAGATGCACCGTCGCAGATATTGCGATCCCCTCGCCAACGGGCCGCTCAGCTGCCAGAGTGGTCGTAACGACATCACCGATCGTGCCGTACACAGGGACCTTGTCCGCGAATATCATTGGCGCGTTATCAATATTTGTCATTGAGGTTCGTTTAGTATCTTTATTGCGGTTTATCTTGGTCATATTGTTCATTTTAACCTTTTCCGATCATTGTATACTGCGAACACACTTGGGGTTTCGGGGCCCTTCGAC
>NZ_JBBCQM010000013.1:0-100278 GCF_037150015.1 Asaia sp. VD9 | reverse complement strand
CGATGGAGTTGCCGCCCAGGATCGTGACTGTATCCGAGGAATTCTCCACGCCATCGATGGTATCCTTGCCCTCGGAAGCGACGAAGTTCGCACCGGCTCCGAGCTGGATCAGGTTGCTGCCATCGCCCGCGCGAATGTTGTTGACACCGTCCGAACCGATGATGGTGTCGTCACCATCGCCGGTTGCGATCGTCCAGTCGCCCTTCTGACCCTGGGCGTTGAACAGGTTATTACCCATCGTCGAGACGAACTTGCCGTCATAGCTGCCAGCGTAGAAGCTGACACCCGCCGTATTGCCAGCGAGAATGGACAGGCTGCTGCCCGTCATGCCTGCGCCATTGACCGTAACCGGGGAGGAGAGCGGCGGGACAGGCGTGTCCTGAGCCGCACCGTCGACTGCGCCACCCTGGGCGCCAATCACGAGATTCGTGTAGTTGCCGCTCAGCGCAAAAGCGCCCCCAGTGGTGATGACACCCTGGACAAGCGAATTCGTGCCCGTAGGCTCGTTATTCCCGCCTGCAACAAGATCAACCGAAGAGAGGTCACCGGTCGCGACTGCACCCAGGATCTGCTGTGCATAACTCGAGGCAAGAGTCTGCATCCGGGCACCTTCAACGGTGACCTGCACAGTCATGCCAGACGTACCAACTATCGTTACGATCGCCATGCGACCAGCTCCTTAATTCCTGAAGGCTTCTGACACAAACCGTTACGCCGCACCTGCGGACGAGACTGATGTCCCGTCGCTTGGCCGTGCCGTCAACCAAAACCCCATTTGGGAATTCAACAATTTATAGATGTCTTAACCTTTTCTTGGAGTCAATAAATCAAAGGTATTGGAAATCATTCGATATCGTTCTGCCGCACAAGGACATCGATCCCACAGCAAAGGGAGTCAGAAATCCTTTGTCATGGAAGTTGTGGAAGAAAATGTCGGGATTCTCTCGCTTTGAGCGCCCCTGTATCTCATGATGTGGGTATTCTTCTCCTCACATTTCGGAGAGGTTTACTTTGCACCAACAATCCTTTGCGTCAAACATTGCTGTTTTTTCATGTTGGAGAGGCAAGTAAAGGGCTCGAATTATGGTCCTTCCAGTGCCGGGATCGGTTACGTAAGGATAAATATCCCGGAAAAGATCAGGTTTGTGTGAGAGGCGGACCGAAGGCGGCGCCTGATTCGTAGAGATAAATTCCTGCAGGATAAGCGATCATACGGGTCGAAAATCGCATTACCGAAAGTAATGACATTGCTTTGTTAAGGATATCACAGTAATTGTGTGTCACTAAGTTCACAAATCTGGAAGCGCCTCTTCTGGCTCTTTTCTCGCCAGCACGTAGCTTTTCGAGCCTTGGGTGGCATTCCGTCGCCGCCGTCTGGCGCTTAATGATCAGAACGGCACGCTGCGCCTGCCAGATCGCGCGCCCTTGAATTCATGCATGGCTGACTTGCAGCTGCGACATGTATGCCAGCCGTCTTCGCGGGGTTTTGCAGCGACGCATTGCGTGCCGGAAGCCGCCACGAGCTGGTTGGATCGGTAAGGCTGCATCGTCGATCGAGAGACTGCGCCGGTAGCACCGGTCCGGAACAGGGTCCGCCAGGGATACTGCAGCGAGATTCCCAAGTTGTGCAGAAAACGGCATCGAGCCTGTACTCGCAAGGGAGCATCAACTCGATTTTGTCATCGGTATCGGGCCGCGCTCCGTAAACTCCTCAGGGATGAGTCAGAAAACGAGCGCGTCGAGTTCCTGCAGCCATACATCGGCGGTGCCGTCTGAGGGCGCGCGCCATTCCCCCCTTGGGGACAGGCTGCCGCCCGGAGAAAGCTTGGGTCCGTTAGGCATCGCGGAGCGTTTGAACTGACTGAACCCGAAGAAGCGTCTCAGAAACACGCCAAGCCAGTGGCGGATCGTTTGCGCGTCATAGGCTTGCTTGCGGTCTTGCGGGTAGTGCGCAGGCCAGACGCCCTTCGTTTCATCTTCCCAGGCCATCAGGGCCAGGAAGAGGATCTTGCTGGGGCGAAACCCGTAGCGCAGCACATAAAACAAGGTGAAATCCTGAAGGGCATAAGGCCCGATCTTGTCCTCGGTCTTCTGTACCCCCGAGGAGTCGGCGGGAACCAGCTCCGGCGTGATTTCGGCAGAGACGATGCTCTCCAGAACCGGGGCGATACCCTCGCCAAGCTGCCCTTTCTGGGCGAGCCAGCGTATCAGATGCTGGATCAGGGTCTTGGGCATGCCAGCATTGACGTTGTAATGCGCCATCTGATCGCCAACGCCATAGGTGCACCATCCAAGGGCGAGTTCGGAAAGATCGCCGGTGCCGATCACGATCCCATCGCGCTGATTGGCGAGACGGAACAGAAAGTCCGTACGTAATCCGGCCTGCACGTTCTCGAATGTCACATCATGGACAGGAGTGCCGGAAGCAAAGGGATGCCCGATCGTCTCGAGCATCTGCATGGCTGTGGGGCGTATATCGAGCTCATGGGCAGCCACACCGAGTGTTCTCATCAGGTCATGGGCCAGGCCCAGACTGGTCTCCCCCGTGGCGAAACCCGGCATGGTATAAGCATCAACCTGGTCGCGTTGCCATCCCAGCTCATCGGCTGCCCGTGCGGCTACCAGCAAGGCAAGAGTCGAATCGAGTCCTCCGGAGACGCCGATCACGGCGCGTTTGACACCGCTGGTCTGGAGCCGCTGGGTGAGGGCCCGCACCTGAATGGTCCAGGCCTCGTAGCAATCGTGATCAAGTCGGGTCGCGTCGCCCGGAACGAAGGGAAAGCGCGGCACACTGCGGTGAAAGCCGATATCGCCCTGCGGGGGCGTGAGGGTGAACGCGATGCGGCGCCAGTCACCGGGATCATTGGCGCGAGCGCAGTCATGGAAGCTGCCCATGCGCATGCGCTCCTGCCGGAGCAGATCAAGATCGATGTCGGCCAAAGTCATCTGCGCCGTACGTGGAAAGCGCGCCGATTCCCCGAGCACCTGTCCCGCTTCGTAGACTGAAACCTGGCCGTCCCAGGCTACATCGGTTGTCGACTCTCCTGCGCCGGCCGCCGCGTAGACATAGGCGCAGAGTGCACGCTGAGACTGGGCGCGGCATAGGAGATGCCGATCTTCGGACTTGCCGATGGTGATGGTACTTGCCGAAGGATTGCCGATTACCGTGGCACCCGCCAACGCCAGGGTGGCGCTGGGTGGGTTCGGAACCCAGAGATCCTCGCAGATCTCGATACCAAGGCTGAATCCCGGTAAATCCTGCGCCTCGAAAATCAGATCCGTGCCGAAGGGCACAGAGCTGTCTCCTATCCGGATCGTCTCATGACGAACATCAATACCCGGCGCGAAATGCCTCGAATCATAGAACTCGCGATAATTGGGCAGGTAGGATTTGGGCACGACACCCAGCACGGACCCTCCATGGATCACCACCGCACAGTTGAAGAGACGCCCTCGCTGAACGAGGGGTGCTCCTACGACCACCACCGTTTTCCATGCAACGGAATCCGCAGTCAGCTTCTCGAGACAACTCACAACGCCTTCGAGCAAAGCATCCTGCTGCCGCAGGTCGTCGATGGCATAACCGGAGAGACAAAGCTCGGGGAACACGGCCAGCGCGGCGCCCGCCCTGTCGCATTCATGCGCAAGCCCACTGATCTGAGCGAGATTATGGCGTGGATCGGCAAGGCGTACCGGAACCGTGCAGGCAGCCACCCGCGCAAATCCATGACGATAGAGAGAGCGGAACGCACTCATGAGATCACCTCCTGCAGCCTCTTGCCCGTGACAGCCGCTCTGGTCTCACGTGCCGATATGCCCCCCAGAGACGTCTTTCCAGATTAAAAGACAAGGGTGGATTGCGTCGGGGCAAACCGTTGCGGCTTTTGTCCGTTCACGTTGAAGTGCCGGATCATGACGATTTTGTTATGTTCCCCTTTCGGAGTAACCGCCATGGACCTTTTGCGCTGGACTATTGTTTTCCTCATTCTCGCCCTTCTTGCCGGGCTTCTCGGCTTTGGCGGTATTTCAGCGGATTTCGCTTCGATCGGCAAAATCCTGTTCTTTATCTTTCTGGTCCTTTTCGTCCTCAGTTTCATCTTCGGGCGTGGGCGCACACGGTGATCTTCTGAACGTGCAGGCGGCGAGCAAGGTATTGCCGCCTGCTTCTCAGGCCTCGACGCATGGTTAAGACCCACGGCACGTCCGGTATGGAGGACCGTGTCGCCTCGAGCAGGGCTTTGTTCTTCCGCTGAGCGAAAGACCTAGGGGCGCACCCCGAAGCACAAAGCCGCTCGCATGGAAGCTGCAGGACGCAGCGCCCTGACAGCCAAGAGGGTCATTCGTTACGCCGACCCTGACGACGCGTGCGACGTAGCGCCATATCCTTCCTATTGCGTCATATACCCGGACAGCCCATCCGCCGCCCGGCTACACCGCTTTTTTGAGGCGATGACGCTCAGTCGGCAGGGCGGGCAACTGAAATCAAATCCAGGTTCAGTACCCGTTGGGGTCAGGATCGCCGGAATAAGGTGCCGGATAGGCGTAGCCCTCGGCAGGCGCGCAGTTCACATAGCCGCCGCAGGCGTAGGTCGGAGCGGGAACCGCATAGGGTTGGGCGTAATAAGGTTCAGCATAATAGGGCTGCGCAACTGCAGCGCCGATCACCGCGCCCGTGGCGAGACCAAGACCGAGGCCGCCCCAGCCTCCACCCCAGCCGCCCCAGCCCCATCCGCCGCCCCAGCCAGGCATTCCCCAGCCATAGCCTACCCATCCGGGACCGCCCCAGCCCCAGCCAGGACCGCGCCATCCGCCGCCCCACGGGCGACCCCAATAACCGCCTCCGTGCCAACCGCCCCCCCAACCGGGACCACCCCAGCCGCGTCCGCCCCAACCACGGCCACCCCAGTCTCGTCCTGGCCCGCCATACCCCGCGCCGCGATATCCACCGCCGCCCCATCCCGGGCCTCCACCATGAAAGCCCCCACCGGGATCGCCGCCGGGACCGCCACGAAAACCGCCACCCGGTGGTCCCCCATGGAATCCACCTCCGCCGTGGAAGCCCCCACGCTGCGCATGGGCTGCGGCTGGCATCAGCAGGGGCAGGGTAAGCAGCACGGCCTTCAAGCCAATCTTCTTGCGCATGATCGGAATCTTTCTACTGACGGCGGGCGGCACATGCCGTCTTGTCCGGTACTCAGGATATCGTGTCGCGAGACGGCGGAATAAAGACGAAAGCGTAACTGCGTGATTTCGTTTCGTGACAAACCATCGAATGTTGCGGAAACTCCGCTTGGCACGAGCCCCAGTGCCTTTCTGCCGCTTCAGCGACGGGGGCGTGACCGGATATAGCCCCCAAGACGCGCCAGCGTGTCCTGAAGTGCCCCTTCCTTCATATCGCTGATGCGGACAGGGGAGGGAGCGGGACGGGCAGCAGGCGTCACAGGGCGCATCACGCAGGGGTCCTGCACAATCCGGATCTTCCGCACCAGGATCGTCCCGTCGTCGAAGCGCAGGTCGCGCCCGCTTCGTAAGGGGCCGCAATGCGTGTTGATGCGCTCGATCAGCTGAGGCGCCAGATGCTGCAACTCGAGCGCAACCGGCCCCGTGCAGGCGATGGTCAGCGTCCCGGCGCTTACGCGTCGCGGTTCGGTCTGAGCCGCCAGGGCAGGCCCGACGATTTCCGCCCAGTCCATGATGAGCCTGACGGCGGGTGCCGCTTTCTTGTTGAAGGCTGGTCTCGTGACCTGGGGAAGGATTGCTCCCAGCGCACGGCCCGTCATGCTGCGCCGCTCGGGCGGGCCCTCCTTCTGAGCAGCCTCCATCCCCCGGCCTTTGCGTGTTCTGGTTGCAGGTGCGGAAGATGCAGGGGGCATGCGTGATATTCCCGATGCCAGGCCCTTGTCCGATGGGAAATCTCGCTTCATATCGCGCAGGTGACTCCTTCCGCTTCTGCTCTACTCGACTGGTATGCGCTCCAGAGGCGCGTCTTGCCGTGGCGCGCCCTGCCGGGCCAGAACGCCGACCCCTATTCGGTCTGGCTGAGCGAAATCATGCTGCAGCAGACCACGGTCGTGACCGTTATGCCGTATTATATGCGCTTCCTGAAGCGCTATCCCACGGTGCAGGACCTTGCAGCGGCTCCGTTGCAGGATGTCTTGGCGGCGTGGGCGGGACTCGGCTACTACAGCCGCGCCCGCAATCTGCATGCCTGCGCGACGGTCGTGGCTGAAATGGGTGCGTTTCCGCAGGACGTGGCCGGGCTTCAGGCGCTACCGGGGATCGGGGCCTATACCGCGCGCGCTGTGGCCGCCATCGCTTTCGGTCTGCCCGTCGTACCGGTCGATGGCAATGTCGAGCGCATCACGGCGCGACTGCATGCCGTCGATGATCCCCTGCCCAAAGCGCGACGTACACTCGATGCGCTGGCCACCAGGCTGAACGATGACCCTGCTGCGCATGAGGCGCCGAGTGATTTCGCCCAGGCCTTGTTCGATCTTGGGGCGACGCTTTGCACGCCCCGTCGCCCCTCCTGCCTCATGTGCCCTTGGCGCGATTGCTGCAAGGCTCATGCTCTGGGCATGGCCGAGCGCTTCCCCGTCAAGGCACCCCGCAAGATCAAGCCGCAGCGTTATGGCGCTGTGTTTCATCTCAGAGACGCTCAGGGGAGGGTTTGGCTGCGCCATCGCCCCGATACCGGGCTTCTGGCGGGCATGACGGAACTGCCTGGCACGCATTGGGGGGATGAGGCGCTTTCGATCGAATCAGCCCTCAACCAGGCTCCGATCGAGGCAAGCTGGGCAGTATCAGGGCAGATACGTCACATATTTACCCATTTTACGCTCACTTTGAGCGTTTTCGCGGCGCAGGTGCCGGATTTCGGATCGCTCCACAATCAGGCGGGATTTGCCTGTCCACCCGGCTTGCTGGTTAAACAGGCCTTGCCCAGTGTCATGCTCAAATGCCTGGCCCTGGCAGATCGATCATAAGAGGATTCCTCCATGTATTTTGCTTCCTCACGCTTCTGGCTGCTCGATTTCTTCGGGCATGTGGTCGATCACGACGCCCTCAGGGATTGCCTGTTTTCGGTATCTCCCCCGCCGGGGCGCTATCCGGGCCTGTTCTTCTTTGCCGACGACGTATCGACAGGCCAGTTTCCGGTGATCCTGCGCAAGATCGTTTCGCTGCCCATGCCGATCCCGCCGTTACAGGCTAGTCGCCTGAATACTGGTCTCGTGACCCTTCAGCGTAGCGACGGGACAGGTCGCTATCTGCGCAGTGTGGAGAATGACGGGATAGATTTTCAGGCAACCGAGGCGAAGGACTGGGAACATTTCTTCATTCTCTCCGAGCCGATGATGCATGCCTATGCCATCCTTAGCCAGGAAGCCGTGAGTACGATCACGGATGATGCGGGCGTGACGATGCCCTCGCTGGTACTTGCCCAAGGGCATAAGGGGCGTATCGGCGACTATTCTTTCTCTCTCGCGGCTAATCTCCCGGCGTTGGAAGCGCTTTCATCCCTCGAGCCCGGACACACCGTTCCCCTCACACTCAGGACCGATCAGGGGCGCAAGATCACCCTCACAATCACCCGGTCATGAGCCACGGGTCTGTCGATAGGCCTTCATCGCGCGATCGCGTCCCTCATCGAGTGAGACGATTGGTTCGGGATAGTCGCGCCCCAGCTTGATCCCGGCCTTCTCGAGTGCTCCCGGCTCTGCCGCCCAGGGGGCGGCTAGGGCATCATTGGGAAGTTTCGCCAGCTCGGGTACCCAGCGGCGGATATAGTCGCCCTCGGGATCGAATTTTGCGGCCTGACGCAGCGGGTTGAAGATGCGGAAGAAAGGCGATGCCTCAATACCGGTCCCTGCGACCCATTGCCAGTTGACGGCATTCGAGGCCGGATCAGCGTCGATCAGCGTGTCCCAGAACCAGGCTTCGCCCTCTCGCCAGTCGATCAGCAGGTGCTTGGCCAGAAACGATGCGACGATCATCCGCGCTCGGTTATGCATCCAGCCCGTTTCCCAGAGCTGACGCATGCCAGCATCCACCACCGGAATACCGGTTCTGCCGCGCTGCCAGGCCGCGAGTTGCTTTGGGCTGCGTCGCCAGGAGAGCTTGTCGAACTGCGCTTTCAGATTGCGCCTGGGCAGTTCCGGGTTATGGAAAAGCGTGTACCAGGAGAAATCGCGCCAGCCGAGTTCGGACAGATAGGTGTCGCGATCGGGCGCGCGTCCCTTGTCCTTGCAATAATGCCAGATCTGACGGGGTGAAAGCGTCCCCAGGCGCAGATAGGGCGACAGGCGCGAACTGTCTTCGGCGGCCATGTCGTTTCGGCCTGTGTCGTATCGTCCTAGCGCCGCATGGGCGAAATCATGCAACAGCTCGGTGGCCGCCTCCTCACCGTGCTCCCAGTATTCGCCCATCTTTTTCCCCCAGTCCGGCTTGCTCGGCAAGAGGACCTCGTCGATGGCGCAGGGTCGAAGCGCTTTCTTCCCCTTGATGGCGATATCACGGAACGTCAGATGCTGCGGGACAGGAAGCGGCGAGGGAGGCGTGCCAAGGGCCTGGAACCCTTTCCACCACGCCGAAAAGATTTTGTAGGGCGTGCCGGATTTGGTGGTAACGGATTCTGGATTGCGCAGCACCGTTCCATGGGATTGGTTGAAAGAGCAGTCGAGCGTGTCCAGTTTTTTTGCGACCGCCTCATCCTGTTCCCGCGCCTCCTTCTGGTAGCGATGATGGCAGAATACAGCGCTGGCGCCTGTGCACTGGACCAGTTCCGGAATGAGCGCGACCGGATCTCCCTGTACGATGAGACAGTCGCCGCCCATCTCCTTCAACGCCTCCTTCAGCGCCTCCAGCGCCCCGTGCAAAAACCATTGATAAGCGCCTCCTGGCGCACGCACGACACTCGTGTTGTCGAGCACATAGACACACAGGATCTTCCCGCCTCTGTCACCCGCAGCGGAGAGCGCCGGATGATCGGCCAGACGCAGATCATCACGAAACCAGACGAGGGAGAGTGGGGCATCGGACATGGGGCGGGTACTCGGATACGGAGAAGGCGAAAGAAGGCGTCGGATACCTTCACGGTGTCGTGTTTCAGCGTGTCAGTCGGGCTCAAGTTCGCCTCGTTGGGGTTTCTGTGGCCTGCGCACCACAGCGATGCCGATTCTCATTTGTAACGATGCAAACCCTTGCCGTGTCGAGACGTTCTGGGAGGCGAAACTCTTGATAGGAAATTCTTCCATGACTACGGCTTCCTTCCTCCGCACCGGTGCTCTCGCTGTCCTTCTGGCTCTGCCGGCCCTGGGCCTGTCGGCATGCAACACGGTTGACGGTGCCGGTCGCGATGTCAGCTCCATCGGCCATGACGTCAGCCGTGGCGCTGGCGCGACCCAGGGCGCGATCCATAATTCTGTGCCGCAGGCCGCCACGCACTGAGCGGGGCAAACCTGAGCCCGGCAGGCCCGCTTGGGTCTGCTTGGTAAGAAGTACCGTCCCTGTTTCATCGGGGTATCGGCAAGAAAGGCGGTGCCTCAGGCATCGCCTTTCTTTTATTGACGGCCTTCAAGTGCAGCAGGATGGCCATGGATAGTCCGGGCGCGACTTGCAAAATTGCCCGGACGCAGCACATAGTAGAGAACCGGCCGGTCAGGCCGGCTGATAATTTGACGTTCTCAGGGCGGGGTGGAACTCCCCACCGGCGGTAGGTGCCTTCGCACGAGCCCGCGAGCGCTTTCGGTCCCTGGGCCGAAGGGACAGCAGATCCGGTCCAAATCCGGAGCCGACGGTCATAGTCCGGATGGAAGAGAACAACATACGCTTTCGCAAGGGGCTCCCTCTTGTGAAGACGCCAGATGTTCGCGCCCGGGGACCGTCCAGACAGGATGGGACCGTATTACCGTGCCGGGAGATTTCTCCTCCAGCCCCGCCCCGCAGGCGAGGCATGCGCCGCAGAGTGTTTTAGCGTCGGAAAGTCGGGCCGTGCGCTTGGGTTTCGAGGCCGCGCTCGATGAGGCTGCACGCTATCTGGGCGCCACTTCTCCCAATCCTGCCGTGGGCTGTACCTTGCTCGACCGAGAGGGCGGTATCCTTGTGGTCGCCGCCCACCATCGTGCAGGCGCGCGCCATGCCGAAGCGCTGGCCCTGTATCAGGCGCGTGAGCGGGGGGTGATCGACCGCGTTGTGACTGCGCTTGTCACGCTCGAGCCGTGCAATCATGTCGGGCGCACGCCGCCCTGCAGCGAAGCGCTGCGCGACAGCCCGGTCGAGACCGTATGGGTGGGTGCGCGCGATCCCAACTCCGTGGCGGGTGGGGGGATTGCCCGGCTGCGGCAGATGCCAGAAGGGCGTCAGGTGCGCCTGCTGGAGGATGAACCCGGTTTTGCTGACCTTCATGAGGGCTGTCAGGCCCTGATTGCGCCCTTCGCAACGCGCATGGTCAAGCAGCGCCCCTGGATTACGGTCAAGCAGGCGCTGGATGCGCAGGGCTCCATGATACCGCCTGCAGGTCGGACGACTTTCACCTCGCAACAATCGCTCGAGATCGCCCATCGCCTGCGCCGCGCAAGCGATGCGATCATCACCGGCATCGGCACCATCCTGTCCGATAATCCGCGTTTCGATGTGCGTCATGTGCCGGACCATGAAGACAGGGCCCCCCGGCTTGTCGTGGTGTGCGACCGGCAGAATCGCCTGCCGGATTCCTGGCGTGAGAAAATGATCGGCAGCGGATTTCGCGTGCTCGTTTCACGTGATCTCGCCGAGATTCCGGCCCTGCTGGGTGATCATGGCGTGAACTGGGCCATGGTCGAGGCAGGCCCCTCCCTGCTTGACGAGATCAGGCGTCTCGGCCTGTGGGATGACTGGCTGGTTTTCCATGCCGGGGAGTCCGGGGCCGGGCACTCCGGACGCGCGCCCTCAGACAGGGATCGTGCCGTAATCACCTCTCATGGGCCTACGCCCCTGCGTTTCATTCTGGATGAAGGGGCGCATCCCCTTCCTGCTGACAAGGTTGCACTCTGATGTTTTCAGGCATTATCGAGCATATCGGCCGTATCAGAACTGTCGAGACACGCGATCAGGCCATTCTGCTGCAAGTCGAAACCGGCTTGTCGGACATGGATCTGGGAGAGAGCATTGCCGTCAATGGCGTCTGTCTGACGGTCGCCGCCTATGATTCGACCGGGCTTGCCGATTTCTTCGTCAGTGCCGAAACCCTGTCACGCACGGCACTCGGGCGTCTATCGGATGGGGCGCGGGTCAATCTTGAGCGTGCCAGCACACCGGCCACACGCCTGTCGGGACATATCGTGCAGGGTCATGTCGATGGTCTTGCGCATCTGGTGTCAGTCAGCCCTGTTGGTGAGTCGCGTCATATCGTCTTTCGTCTGCCCGCCGCCCTGCGTGGCTATGTGGTGGAAAAAGGGTCGATCGCGCTCGATGGCGTCAGCCTGACTGTCAATGAGGTGAGCGACGTCAAGGGCGAGGCCTTTACGATCGCCCTCATGATCATTCCCCATACCTGGGACCATACGGGGCTGTCCGAGATCAGTCCGGGTGATCCGGCCAATGTCGAGGTCGATGTTCTCGCCAAATATGTCGAGAGCCTGCTGAAATACGGGGTGCGCTCATGACTGTAATGCTGTCCTACCCGCTTGCGCGTGCCATCGCGGCGCTGCGCGAGGGGCGCATGGTGATGATGATCGACGATGAGGGGCGTGAAAACGAGGGCGATCTGGTGATTGCCGCCCAGTTTGCGACCCCCGACGCCGTCAATTTCATGGCCACCCATGCGCGCGGACTGATCTGCCTGCCGCTTGAGGCAGAGCAGATCGATCGGCTCGGTCTGCCCATGATGCCGCGCCGTGGCCATGATCCACGTGGAACGGCCTTCACGGTTTCCATCGAGGCGACCACCGGGATCACGACCGGCATCTCTGCGGCGGATCGCGCACGGACGATCCAGGTTGCGGGCCATCCTGAAGCGCGGCCCGACGAGATCAGCACGCCCGGGCATATCTTCCCGCTGCGTGCCCATCCGGAGGGCACGATCGCGCGTGACGGTCATACGGAGGGCGCGATCGATCTGGCGCGTCTGGCCGGGCTCCATCCGGCGGCGGTGATCTGCGAAGTCATGAGCGCGGATGGCACGATGGCGCGTCTGCCCGAACTGCGTGAGTTCTCGGCTCGTCACGATATCCCGGTGATCTCGATCGAGGAGATCGCGGCGTGGTGCCGGGTGCATGGTCGTGCCGCGCTGGGTGATCGTGTTGCGCCGGAACCCGTACCTCCTGCGGTCGAGCGTATTGCCGAGGCCGCCCTGCCGAGCGTTTATGGCGGGCATGATCTGCGTATCCAGGCCTTCCGCGCGCCAGATGGGATCGAGCATGTCGCCCTCATCAAGGGGGATCCATCGCAGGGTGTGCCGCTTGTGCGTCTGCATTCGGAATGTGTGACCGGTGACGCGCTCGGTTCTCTGCGCTGCGATTGCGGTCCCCAGCTTCGTGAGGCGCTGGAGCGTATCTCCGCCGCGCCGTCGGGAGTTCTGGTTTATCTGCGTGGTCATGAGGGCAGGGGGATCGGTCTTGGCAACAAGATACGTGCCTATGCGCTTCAGGATGACGGCAAGGACACGCTCGAAGCCAATCTGGAACTCGGCCTGCCCGGTGACGCGCGTGACTGGGTGACCGGCGCGGCCATTCTGCAATCGCTTGGCATCGAGGCGCTGACCCTGCTGACCAACAACCCGAGCAAGGTGTCGGGTCTCGAGGCAGCAGGACTGCGCGTTGTGAGCCAGGAACGTCTGGAGGCGGGGTACAACCCGTTCAACCGGGCCTATCTTCATGCCAAACGCACCCGGATGGGCCATCAGCTGAGTGATGCCTGGCCGGATCTCGTCGATTCCGTGATTGAGAAATAAGGAAGCCCCATGAGCAAATCCATTCCCGTCGCCCCCGATCTCACACTGGTGCCGACGCCCAAGCTCGCCCTTCTGGTCAGCCGTTTCAACACGGACGTCACCCATGGTCTGCGCGATGGCGCGCTCGAATGGCTGGAAGAACACGGCATTCGCGATGTCGACGTGTTTGACGCGCCGGGCGCCTTCGAACTGCCTCTCATGGCGCAGGCTCTGGCCAAGACAGGCACCTATGAAGGGGTCATCTGCCTTGGCTGCGTGATCAAGGGTGATACGGCGCATTTCGAGTTCATCAGCCTTGGCGCCACGATTGGCATCATGCAGGCGCAACTCGCCACCGAAACACCCATCTCCTTCGGCATCCTGACCACCTATACCGATGAGCAGGCCCAGGCGCGGTCGCGCAAGGACGTGCACAACAAGGGGCGCGAGGCTTCGGCTGCCTGTGTGGAGACGCTTGCTTTCCTGCGCAATACCCGTAGCTGAGTCATTTCGTGACAGCTCTGTGACATGGGCGGTTTCCCAATCAGGGGACAATGCTCTAAACCTGCCCGGACCATGGCGCTTTGGCGTCTCTCCGTGGCAGGGTTCAACAAACGTCAATGCTCGCAAATCTCATCGGATCGATCGTCGCGTTCTGCACAAGGCGCGCCCTTGTTGTTCTGGCGCTTTTCACGCTTCTGACGGCCGGAAGCCTGTATCTGACCGCCCAACGTCTTGGCGTCACAACCGATACCGATGAGATGTTCGCCTCCAGCCTGCCCTGGAAGAAACGCAATGCAGAGCTGAGCCAGCTTTTCCCGCAGAATGACGATCTGATGGTCGCCATCATCAAGGCGGACATGCCGGAGCAGGGTCGCGCCACGGCGCGCGAGCTGGCCAGAATCCTGAAGGCGGATCACAAGAATTTCCGCACCGTGCGTCTGCCCGATGATTCCCCGTTCCTCCAGAATCACGGCCTGCTTTATCTCGACAAGCCCGTTCTGGGGTCACTGCTCGACTCCATCGTGGCAGCCCAGCCTTTCCTTGGCACGCTCTCCGCCGACCCTTCGTCGCGCGGTATTTTCACGGCGCTCGGTCTGCTGGGTGAAGGGCTCTCGGCAGGTGAGGACATTCCCGCGAGCTTCGATCCCGAGCTCAGGGGCTTTGCTACCGCCCTGCAGGATGCGGCTGGGAATCATCCCAAGGACCTTTCCTGGCAGAATCTTCTGGCTGGACCGCTGGGCGATATGGCCGGGCGCTATCAGTTCGTGATGACCCAGCCGCATCAGGATTTCGGGTCCCTTCAGCCGGGGGGCGAGGCGAGCGCCGCCATGCGCAAGGCCATCGATTCCTTGCCTTTCGTCAAGAGCGGCAATGCCATCGCCATGATCACCGGCCCGGTCCAGCTGAGTGATGAGGAGTTCTCGACCGTTGCCCACGGCATGGGCTTTGGACTGCTGACCTCGCTCGTGCTTGTGGCTGCCTGGCTGGTTCTGGCCGTCCGTTCCATGCGGGTCATCGTGCCGATCCTGATCACGCTCGTGATCGGCCTGCTGCTCACAACGGGGTTCGCGGCTATTGCCGTGGGCAAGCTCAATCTGATCTCGGTGGCTTTTGCGGTACTGTTCGTGGGTATTGCCGTCGATTTTGCCATCCAGTTCTCCGTGCGTTTCAGAGGTCAGCGTCAGGTTTCGGGCGCCGCAATGACACCGGAAGATGCACTGGCCGAGACTGGGCGCGAGACAGGGCACCAGATCCTGGTTGCCGCTCTGGCCACAGCCGCTGGGTTTTTGGCCTTCGTCCCGACCAATTTCGTCGGTGTGGCGCAGCTCGGTCTGATTGCCGGTATCGGCATGATCATTGCTTTTCTGTGCACCATGACGCTTCTGCCGGCACTGCTGCATCTTTTCCGTGCGCGCCTGAGCCGTGGCATGCCGGGCTTCACGCGACTTGCTCCGGCAGATCACTTCCTGCGGCGCTACCGCAAGCCGGTTCTGGCCTTTTTCGGCATTCTGGCCGTAACGGGTCTCGCGCTCATCCCGCGCCTCAGCTTCGATGCCGACCCGCTGCATACCAAGAACCCGGACACGGAAGGTATGCGGGCCATCCATCTTCTGGAACAGGACCCGCGCGCTTCGCCTTATGACGGTGAGGTGGTGGTCCCCAATCTGAAGATCGCGGCAGATCGCGCCAAGCAGTTCGAAGCCCTGCCGAGCGTGTCTTCAGTCATGTGGCTGGGCATGTTCGTGCCGGAGAACCAGACCGAAAAACTGGCCATGATTCAGGATACGGCTTCTATCCTGCTGCCTACGCTGGTCGGGCAGGAGGTTCAGCCCGCGCCCGATGCGAATGCGCTGCGTGCCAGCGCGGCTTCTGCCGCGAGCAAGCTGGGCGCCGTGCTTGACAAGACTGCTCCTGACTCGCCGCTGCGCAGCATCCAGCGCTCCCTCGCTGAGCTCGCGAAGGCACCCGACGCCCAGATCCTGGCCGCCAATACGGCATTGACGCGCTTCCTGCCGGAGCAGCTTGCCCAGCTCGTCGATGTGCTGCAGCCCACGCCTGTTACCATCGAGAGCATTCCGCAGGACATCGCTCGTGACTACGTGGCTCCCGACGGGCGCGCGCTCCTCAAGATCCTGCCCAAGGGACGCATGTCGGACAGCAAGGTGCTGTACCGCTTCCTGCACGACATGCTCACCGTGGACAAGAATACGGCGGGCACAGCGCTCGAAGTGGTGGAGAGCGCGCATACGATGGTGCATGCCTTCTCCACAGCGGCGATTTCGGCCCTCGTGATGATCGCCATCATCCTGTTCGTGGCTTTGCGCCGCCTGCTGGACATGGTGCTGGTTCTGGCCCCGCTCCTGCTTTCCGCATTGCTGACCGTAATCCTCATCGTCACCGTGCCTGAGACGCTGAATTTCGCGAATATCATCGCGTTGCCTTTGCTGCTGGGCGTGGGGGTGTCGTTCAACATCTATTTCGTCATGAACTGGCGGGCAGGGATCAAGAGCCCGCTCACCTCGCCCACCGCGCGCGCCGTGCTGTTTTCGGCGCTGACCACAGGCACGGCTTTCGGCTCGCTCGCGGCATCCGAGCACCCCGGCACGGCCAGTATGGGCCGTCTGCTGCTGATGTCGCTGGCCTGCACCTTGCTCGCCACGCTGACCTTCATTCCTGCCCTGCTGCCCAAGCGTAAGATCGACGCGGAGTGATCTCTTCCGCATTCCGCTTCGCAACGCGCGGAGCAGGGATGCGGAAAATCGGACTGGTCAGACACGGTTTTCCGGTGTTAGGGACGAGCGATAACGTATCTGTGAGTTCGCCCCAATCGTGCCGAGTCAGTTCTTTCGCTGGAGCCTCGCCGTCGCCTGTCTGGCGGGGCTTTCAGGGCCGTTGCCCGCATGGGCGGCCGATGACGAGGATGAAGAAACCGGCTCGGAGCCGAGTTACCAGATCAATGATCCCTTTCCGGATCGACCCTTGCAGCCGACGAGCGTCCCGGCGTTTGGCCAACCCAAGGCCGTTTTCTACAATCCGTTCGGTCTGACGGATTGGCTGCGTCGCCGGGGGATCGGGCTGCTTTTCGATAATATCAACGAATATACGGCGGCTGTTACCACACCCACGAAGCATGTCGGTGATTACAGACAGGGCTCGAGCAATGCCGGGCAATATGCGCTCTCCCTTAATGTGGACTGGGAGCGCATTGCCGGGATCAAGGGGTTTGCGACCCATATGGTCGTGACAGGACGCTATGGCACGCCTGCCAATCGCATGTTCGGCGACTGGCTCAACCATTCCTCAGAAATTTATGGGGGAGGCGGCAATGTAGTGGTGCATCTCGTCATGGCCTATGGCGAGGAGACACTTTATGGCGGCAAGCTCTCCATCGCAGCCGGGCGCATGGCCGAACTGTCCGATTTTGCCGCAAGCCCCCTGTTCTGCACGTTCCAGATCAATGCAATCTGCGGTCGGCCCCGTGCGGCGGCCGATACTGGCTATGCCTCCACCTTCCCCGCGGGCAACTGGGGAATCAGGGTGCGCGGCAGGCCTTTGCCGCAATCCTATATCCAACTCGGGCTCTACGTGACCGAGGAGGGTATGTTTTCTTACACGAAGAACCGGAGCGGCTTCAAATTCGACGGCGCGTCGATCAATGGCGTGCGCCTGCCGCTCGAGCTCGGCTGGGAGCCCAGGATGCGCGGGCATTTGCCGGGCCATTACCGCGTGGGCGCCGCTCTGACCACCACGCCCCTCTCGGACATCCATGAAGATCAGTATGGCCAGCCTTATGCCCTGACCGGGCTGAACCAGCGCCAGCATCGCGCCAGTTACAACACTTGGGTGATGATGGATCAGAAATTCATGACCTATCGAAAGGATGAGGCAGGGCAGGACACGGATTCCGGCCTGACCGCGCTCTGGGGCTTTCTCTACAACGACAAGCGCGTGTCGCTGCGGAATTGGCAGGTCTATGGCGGTCTGATCAGTCGTGGCACCTGGAAGTCGCGTCCCGAGGACACGATCGCGATCGCTTTTAGCTATACGGCGATCTCGCCGGGTGTGCAGCGCACCGAGGAATTGCTCAGGGCGAGAAATGCAGTACTGCCCTATCGTGCCACCGGCATACAGCGCCATGCCATCGTCATGGAGGCGAATTATGGCTGGCACGCGTGGCGCGGGGTCTTGATGCAGCCGATGGTCGAGCTTTTCGTCAGACCCAACGGGCAGGGCAACCTCAAGGATGCCGTCCTGCTCGGCTTCAAGACCCACGTGGAGTTTCTCTGAAACCCGTTTCCCCTTGCGTATCGCGGCCAGGGTCGATGCACGGCAGAAACATGACGATCCGGCAAGCTTGCGTCTTTGTGGGTGAATGCCAGGACGCTCTCATGCCATGAATCATGTCTCAATGTTTCAGGAGGATGCTGCATGGAAGCCCAGATTGACGGGTCGCTCTTTCCCGTATTGCGTATCGCCCTCCAACCGGGCGAACGCCTGACCGCGGAAACCGGCGAATTGTCGTGGAAGAGCCCCCATGTTACGCTCACCACCAGTACCTCGGGTGCGGGGAAGAGCGGATTTCTCGGCTCGGTCTCACGCATGATCGCCGGAGGCGGGTTGTTCATGACCGAGTATCGGGCTGAGGGAGCCCCCGGTATCGTGGCCTTCGCGGCCAAGATACCCGGACACATCACCGAGCACGTGCTTGATGGATCGCGCGCCTATCTAGTGCATCGTCATGGCTTCGTTGCCGGGACCGAGGGGGTGCGCCTTGACATGGCCTTCCAGCGCAAACTCGGTGCGGGATTATTCGGGGGCGAGGGGTTCATCCTGCAACGTCTCTCCGGGTATGGCCGGTTCTGGGCAGAAATGGGTGGCGAGATCGTCACGCATGATCTGGCGCCAGGGGAGCAGATCGATGTGCATCCCGGCCATGTGGGCATGTTCGAGGAAAGCGTGCAGTTCGACATCACGACCCTGCCCGGCATACGCAACAAGATCTTCGGCGGCGATGGCGTGTTTCTGGCCCGTTTGACCGGGCCGGGACGCATCTGGCTGCAGACACTCACCTTGTCCAATCTCGCCGGAGCGCTCAGCCCCTATCTCGGGATGACGGAAGCGACAGGCGCAGCCGAAGGCACTCTGCTCGGCTCCTTGGTGCGCAAGGCGTTCGACTGATCCCGACGCCGCGCGATATGCCCTGTCTCAGGGCAGTCGCGCCTCGCGCAATCTGGCGAGGAGCTTTTTTTCGGCCGGAGGATGCGCGTAGAGCGTTTCAAGAGGAACAGCGTCATGGCCGAGCATCCAGGCGACTTCCAGATGATAGAGTCGATAGAGTCCGCTTCGGCGCACATCCATTGAGGGATCATGCGCCTGCAATCGTGCGAGATTGTCCCGCATATCGAAGTCACCGCCCTTGCCGACGAGATCGGCATATCCCTCATTGAGCCATGTGGGGCGGGTCAGGGCAAAGAAGCGTCCGAAGCTGCGGCCTTGCATCACATGCGTCGCCTCATGGGCAATGTAATAGGCGAGCGGGCGTTCCTTCGCATCTGCCATCGGTCCGGCATGGGGAGGAATGATCCTGTCATGAGGGATATCCGACTCACGAAGGTAGATATTGGATGTGAGCGGCGCGATCACGATGCCCCCGACGCCTGGGTGAAACAGCCCATAGAGCTGTAGCCGCCACCGCGCGTTGCAGAAAAAGACGTGGAAGCGCTGCTGTGGCGTGTAGAGGCTCGATGTCTGCAAGCGCCGGATCGCATCGTCCAGAACGACGGTGATGGAGCTGTCGATAGGGCGATCCGACCAGAGGTCGAATTGCCGATACTGTATCCGATAGGCAAATGCCGGTTCAGGATAAGCCAGGACACCTATATAGGTGGCGACCAGCCCAGCCAGAGCGAGCGCCCCACGGCGCAGCCGGGGCAACAGCGTTTTCGGTTGCGAAGGCGCTGTTGCCGGAGGCACTCCTGGAGGCCTCGATGTCAGATCACGTAATCCACGGGAGGCAGACGCTGATCCATCCCTAGTGCCGGCATGGAGGTGTGGCGCGTGCCAATCCGACGGGCCGGATTACCGACCACCGTGGTATAGGGTGGCACGCTTTCGAGAACGACCGAACCTGCCCCGACCTTGGCCCCCTCGCCGAGTTCGATATTGCCCAGAACGATGGCGCCTGCCCCAACCAGGACGCCGCGGCGCACCTTGGGATGACGATTACCGGTTTCCTTGCCCGTACCTCCCAGCGTGACACCCTGGAGCAGGGAAACGTCATCTTCGATGATGCAGGTTTCACCAATGACGATGCCTGCGCCGTGATCGAAGACAAGGCGTCGCCCAAGCTGGGCTGCGGGGTGGATATCCAGACCGAAGCGCTCGCTCACAAGGCTCTGGAGATGGCGGGCCAGATGCTGCCGATCATGACGCCATAGCCAGTGTGCAATCCGGTAGGCCTGTACGGCGTGATAGCCCTTGAAGAAGAGAAAAGGGGTCACGTAATCCGGGCATGCAGCGTCGCGCTCGCAAATGGCGATCATGTCTTCTGCGGCGGCCGCTGCAATTTCGGGCTGCTCGATGAGTGCCGAGGTGACGAGGGCCGAAAGTACAGGGGCGGAGAGCGCGCGATCAGCCAGTTTCGTACCCAGCAAGGCTGCCAGCGCACCCTGAAAATTGCGGTGATCGCTGATCCCTGTCGCGAAAACGCCCTGGATCAGAACGTCGCAACAGACATCGCTCTGTTTGAGCATTTCCTTCCAGATGGCCTCGAGATCGGGCGAGGGCTGGTCCGAAGGGGCACTCATAGTCCCATGGCCTTCTTCACGAAGGCGCGCCTGAGACCGGGAAGGCGGCTCATGGCCTCCAGACCCAGATCGCGACCAAAGCGCAAAATCGGGTTGTCATTGCCGAAAAGACGCTCCAGCCCGTCACAGGCGGCCATCATGGCCATGTTGCCCGGTCGGACACGGCGCTGGTAGCGGGCCAGGAGATCGCTGGCGCCAAGATCACCGCCCTGCCTGAAGCGCGTTTCCAGCAGATCGGTCAGGGCAATGATGTCCTTGAACCCGACATTGAGTCCCTGGCCCGCGATAGGGTGCAAGCCATGGGCGGAATCACCGGCGAGGGCGAGGCGTGTCGCCGTGTAGCGCTGGGCGTATTGCGCCGAAAGAGGATAGATCCAGCGCCGTCCGACGGGCATGGAAGCCCCCACATCATCGCCCAGACGCTCCATGATGGCACGGGCGAATGCTGTGTCATCCAGCGCATAGAAGCGTTCCGCTCTGCGGGTGGCTTCGGCCCAGACAATGGCCGAACGATGAGCATGGTCGCTGCTGGCAGGCAGGGGGAGGCGGGCAAATGGCCCCTGGGGCAGGAAGTGTTCGAGCGCCCGGCCGTCATGAGGACGTTCATGATGGATGATGCTGATCAGGCCGCACTGGTTATAGGGCAGCTTCGTCACCATGATGCCGGCCTGCTGGCGCAGTGGGCTCTGTCGACCCTCTGCCGCAATCACGAGCGACGCCCGATAGACGGCGCCCGAACTCAGCGTCACCTCGGCATGGGTGTCATGGAAGACGAATTGTCCGGTCTCAGGGGCAGCGAGTGTGAGCGGCCCCTCATGGGCGGTCAGAGCCCGGTTGAGCGCCGCACGCAGATCGCGTGCCTCGATCATCCAGCCAAAAGGGGTTGCGGCACCGTTTTCGACCGGCGCATCCTCAGGGCCAAAACGCAGCCCATGGGGGGAGGCGGGCTCGCCCGGTCGGCCATCGCTGACGGTGATGCTGTTGATGGGCTGCGAAGGAGCGGGCAGGTGCTGCCATATCCCCGCCGCGTCGAGCATGCGGCGCGAGCCCTCGGTGATGGCATAGGCGCGTCCGTCAAGCGATGGATGCTCCATGCCGGGCAGGGGCGCGCGGTCGATGAGCAGAACCCGAAGCCCCGATGCCGCGAGACGACAGGCCAGAGTCGCCCCGACAGGACCCGCGCCATTGATGCAGATATCGACCTGGTTCATGGGGCTTTCTTCTCCACAGCTCTTGTGACCGTGGCTTTTTTAATGCAGCCGCAGGAAATGGGAAGTGGAGCTCTCTAGGCTCTTGCCAATCTCGTTATGAAACTGGCACGATTTGGTCTTACGAGAACTGGCAGGACTGTTTGCAGAAACAGGGGCCTCTTGCGGTGCGGAGGAATGTAATGAAGCTCATTACGGCGATTATCAAGCCGTTCAAACTGGATGACGTTCGCGAAGCCCTGACCCCACTGGGGGTACAGGGCCTAACGGTTACCGAGATCAAGGGTTTCGGTCGTCAGAAAGGTCAGACGGAGATTTATCGAGGCGCGGAATATCAGGTCAGCTTCCTGCCCAAGGTCAAGATCGAGATCGCCGTTACCGACGATATCGTCGATGAGGTGGTCGATGCGATCCTGAATGCCGCCCGCACCGGCAAGATTGGCGACGGCAAGATCTTCGTCTCGCCGCTCGATACTGTCATCCGCATCCGCACCGGCGAAACGGGAGAAACCGCCATATGAGCCGTATCCTCAAGGCGATTGCACCTCTCACCGTCGCACTGATGCCTCTTCCCGCCCTTGCAGCGCCTCCGGCCATCGACACGGGCGATACCGCCTGGATGCTGGTCAGCACGGCGCTCGTCCTGCTGATGACCATTCCCGGCGTCGGCCTGTTCTACGCGGGCATGGTTCGCAAGAAGAACGTGCTGGCAACGCTGATCCAGTCGGTCGCCATCTGCTGTATTGCCAGCATCGTCTGGATGGTTGTCGGCTACAGCCTGGCCTTCGGTACGGGCACGCCCTGGATCGGCGACATGTCGCGCTTCATGCTGAACGGCGTGGCCGAGCATATCAGCAAGGGGGCCGATCAGGCCTTCGTCATGGGGGCGAACTCCGCCAATCCCGTGGCAATGACCATTCCCGAGAGCGTCTGGGTCATGTTCCAGATGACCTTCGCCATCATCACTCCGGCTCTGATCGCAGGCAGCTTTGCCGAGCGTATGAAGTTCTCGGCGCTCTGTGCCTTCACGGTGCTGTGGTCCATTCTCGTCTATGCGCCGATCGCGCATTGGGTCTGGAGCCCTCTCGGCTGGGTAGCCGGTATCGGTGCCGTCGATTTCGCCGGTGGTACGGTCGTGCATATCAATTCCGGTGTGGCCGGTCTGGTGGCCGCTCTGGTGCTCGGCAAGCGTCGCGGTCTTGGGCATGAGGATTTCTCGCCCTTCAACCTGACCTACGCCATCATCGGTGCCTCCCTGCTCTGGGTTGGCTGGTTCGGATTCAATGCAGGCTCGGCCGGTGGCGCCAATGGCCGTGCAGGCATGGCCATGCTGACTACGCAGGTAGCAACGGCAGGCGGTGCCATGGCTTGGATGGTTGCGGAGTGGATCCACTCGCGCAAGCCGACCGCACTCGGCATCATCTCCGGAGCCGTGGCCGGTCTCGTGGCCATTACGCCTGCCGCTGGTTTCGTGTTGGCGGGTCCGGCTCTGATCATTGGCCTCGTGGCGGGTGTTGTGTGCTTCTGGGCTTCCGCCATTCTGAAGCCGCGCCTTGGCTATGACGACAGTCTCGATGCTTTCGGCGTGCATGGTACGGGTGGTATCGTCGGCGCATTGCTGACGGGCGTATTCGCCTATGGTCCGCTTTCTGCCACCGATGCCAATCCGGCTGGTGTGGTGGGTTCCTTCGCACAGTTCGTCCGTCAGGCCGAAGCTGTGGGCGTGACCATCGTGTGGTGCGTGATCTTCACCTTCATCATCCTGAAGGTTGTGGACCTCACAATCGGCCTGCGTGTCACCCGTGACGAGGAACTCGAAGGTCTGGACATGGTTCTTCATGGCGAGCGGATCAACTGATCCGCAAGCTTCTTCACTTCGGGGACATACCCATGGCACTGAAACTCTCTCATGGCCGCGTCTTGATGGCCGGTCTTCTGCTTGGTGGGGTGGCTGTCGCCAGCCCTTCCGCCATGGCCCTGTCGGCCAAGGAATGCCATGCGAAGTTTCAGGCTGCCGAAAAGGCCGGCACGCTGAATGGGCAGAAATACAAGGATTTCAAGGCTGCCCAGTGCGGTGATGTCTCGACGGCTGCGGCTCAGCAGGCCATGCCCGCCCAGGAGAAGGAAGCTGCGACCGACAAGAAGGTGACCACAGAGGCTCCGGCATCGCCAGGCGCCGGGATCGCCTCGAAGCCCTCTACCACCGCTTCCGGGAATGTGGTCTTCCCGACCTCTGTCTCTACTGCCTATGCCAAGCTCTCGCCGGGCAAGGCGCGTATGAAGACCTGCCTCGACCAGTACCATGCCAACCAGCAATCAGGGGGGAATGGGGATCTCAAATGGATCCAGAAGGGCGGTGGCTATTACTCGCAGTGCAATGCAAAGCTGAAGTAAGAGCGCGCCTCAGCGCATTGTGCAAAAGCCGCCCGTCGCAAGACCGGGCGGCTTTTTTCATGGCCAGGATTCTTACGCCTGTGTGATGGCGGGGCAGGTCAGCAGCGCACGGGCCGCGCTCTCATCGGTCACCAATGTGTGGCATCCCAGTCCCTTGATGGCCGCGTAAATCGCCGGAGCACGCGCGACGCCACCCGAGGCAAACACGAGATGCCGTGTTGCGGCGAGAGTAGGGAGCGGCACCGACATGATGCGTTGACTCAACGCATGATCGATCTCCTTTCCGTCGCGATCCAGGGCGTGGCACATGATGTCGCAAATGGCCCCTTCCCGTTGGAGCATGGCGTATTCGTGCGGGTTGATGGCTCGGCGGGAGAGGGACAGGGAATCGGCACCGATATCGCCCACACCCAATACTGCCATATCAAGAGTGGCTGCCATCTTCTCGAGGCGATCGAGGCCGCAGCGTTCGCGCAGGATGCGGGCCGTCTCGGCAGAATCGACGAGCAGGGGGGCAGGATAGAGATAGCAGGCGGCGCCCATGCGACTGGCCAACTGCCAGGCATAGTCGGTCGTGTTCTCGGGGCCTGATTCAATCATACCGCCCAGAAGGGAAATCACCTGCGCTCCCGAAAGGCGCGATGGCCGGAAATGGGCGAGCGAAGCGGTCAGGGTACGTCCCCAACCAACCCCGACGCTCATATTGTCCGTGAGCGTTTCGGAGAGAAAACGCCCCAGTGCAGCGCCAACGCTCCGTGAGGCTTCGCTCTGGTCTCGCGCCTCGGGCACGATGATCGCTTCATCAAGCCCGAGATGCCGTTCGAGCGCCGCTCCGAGTTCGATCGCTGTCAGCGAGTCAGAATCGATCCATATCTGGACCTCGCCACGGCGCAGCGCCTCATCGAGCAGGCGAATGATGGTGGTGCGTGCAAGGCCGAGGGCTTCGGCAATCTCCTTCTGCGTCATGCGCCGGTCATAATACATCCAGGCGGCGCGCAGACGACTCTCCCGGTCGTCCATCATGCCCTTGCTCTGCTGTCGTTTGAGACGTGCCATCTGCCCGCTTTCCTGTGAGATGTCGCGGTCGCGTGGCGGCGGCGCGCGCGATGACGCATATGTGTCGGCGCTACCACGAACATATGTCCTGACAAAAGATCAAAAGTCCGTATCGTCTTTCCCTGAGATTGATGAGGAGAACGCAATGACCTCGAGAATCGCGCCGGGTGACTGTCCTGGGCTCAGATTATTCCTGGATACCGCTGATCGCGCGGCGCTCCGGCGCTGGCTGCCTACCGGGCTCTTCCACGGAGTAACCACCAATCCGACCATTCTGGATCGTTCGGGGCTGCACAGTTCGATCGAGGATATCGCACCGCTCATGCGTGAGATCCTGGGCTATGGTGTGCCCGAGGTCCAGGCGCAGTGCTGGGGTACCGAGACAGAAGCGCTCGTTGCAACGGGGCTTGCCTTGGCGGCCCTCGATCCACGTCTCGTGGTCAAGGTGCCGATCACCGAGAAAGGCATCAGGGCTGTGTCGATCCTGCATGGGCATGGCGTACGCACCACCCTGACAGCTGTTTACGCCGCTCATCAGGCGCTGACTGCCGCCGCCGCAGGAGCGGATTACGTCGCTCCGTATTTCGGGCGGATTGGCGATAGCGGGCAGGATGCGCCGGGTATCCTGAAGACGATGCATCAGATCCTCCTGGCTTCAGGGCGCGCCACAAGGCTGCTTGTAGCCAGTCTGCGCCGTGCTGATGATCTGGCCCTTCTGGCTACCATGGGCTGCGATACTTTCACCTTCAGTCCTGTCGTGGCCGAGCAGCTATTCAGCGAGAGCCTGACCATCGATGCTGCGGCGGTCTTCGAGAAGACGGCGGCACGGCACTGAAAGACGCTCAGCTCGGGTCCGCCCCCTGATAAGGCGAGGCCCGGCGGGTCCCAATGCGAAAGAACAGCCATGGGCGGTTCCATTCTCTGCCTCGGTGAGGCGGTCATCGATTTCATTCCTGTTCGCGCCGAAGGGGGAGCGGCTTACCGTCCGTGTCTCGGCGGTTCCTCTTACAACGTTGCGCGTGCGCTCGGCCGGCTCGGGGTGCCAACGGAGTATGGTTGTGCCGTATCCACCGATCTCTTCGGTGATCAATTCGTGGAAGGCCTGGCGCAAAGCAGGGTCGGGCGGCACTTCCTGACGCGGATCGATGCCCCTTCCACACTCGGTTTTGTCAGTCTCGATCAGGGGGAACCGGCTTATGCGTTTTTCGATCAGGGCGCGGCGGATCGGATCTGTTGTGACATGCCCTCCGTCGGAGCGCTTGCAGGGATCGACACGCTGCATTTTGGATCGATCGCCCTGATACGCGAGCCCGCAGCAACGGCGTATGAGACGTTGTTCCTGCGTGAAGCAGGTGGACGGCGACTGATCAGTTTCGACCCCAATATCCGCGCGTCGCACGTGAAAGATGCGCCCGCTTATCGCGCGCGCCTGGAGCGGCTGCTTTCGCGCGCCGATATCATCAAGATCAGCGGGGCGGATCTTGACTGGCTTCATCCGGGTCTTGCCCATGACGAGGCCGCGCGGAACTGGCTGGCGCATGGGGCGAAGCTTGTGGTGATCACCCATGGCAAGGCGGGGGTAAGCGGCTGGAGCCAAGGGAGCCACGCCCACGCTGCTGCCCTCAGCGTGGAGGTGATCGACACGGTCGGTGCCGGAGACAGTTTCATGGCGGGGTTGCTCGCCGGGCTCCATGAGCGCGATTGCCTGGAGAGGGAAACGTTGCTGCGTCTCAATTCCCAAGCCTTGCATGAAGTCCTGGCCTATGGTCAGCGCGTCGCCAGCCAGACCTGCACTCGACGCGGCGCAGACTCGCCCTGGCGGAAGGAGATCATGACATAATGGGAACCTGGATTATATCTCTGTGTTGTGGGTTGAGGCAGTCGGTTGCTTGCGTCCCATGACTTCCGAGAGGGTCTTCCCGCCTTCATTCTTCCACTCGGTCCAGCCGTTAGTGGCTCGGCCGTTCACCATGTCACCAGCGGCGCTAGGGGAAGAAAAACTCACATCCCTTCGGAAATAGAGGCGCTCTCCTACAATTTCCAGTTCACCTGACTCGATAAGATACTCGCGTTTCTTTCGTGCAGTCGGTGTTATCGATTGCGTCGACATTTGCGCTCGCCCCGAAGATCCCGCCAAAACCACGAGCCCAGTTTCCGTATAGCGCCCCGAGGCTTGGGCACGATCGTTCCGGAGGAATATCTCGATGTCATGGGAAGTGCTGGAAGCAGTCGCTCTGGTTTCTTCCTCGTCTTGCGCTGCCCGTGAGGGCGGCTGTTTGATCAGCGTTTCAAAGACCGGATAGCCCAGCGTCGTTAGAAGAATACCGATCGTTTCGAAAATTTCACGGCATTCTGCATCGAGCGCCGCCGGGGCGTGGGGCCTGCTTCCTGCCGTGCCGTTTATAAGCGCGTAACGATGTGCTTGAATAGCTCGGTTGATCGACTGCCACTCCAAATAATGGGCGTGAGTGACGGTCAGGCTGTGGGTGAGGGAGAGAGCTACCAGCGCTCGGTTCCAGAAATCTTTACCGTCGTGATGCTGCTTGAGGCGAGCACCGAGAGCACTGGTTTGTCCAATATAGGCTTTGGGCTGCCCGGTTTCCTCATCCTCGCCGAAGAGCCAATACACCCCCACATGGGTAGCTTCTTTCATAGCGAGGAAATCGCTCAGTCGTGCGCGTGGTATCTCGATGACTTGCACGATACGCGTGGTGATTGCGGCGATGCGTATACCTTGGGGATCTCCATCCGGAAGGAAGATCTGAATGGTCTGCGGATGCGCCATGGAGGGGTTTTTCTCACGATAAGAGAGCAGCGCCGTAGAAGCGGGCGCGCTAAGAGAAATACTCTGAGCCTTTATGTCCTATTCGGAAAGGGGCGATAGGAGGTGGAGGAAGCATGGCTCAACCTCTATTGAGGACAAGGTAAGGTTGATCATCCCAATTCTCGCAATGATAGGATACGATCCGTTAATAGTGAAGCATGCTTCACTATTAGATCGGCGAGGATGAGAATACTGCCAAACTGCTTTCCTCGTATGGGATGTCATCTTCGTTGAAATCCCGTATTATCTATCGAGAGACACTAGGTGTCAGCCCGCAAAAGGCCGAGCAGTTCCTCCCGAAAGCAGGCGATAAGGCGATTCCTGACCAGTCGACATCAGTGATTTGACCCCAGCGAGGCCGGAAAACATCCGGCCTGCCACCCTTCAGATCCTGAGAATCAGGGCAGTGGCTTGCCACTGAGGGGTTTTTGGGGAGCCGCTACGAGACGGTCCATCAGATCCTCGAACCGGGGGACGTCGATCTTCTGCACCACGATCGTCTTTCCTTCGCCCAGACCCGGTTGGTAGCCTGGCGTCCAGGAGAGGATATCGCCATAGGAGGGGCCGAACTGGCTGTTTACATCCACGTAGAGCTCAGCCTTCTGGGTGATCAGGCTTGGATCGAGCCAGACCGCCGCCGCAATTTCGTCCCAGAGGGGAAAGCCAGGCTCGCGTGTCTTGAGCGATTGCGCAACCGGGGTGCCAGAGCGTGACAGGCGCTTGAGCAGCGCAGGAGTCAACTCGGTGTCGGTCGAGGGATCCACCGGGATCATCGTGATCCTGGCCCAGGGAGCGCGCAGGGCAATACTTGCCCCCTCGGGATCGAAGCGGATGTTGAATTCGCGACGCGGGGCATTGAGGAATTCGCGCGCAAATTGATGGGCGACCTCGTCCGGGCGTGTCTGACGCGGGTTGAGGCTGCCCCCCATATAGACCAGTTCTTTCGCCAGGGAGGCGAATTCAGGGTCCAGACGCTGGGCCAGGGCCAGATTGGTGAGCGGCCCCGTGGCGATGATCGACACCTGGTGCGGGTAGCGATGCACCATGTCGATCATGAAATCGGCCGCGCGCTCATGCTGCGCCTTGATGGTCGGGTTGCCCTGCGGGAGGTCGGGAACCACGTCCGGGCCGTGATAAGGCGGGAGTTTCTGAAGGGTGGGTTCCACCCAGTGCTTCATCCATACGCCCTTCCAGACCAGCTTTCCATAAAGCGCCTCCCAGCGCTCGGTCTGAGCCTCCGTGTTGACCAGAGGATAGGTGGCTCCGGTATAGACGGGCAGGTCGGGGCGTCCCGCAATCTCGACACCACGCAAGGCGTCGGCGGTGGCTTCCTTCGTCCAGGCATCGCCCGTGACCGTCGTCACGCCCAGAACCTGCACATCCGGGGCCTTGATGACCATCCACTGCGCAAGGGCAAAGCCATCATCATCAAGGATCACCTTGCGAGGCTCGGCATGGGCGGTCGCAGCGCCAGTAAGCAGACCCACAAAGGCCAGAGCCAGACTCCATGACGGCGGACGTCTGAGTCCGGTCCGATTCAATCTCTCCGGGCAGCGGGCGTTACGAGGCATGGGCAAAGAATTTCATTATCTGGAGGCTCCAAAGATCGATATCGGCAGCCAGGGTGAGGCGCGCCCTGATTGCCTTGGCCGGGCGCGAATGAGATGCCCTGACGAAAAGAAGGGATCAGTTTGAAGCCTGAGACTCTAACCGGCAATCCGGTAAAATCGGGTGCAGTCTGACGATGAGGCGAGCAGGGGAAGAAGTCATCACCCGCTTAGCGCCGGGTTGCGCTTCTGAAAGATGCGTTCGCCGCATCGTCCGGATCGTCATGGGGTGCTCATGCCAGACTTGGCAGACAGCGCCCGCCAGATACGGCGGGGGGCTTCCGGATCATTTTGATCGGAAAATGTGTCGGGCCGGTGAGGGCGGATCGAGAGGGTTTTGGCTGGCGCAGAGCTTGGTACGAGAGGGGGCGTAGAACCCCTTGCAGTGTGCGGCGCTGCAGTCGGCAGGAGGCAGCGCCAAACAGGCCCTCAGGACCAGTTTTCGAGCGATCAACCTACCGGGAGAATATGTAATTTTCCGGAAAGGGGACCTGGTGGAGAGAGTTGGATTCGAACCAACGTAGGCGTACCCCAGCGGATTTACAGTCCGAAGATAGGCCATTGATAAGGCTAGGGATTTTGCACAAGTCACTGTTTTGTTTGGGTTTGACTCGGCAGCCTTCGGTCGGAATCGGTCAGTTTCGGTCGCCGATTGGCACAAATTGGCACAAATTGGCACAAGGATTGGCACAAGCTCCGACGTCCTCCCTCGCACACACTAGACCGTCCTCTCGGCACACCCCGGCATCTTTCGGTTGACATCGCAACGTCTCTTATGAGACATTACGTGAACGCCCCGACGTGTCGCCAGGGTGCAGGACGACAACGGCCAGCCATGAAGGATTTCAGCCTTATAGCATGACCTCTAACGCGTATGCGTTGCCGTTCAGCTATGCTTGCCGTTATCGCCAGCGCCTCGCGACGTTTCGTCGGGAGTGCCTACTGCCATGCCTACATCGTCGATTGAGCCGGTTCTGCTTTTTGAACCGGACGCCGCCGCTCGCTTCGGGCTGAGCCGCGACTACCTGTATCGCCTCCGCACAGACGGGCCGCGACGACGAAACAATCCCCAGAGCCCCCTGCCTCCTGGACCGCCCTACATCAGGATTGCGGGGCGCGTTGCATATCGCCCGGAAGACCTGACTGCTTGGCTTGCTGCCTTGGCATCTGGTGCCCTGTATGCACGCCAGTCTCGTGGCCGAGGTCGCCCCCGCAAGGTCGCTGCCTGATTTCCGAAAAATCAGGCAAGCACTCCCAATACTTCAACTAAAAAGACCCGCTCACATCGAGGCCCTGCCAGGCTGACGACATGTCGCGGGTCAAGTAACACTGGGATGAGCGAACAATACGGCTTCAATAGCCGCAATGCAAGCTCATCCCGTGTCCAGGGACCGGGATATGACGACAAGTGCATTGGCCATTGCCCCTCCGCCATATGACGACGGAATCGAGCCTCGCATCATGCCCCGCGCGAGCGGCCTGACATGGTCTCTCAACTGGCTGGAGAGCGGCCAGCTCCGGCAGCGCATGTATCGTGCTGATGAGATGGCCACCATTGTCGACAACGCCTAGGGTCGCCGGGACACCTATATGTCTCAGGCATTCTTTTCCCGTGGACGGCGACTGGCCGACCGGGTGGCCGCTTTCACACACGCCTGGATTGACTGTGATATCTACAAGTCACCCCACCCGCTTGACCCTGGGCCGGATGGCAGTGCCATCCTCCAGTTCTGCACGACGCAGGGCATCCCGGCACCCAGCCTCATCATCGACAGCGGTCGCGGCATCTACCTGAAATGGTTGTTCACAGCGGTCATCCCGGGCAAGACCGCCTCCAAGCTAGTGCGTCTCAACAAGGAGTTGGTCCGGAAATTCAGCACGTGGTGTTCTGACCCGGCCTCAGTGGACGCAGCTCGTATCCTGCGCGTTGTCGGCAGCATCAACGGCAAGTCGGGCAGGCCTGTCCGCATCGTCCGCGACACCGGCGCGCGTTACGATTTCGACCAGCTTGCAGACGCCGTGCTGCCCATGACGCGAGCCGCCCTTTAGCAGGCACGGGACGCCTTGGCTGCCGGAGCGGCAGCCAGAAATGAGGTTGCCTCCATCTCCCGAGAGCGTGCGCGTCGAGACGGAGATTGCGCCCAAGCCAAGAAATCTCCCCGGTCTTGGCACTGGGCCGTGCTGGACGACCTCCGGACACTTGCTCAGCTTCGGTGGGATGGTCTGGTCCCGGACGGTCATCGGGACATGTTCGGGCACATCGGGGCATCGATGCTCGGGCATATCTTCGAAAGCCAGCCGGACAGGCTATGGGCCGAAATCCAGACATTTGCCTCCCTCCTGTTGCCATCCGACTACCACCAGGGCCAGCTTGAGGGGCACAGCAGCACCCTGATGAAGCGCGTCCAGAATGGCGACGGCAGCTATCGCTACCGGACGGCCACCATCATCGACCGCCTGGACATTCAGGACACGGAGATGGTGCATCTGAAGGCCCTCATCTCCAAGGATGAGAAGGACCGCAGGCGCAACGTCCGACGACGCGACAAGGGACGTTCGGACCGGACCGCGACGACAGGTCAGGACCGGGACGAATGGCGGGTCCAGGTTGCAGCCGGGTCGGCGGAGCTGGAGAAACCGTGGGAGCACCACGGGATGTCGCGGGCGACGTGGTATCGCCACAAGGCTTCTGGAAGCGTGAAGAAGCTGCCGAAATCCAGGCGAGTAGTGAGCGACCGGGCGCGGGTTCTGGTCATGGGCCAAGCACAAGACAAGGCGGCCTTCCGGGCGTTCATGTCCTACAGGCGGGAATATTGGCGCATGAAGCGGACGGAGGCCGTGACCGCAGGATGGTCGGCGGACGCCCTCGACAATCAGGCACTCGCCATGCGCGCCGATTTCGCTCGACTGACCGAATATTACCGGGCTGGCGCGGAAGGCCGAGCTGTCAAGCGCCGCGAGCCGAGAGCACGTCGCCTTTCCCTGGTGGCAGCACAGGCCCCCCAGATGACGCCTACCGAGCGTCAGGCATGGCGGGAACAGATGGAGGACATGGACGCATTCATGTCCCTGTGGGCGGCATGAAAATGAGACACGGTGGGGCGCTTATATAATTAGCGAAGCTCTGGCCTAGGGCAGCTCTCCGTCTAACTGTCTCGCCCTGAACCAATCTCACAACTTTTGAGTAGTTGACTCCGCATTGCCCAGACATCATTATGCAAATGTAACGTCGAGTTGGGGTCAAAGAGAGGGAAGACGGCGAGTAGGAACCATCGTAGCGGCGGCAGCGTGCATGTTGCCAATTCGGCCCCACCTGTTACCGCAGATAAGCGGCAGCATAGAGATACACGCTCACGTGGACCTCGAAATGGGCATCGAAAAGGAAAACCATCATGAAACAACCGACGTTGACAAATGTCTTGTGGAAGCAATGGGCCGCTCTGGCGGGGTCGAATTGGTGTGCCGTTGCCGCTGCTAAATGATGGGAAATATTCTGCCTAATCCTTCTCTCCCAGAGAGCGGCTAGAGGTTCGAATCCTCACCCTGCCACCATTTCTTTGTTATGCGCCACTGACTCCAGCCAGTGGCGCATAACACCTTACGAGCTACGTCCCTGTATCCCGGTCAGTCTCCAGGAGATACCAAGCCAAGGTCGATGCGGCACCAACGACAAGACGCGCATGACGTGGCAATAATCCGCCCCTCAATGTTCCTTCGCGACCATGCCCACTGCCGTACAGGTTTCGAAGCTCGGCTAGGCACTGGACTATGGTTCTCAGGTTGCTGAGCATGGTCTTTATCGTCTTCGAGCCCTTCTTTGCGTCCGGGATATCGTCAGGTAGCTGCCGAAGGACACCAAAGGCTTTCTTGCCAAGCTCATTGAGGTCATCGTCTTTGGTGTAGGTGACGCCGGATGACGACCCTCTCTTATCCAGAATAGTCTTGCAGACCGTCTCAATCATCTCCTTTGCCGACCCGATGGCCAAAGCCGGGTCAGCCTCTATGGACGACTCGATGCGTCTGACATGGTCGGCAAGGTGTGGCAGGTCCAGCGTTGTTGCCAGCCGCTTGGTGTCAGCCAGACGGGCGGATTGAGATACGGCGACCATCGTGCCGTCATGCCACTCGAACCCGCACTTTTTCATCTGGTCGATGAAGCGTTGCAGAGGATGCGTGAGCTCAGCTACCGCACCCTAAGCCTGTTGCTGCTTTATCAGGGTGTCTCCCTTGGCGACGAAGTAAGAGGCAACGGTTACGAACTTGCTGATATCTTCGGGGTGGTCCCATCGAAGGCCCGCATAGAACTCTCTGACCAGTTTTCGTCTAAGCCCAAGTGAGGTGTCGTCAATCTCAACCCTCTCGATGTCCGCAGCCGAGAACTCAGTCTCAATCTCGCGCAGGGCACTGTTCGATGTCAGGTAGTCCTCAAGGAAGGTCCGCGCCAGGCGATTCACGATATCGGGCATTGGGCCTCTATAGCACAGGCGCTGACACGATGCCTGTCATCGCTGTCTTCAGACTCGATGCAGCCGTGCCTTTTGCGGTGCTGGCGCAAGCTCTGGGGCACCCGACCCTGCACGGATTGCCTGATGACCGCCTTGCGTGACGTTTAACGGGCGACTGGCTCAGGCTCATGTAATCTCTGAAACCGGGGCCACCTTCAGGATGTCCGCCCCCAGGGTCTGGGTGTTCTTTGGCCCACCCGCACCATTATCGAGCGGTATGCCCATGGCTTTCGCCAGTTCGCGGAGAGCCGGTTTTGTCGGTATGACCTCTTCGCCCCCTTCCATTACCGAGATGCTGCGCGTCTCATGCATTCGCACGACATAATGCCCTATAGTGGCCTGGGAGATGACCTCACCGCGTTGGTCACGTCCGCGACGGATGCCCCGGTCGGGGCCGCGAGTTCGCAAAACGTCGACACCTGAACTCTCAACCGCTATCGGTCGAGGTACGTGCCGCATATCTGGCTCCAGAACGTCTGACGAAAGCGGGGGCGTTTTGGTGTCGGTCGAATGGCCCGCTGGGAGGAGCGTGACGGCACCCAGAGCCGCCATGACGTCGTTCCCCAGGGTCCGTGTATTCTTCTTGTTCCCTGCACCGTTAAGAGGGGGCACCCCGACCTGCCTTGCTATCTCTTCTAGCACTGGTCGGGCTGACGCGACTTCCGTCCCACCACGCCAGACGGATACGGAGCCCATGCTATGGAGCTTCACGAGGGTGTCGCGATAAACCGCCTCGGCGATGGGCTCCCCCCTGTCAAACGTCTGCGACCGGGGCGTACCATTGCCCAGCGCATAGCTGAGCTTGGTCCCATTGGGACGGCATAGGGGAAGGATTTCGGACGCAGGTCTGTCAACGAGTGTCTTGATACTGACCTCCCCATCTTTGTAATCGATAAGCAAAATTCTGACGCGCTGAGCCTCGCTGAATGTTCCTTGGGAGAAAAGGGCCGTCTTCGACGTCGTGACTGTCTTGACGGAGATACGCTCAACAGCGCCCTCAGGCGTGCGAGCAATCACGTCATAGCCGCGCTGGTTCACGGCGGGAGCCATCTGCCCGTCCGTAATCATCGCAGTGTAAAGCTCACCGATTCGGCCAGTAAGGTGGTTCATGCTTGACGGGCGAACGCCCCATGCCAACTCTTTTTCGAACCACGTCAGAGCCTCGGCGAGAGCCTGAATTATCTGGACCTGAGAAAGGGACCCTATCGGAGGTGCAAGCTCCTGGCCTTCATCGTCATCCAACTCAAAATTCTCTTTGTCGTCCATTCGCGCGTCTCTCCTCAGGCCACCGACAATCGCGCCATTGTCTTGCTGTGCGACCATGGCACGCGCCAGCAATCTGTGAAAATCCACCGCAACTGTTGCTCTATCTCGACTTTCTTCGGGGTTTCTTGACCAAGGACGATGGTTTGACACCCAAATATTTCGTCCCCGCCTTCAGCTCGCCATTGCCCGGTCATCAACTCCCCAGTCAGACATCAGATGGAGGCATGAGTTAAGTACAAACTCTAATTTTGTACTTAACTGCCTCGACCAAGGCTTTGGCCCCGTGTGCGTAAACCATTTGGATAACGCACCCGCCCTCCACTACAATAGAACACAGGGCCGGAGCGTGTGCGAAACCCTGTATGCATAAGCATCAGGGGGAATTGTGTCAGATGCGCTACGGATACGTGCGAGTGAGTACCAAAGACCAGGACACGGGGAGCCAGCGCCACAAGCTGGATGCAGCAGGCATTCACGATGAGGCCATCTTCGAAGACATCGGTGTGTCTGGGTCAAAGTCCTCCAGGCCGGGACTGAACCAGCTTCTGCCCATCCTCCAACCCGGCGACGAGGTGGTCGTGTTCCGCCTGGACCGTCTGGGGCGCTCACTCCGCAATCTTGTCGAGCTTGCTGACGACCTCGACCGACGCGGCATCATCATCGAATCAATCTCGGAGGGCATCCGGACGGACACCCCCCAGGGCCGCATGATGTTACAGATTTTCGCCATGGTCGGGGAGTGGGAGCGTGCTTTCATTATTGAGCGTGTGAATGCGGGGGTGGCCAGGGCCAAAGTCTACGGCACGAAATCCGGCAAGCCCATCGGCAGGCCTCGGAAATCATCCCGTGCAGTCGCCCTTGCCTTGTCTCTCGTGGAGCAAGGGCACTCGCACCGAGAGGCTGCACAGATTGCTCGTATTGACCCATCGACGCTTACCCGCGCCCGCCAGCGCGACGGCATCGGGCCGCAGGCGACCTACGGCCAGATTGACTTAGAAGCGGCCATCCGCTCGACCAAGAAGGCGGCGTGAAATTCGACGGGAGAATTCACCTTGTTTGAACGCTTAATTACTCAGGCCTTCCAAGAAGACGACTATGGCAAGGCCCAAGCCCTCTACGGCAAGAACCCAGGTATCTATCGGGTCATTCTAATGGATGCGGCGTGCCAGGCACCTGCGCCCCTACCAAGATTGCTCGACACAGACAGCGAAGGTGTTCTTTACATCGGCACGGGAAAACACCTGCTTGGCCGTTTCGGCGGCCTAAGAACTGCCATCTACGCGGCATATGGGTTTAAAGGCGCTCAAGGACTACATGAAACAGTTTGGTGAACTTCCCCCCTTCAACTCATCGGTCGGACGGGGAGAAAAGCAGGCTGTCGCGATGGCCGTCGATGAAGAAGAAGTGCCGTGACGTCACGAAGCGCGTGAATTCTACAAACCGTGCCGCGTTGACCACGCTTACCACATACCCCCATCGGCTCCCCACTGCGCCATGCGTGGGGCGCTCTCCGCCGATGGGGATATGCTCCGCTTCGCTACGGCCTCCGGCTGGAAAGCATGGACAACGCTCAGTGTAGTGTCCGGATTACATCGAGCACGTCGCCTAAAAGTGTGAGATTGTACGTTTCCGGTCGGCTTGCCGCGTCTAGATATGCAGCAGCAAGCTTTACAAGGGCGCGTATTTCATGTCCGGCTAGCTTATTCAGAAATGGCCTGTCGTCCGGGAAATTCTGACATATTGTGAAGAACTGTCGTGATTCGAACGCTTTTGCGAACGAGTCGCCTCTGTCGTGTTTTAGGTTCACCCGCACTCCGGTTGCCATTCCAAACATGTCCGGCACCATCCGCGTATGAAATCCGCCCTCGCCATCGGTCTCGATGATATGAGTGCACCGCCCCTCAACTAGGAACTCCACGTCCTCAATACTGCGGGCACAAATGCGCTGCACGGCTGAAGCATAGTCCCTTTTACGGGGACCGGACCACGCATCGCTGATTGCTTCATGTGCGGCGCGCGTGACTTTGACCGTTCTCATGCCGTCAGTTCCAGCCCATCGACCGTGAAGCCCAGGCGCGTCCGTTGTCCATCATTGGTCGGGGCACATCCCCAAAGGCACGCACGCACCAGTGCAACGCGGGCGTGGTGCGTGGGGTATAACCAGCCTGCGAAAGGGAACAGTGATTTTTCGGCGTTTTCGAGACAGGAAATCGCCATCGGGTGGACTTGCTCTGGCGCACTATCGCGAATGGCAAGCAGGCTGGAAATCATGCTGTCGAGTTTGGTGCCATCATAATACAGATGGGTAACATTTGTGATACGGGGCTCGCCCCATGTCCCCCCGGGCACTCGGGTGGATAGGATGATTGCTTCACTCTCACGCACGCGCACCGGCGCAAGTCGTAAGTGCGTGTGTAGTGCCGCTTGGTCCGTGCTGCATTGATGCATCAGTTCAATCACGTCCATCACGCAGCACTCCCGGCCAACCATACTCGCAGTCCGGCCAGCTTCTGGGCTCCGGACCGCATCTCCTGCTCTTTGCGCCACAGGTAGTCGGCAAAGTCCTGCCGGAACGATAGTGAAGCATTGCCGCGCATAGCTTGGCGGATGCGGTATAGCGAGATGCCTGAGTCACGGTTTAGTGCGGTCAAGTTGACCGACCCGAACGCGCCCCTCATCACATACTCAAGCATATCTCGCATGCCGATTTCCCTCATATCCTGTTGATATTGTAGGGCACGACGTCGATATTCGGATGAGAAATCGCACGATATTTGTGAAGCATTCATACCGTCATGACGACGTCATAGTGACGGCATCATGACGTCATCGGCACGCCTGGCTGGGCCTGCGCCCCGCCCGCGTGCCTGGGGCGACGAGACCATCGGCCTCCGGCCTCGGCCTCGCCCCAACCGTCACCCCCTCTTCACAGCAGGCGATGGCTGGGGTTTGGGACGACGCTCTGGAACGGGGCTGAAATCCCCTGTGACTTCCGATGCTTCATTTTGCGCCGCCTGGATGCCGATGCGCCGTTTCATCAAGACATACGCGCCATCCGCATTCAGCTTCCCGCGCCCCGCAGTCATCATCAGGACGGCATACAATTCCGGGTCCAAAGCCTGCCCTTCGAGCGCTGCCCGCACGTCCGGCAGGCCCGCGAGGACGTCCCGCGCTCGACCAGCCTCCGCAGACGTATTGAACGCCAGGATTCTCTTATTCGCCCGCCTGACCCGCATCGACACCCGCCGCCTGGCCTCCCTCTCAGCAGCTTCCCAGCCGCCCTCCTGCCACGCCTTCAAGGCGGCCTCGGCAACATCGAGCGCGGCATTCCGGCGACGACGAGCAGAAGACAGCCACCAGCCCGGCGGCATCGCTTCCGCAGCCTGTGCGTCGGCAATCAGAGCATCGTGCTGACGAGATACATTAGCCCGTTCGACCCGCAGCTCCGCCCTCTCATCTACGGCCTTTGGAGCTTTCGATAAGACGAATTCAGCCGCTTTCTGCATGTCCTCTAGGCACTCTACCAGCGCCTGCATCAGCACCGTCCAGATTGCGGGCGACACTGATGTGAACGGCACCGAGTGCTGTAGAACCCCGGCAATCAGCCGGGCATTCGCAGACGACCGTGCCATCATGCAGCCCCCGCAGCAGCCCCAGCCCCGCCGCCCGAGACGGACCCGCCAGCCTCGCCCGAGGTCGCGCCGCCCGTGGGCTTCTCGGCAGGCTTCTTCCCGGATTGCCGGAGCCCTTGCTGGCCTCCTGCGACCCGCTCGATAAGGCCCGCAAGCATATGGGATGCGCCGTCCGGGGCCTGGCCGACGTCGGCATCGGCCCCCATCCACCGGGCTATCTGACGCGGCATCGTCCGCACGCACATTTCGAGGCTGTGCTTCACGAGGTGCCAGTGCAGCCACGCGGCAATCACCAGCATCGCGACCGCCCCGAACGCGCCAGGCCCGCCGTCAGAGGTCGCCGACAGCATGGCGGGGTAGAAGCTCCAGGACATCAGCACGAAGCCGATGTGGAGCAATTGCAACCATAGGAGGAAGCCAAAAACGGTGACCGGGATGCGTAGAAAAAGGTTGAAGATAATGACGGTGCCGGGCCGCTGGTGTTCATTGATGAGTTCTTGACCGTCCATCCTGATAAACATCAGAGCCCAGAGCGGCGCGGCAATGAAGGCTTCGAGGACGATAAGGAGAATCTGAACCGATGCGAAAAACACCTCGATGTAGGGCAGCATCGGCAACAGATACGCATGCTCGCAGCCAATCACGACTAAGCCGACGAGGATAATGCCAATCACCATGCCGCCGCCCGTGCTGATGGCCGTTGCCGAAAGCGGAGAGCTGGCTGATTTCGGACCCAGACTTCCCGGACACGTCGATGCCGGACAGGTCGCGGTCTATGATTTTGTAGATTGACCGGAACAACCATGCGTTGCCGGAGTGCAGCGAGGTCACCCGGTTGCCGTCCGCCCCAGCAGATGCGGCGTCGGACAGGTCAGGGGTTATCTGCGCTCCTGGCAAGCCAGGCGAATTGCTGTTGAATCCAGCATTCCAGGTGCCAGCCGCTGTGTTCAGGGCCGTCTGCCAGCTCGCTTCGTCTTTATTATAGTCGGGCCAGAGGCTCGATTCGTTAGGGTCAGATGAGGAAGTCACCTGAGCTTTCGAATAGCTGAGAGTCGGGACGTCTGCGGCCAGTCTCGATGCACGGGACTGGAGCATCGCGATGTTGCTGTAGTACATGCCCATCGTCATCCAGCCATATTGGCTAATGCTCGACTGCATGGCCGAGACACCCGACGAGCCCCCGGCACCGGTGCCGTTCACCAGGGTCTGACCAGCATTGTAAAATGCCTGGTCGAGGGCGACCTTCTCCGCATTGAACGATGCAACCAATGCCGCCGTGCCAGCCCATGCATAGTCCTGCGGCACATTTGGTCCATATTCTATCCAGGCAGCATACAGAGACGCCGACGCGGCGAGAGCTTTCCGCACTTGCTCGATTGCTGCCAGTCTGGCGCGGTCAAACTCCTGCACGGCTACGTCACCGTTGTTCCCGACTGCAAATGGCGCTGAAACTTGCCCGCACAGGCCATAATCCCAGGTCATCATGACCCTAGCCGCTGCCGAGGTCGAAAACGCGGAGCCGCCATCGATGCTCGCCCGAAATCCGTTCCACAGATTTCCGAGGCCGACGCTCACCGTATCGTATGTCGAGGACGAGGATGTCGCAGTCGGCCACTGCGCCGGAATGTCTGCATATGCCTGCCCGAACGCGGGCGCGTGCGGTGGCATTGGCCCTGGACTGCTTGCCAGGGCGACGTCCGTGCCATGCACCAAGGCCCAGCAGACTTCCGCTTGTGCGAAGTCACGCAGCATTGCCCCGGTCGCAGGGATAGCGGGTGCCGGAGCGGTCGGGGACACGATGTTTTGGACGTAGGTGGACCATATGACGTTGCCTAGGCTCGCGCTCCACAACGCGACCGTGACCACGAAAACCTGAGCCATACACACGCCGCCCTTGATGGTCGGGGCGAGCAAGCCCATGCCGAGAACGAGCCTGATTGGTGTCCAGGTCGTGTGCCAATCCTTGCCGAGCGGCTGCCCGTCATGGGCCGAGGCGACCATGGCGACGATGGTGTGCCATGCGGTCATAGACACGCCCAGCACCATCAGAATCGTTACCCACTCATATGCTGCCGCTATCAGTGCTTTTCCGCCTGCATAAGCTGGGTCATTGGGGTATTCGTCTAGGGGGCCGACGCCAGGCAGCGCCAAGGACAGCAAGTGCCGAAACCAGTCTGTCTGTGGAGGCGTAGACAAGACTTGCGTGACAATGTTGTCCTCCGCCCAGGCATGGCAGGGGAGCAGAAATGCGGCAGCGGCAAGGAGTAGAAGGCGCATCATCGCATGCCTCCCTTCGTGCGAGGGAAGCGATGTCCTGCTTTCCAGAATGCTCGGAAAGTCAGCAGACGGCGTGTGCGGAGTTGGGCATTGAACAGCGCCATCCGCAGTGCCTTCGTCGTGAACAGGACGGTCAGGGATAGGCCCAGCAGAATAGCAGGAACCGAATGCGACGTGTCGGCCTGATAGACCGCCAATCCGATGCCAACAGCCGCGCAGACAGCATTCATCCAGAACTGGTCGTGGCTTTGCGTGATACGGTCCGCGATGCCGGATTCCGACACGCCATAGTGTTGCATGGCGAAGCGGAACCGTTCCCCGTCATCCGTCGTGTCGGTCGGCAGGCGGTTCCGTTTCCCGGCCCCGGCCAGAGCGCGCACCATCGACCAGATTGAATCTGCCCCAGATGCGGCGGGGGTCAGCGTGGCGTCGAGAATCCGGGCCGCGTCGTGCCGGGGCGTGATGCCGATAAATCTACCAAAGCCCTTGAACATACCCCGTCTCCCTCGCGCGTTTCTGTTAGCCGACGACTTCGACGGGGATGTCCGGGGGCACGGTCAGGGCACTGATGAGGGCACGGTCAGAAAGCGTATCTTCAGCAGCCACGAGGTCGCTGTCGCGATTGAGGTATCGCGCAAGATATGACGCGACGGACGCACGGGCATCGGGCACGTCGTCATATAAGGAGAGCACCCCGCGCCCGAGCGCACACAGTGCCTGCGCTTCACGGCGGCGATGCTCCTTTGCGAGGGAGCGCTTCAAAGCAGCAATACGAGCCTTTGCCGCCTGTGCCGCCTTTCTCTTGGTCTCGATTTCTGATTCAATGCTTCGAACGGTTCTCATGCGATTTCTCCAAGTACGACTTGGAAAGCATGATAGTGAATCTGGATGCCTATAATCTAATGGGTCGCATGATTATTTGTACAAGCCAGCTTCGTCATGTGCTATGGTCAGCCCATAGGTTGTCGAGACGACAACCAACATGCTCGCCTATACGTTGCTGACGCAACGTGCTCGCCTGGAGGCAACAATGGGGCGTTTTGTCTATTACCTCGTGGGTTTCGGCCCCCTCGCTCTTGGACTGTGCTTCCTCGCCTGGTCTGCCTTCACCCCCCTCGACGACCAGACCCATTCCGACATGGTCCACCTGCTGTTCGGCGGCGTCCTGATGCTTGGCACGTCGGTTGGAATGCGGGCTTGGGTGAAGCGCCAGGGCCTTGCCCGCTGGTAATCAGGACGGCGCTCGATGTCAGCCGCACTCAGTCAGCATGGGGAAACAATCGGACGGCGGCTTGAGTGCGATTTCGGCATCGTTAAGAAATTCGACGAGCGCGGCGACGTGTTCAAGGTCGCCGCCTATAACGGCTGTCGTGTCGTCGCCGGACGTGAGCCGGACCAGACGTTCGACTTCACCCGGAAATCATCCGAGCACGTCACGCACTTCACCATGTCTCCCGATGGCATGCAGGCGCGGCCCTGGCACGCGGACCCTGCATCGTTCTGGCGCAAGGCCGACGAGGCCGAGAAGCGCCACGACGGTCAGGTGGCGAGGCAAATCCTCCTAGGAATCCCTCGCGGCATACCTCAGTCCGAGTATCGCCCTTTTATCGAGGCGGCCTGTGAGCCATGGCGCGCGGCGGGCATGTTTCTGCATGTCGATATCCACTGCCCGTTGGGTCGCGACGGCCTGCCGCAACCTCACGCCCATATCCTCGCGACCATGCGAGAGATGGAGCTGGACGGCAGCGGATTCCGGAAGAACAAGCAAGGCCGTCCTCGCACCTGGAACGCGACGTTTATGGACGCGGGCTCCCGAACTGAACGCGCACGGGTTGAGGCAGATATGAACCGCTGGCTGGAAGCCCACGTCTATGCCGACCGCGCCGAGCTTCGGTCGAACACGGAAATCCACGGCCCCGATGCGCTGCCGCCTGAGCCATCGCTTCCCCGCGCTGTCATCGAAGCGGCGAAGCGCACGCCGGACAATCCGCCTGCTGAAATCATTTCTCTCGAAAAGCGCCGTCGCTTGCATCAGTCCGCCAGACGCTTGCAGGACGAGGCGCGCGCTCTTCAAGCCGAGATTGTCGAGCTTGAGGAGGAGCGCGACCGCCTCGCTGCACGGGAGAGACGGGACATGGCGCATAGACCACAGGGACAGAGACGACAAGGCGGTCAGCCTTGGATGGCACAGGATGGCGGGTTTGATGCCTTGTCACCTGCACTCCAAGCCTCCGCCCGCCGGTCATACGAGCGATGGGCCAAGGGCAAAAACCGCGACGGTCAAAGCCGAGGCGACCTGCACAGCCTCGAAGATTACGTGGCGTATGTCCAAGGCCAACGCAGCACCGAGAAGGGCTGGCGGTTCGAGCGACCTGCCGATGACGCCAATGCTGTCTCCGCCCCGCCAGCGGAAATCATGGACTCCGATGCGCCTCCGTCCCCGGAAGTCGCGAACCAGGAGCGGGCACCGGCCACCCCACGGGGTGACAGCGAAGACGAGTTCCCGGAGGACGAGGGCTGGACCCGTGAAACCCGGTTCCGTGCCCGCCTCCTCGCAGGCCATTACAAGATTGCGGAATCGTCCCTGCCCCCTGACCAGGTGGCCGCCATCACGCGCATCCGCATTGACCGGAATCGAGGTGTGGCCACGATTGAACTCGCGACGGGCGACACATTTGAGGACTTCGGCGACCGCATCGTATCTCCTCGCGACCCGTCGCCTGAGACAGCGGCACAGATTGCCCAGGCCGCTCGCCTGCACGGGTGGAGCACCGTGCAGCTCACCGGCACCCCAGCGTATCGCGATGAAGTTGGCATCGCCTTGGGCCTCCTGGAGCCACCCGTGTCGCACGATTGGAAGATGTCTCGTGAAGCGAAAGCCCGCCTGGATGCTCTCTTGGCCGCGCGTGCCGCCGCTATTGCCAACACGAACACCATCACGGGCGTCCTGACCCCCGAGAACGTCGTGAAGCCTGATGCCCGCCCCACTCCAGAGCCCGCCCAGGCCCCCATCCTGGCCGTGGTCATGCGAGACGGGAAAGCCGTATCCTCGGACTGGTTAAGCGCAAATCGTGACGCGTATGCAGGCTGGTCCGCCGAGCAGTTCAAGGGCGCCTTTCCGGTATTCTCTTGGACGCCTCCAGCCAACTCGGACGGTGCCGACCGGGCCGAGGCGGCTTGGGATGAGGGCGTGAAATCCGCCATCGCGTCGTGGGAGGCCGAGAGCCACAGCCTGGCGGACATCCCCATCGTCGCCCCTCGGACGCTCTTCATCACGCGACCGGAGCAGGGTCACTCAGCTTACGACTTCGAGGCAGCGGACATGAGAGACCGTCCTCAACTCGCTTCGGTCGCGACGAAGATAGCCCGGCTCACGGACGAGGCCCTAGAAAACAAGCTGAAACGCGCGTTCCCGCACTACAATCCTACCGAAGACCACGCCGAGAACGACCGCCTCCGTGCCGCCGCCATCGCGACGTGGAAGGCCGCCCGTGACGCCCGCATCCAGGAGACCGCCCATGCCTCGCCTGCCTCTTCGCCCCGCCCTGCGCCTACTGTCTCGCAACGTGTTCCCGGCGTGGATGACGCTGATGTTCCTGGCGGCCTTGGTGAAGAATCCACACGGCACCACGCGGCTGGTCAGCGGCATAGCGACGGTCTGGTGGGCGTGCGGAGCGCTTCAGATGCTGACAGCCATCATGGTAGCGGGTGGAGCCATGAAGCTGATGCCGATGGCGAGGACGAGGTTCCAGACGGTCCGGGGCTAGATGACGAAGAGGTGTCGTCCTTCCGCTTCGGTTGATGGGCATCGTATCGTGGTGCGAGAGCCGCCCCGGAGCAATCTAGGGCGGCTTTTTCATGTGCAAGTTATGACGATACAGCATTGAAAGAAATCAGGTTTCTTTCGGAATGACGCTTGCTGACGATTCCTTGACACGGTATGTAATCTGTATCGAAGCCGAGACAGAAGACTGGGCAGATGGCTCACGACACAACCGATGAAGGCGGCATCTCAGTTGCCGTCCTCCTGTGCCGCAAGGATGGCTCAAACCAAGAGATGTGGGGGCCTTTGGCCGCAGAAATCGAGGCGCTGGTCATCGAGCGCATCCAGCGCGGCGCGACGCTGGGCCAGGTCGAGCACTGGTTTGAGGACACCTATCTTGACGAGGGGCAAAGCGCCTGCGTCACCGTCGATGAGATGTTTCACGAAGGAGAGTATCTGGGGCAACAGGTATGCATTGCCGTTGTCTGGGTCGACGAGTTCGTGGAGGCCTTTTAAGGGCCTCGGCGGTTCTCCGACTTCGCGGGCTCGGAGCCTAACTTCGGCTTGGGAAGACGTTTCTGCTTGGGCGGAACCCCATCACGGATGGCCGCAAGTTCAGCATCTCGCCGTTTTGCTGCCTCTGGCTCGATAACTGTCTGCGTCACAAAGCGTTCGAGTAAGTCTATCAAAGTAACAAGCTCATCTTGCCGGGGAAACCAGCCTCTGTGAGCAGCGGCATTGCCAGCCTCTATTAGGACAGCGAGATGAGCGCGTTCGTCAGACCGAATATGATTGCTTGAGAGTAGCTCATCGAGCTTTTCCTCGAATGACAGAGCGGCGTCTACTCCAAGCTTTGCGGCGACGACATCAAACGCTGTGCGCACGCCAACTGCCGACAGCATCACCAATCCAGCATCTATCGCCTTGTAGACCTCATCCAGCACTTCATAGAGGCGGCTTTCTCCCGGCGGCCACGATAAGAACAGGCTATCAAGCCACTCCGGCCTTGCACGCTTGGCTAAGGCAGGAAGATATTCGATATGCTCGATGTATTCTTTTTCTTCGTTGCCGTGGCCGTCGTCCCAGGAGGCATAGTCCTCCGAGTTCGTATATCCCACCCTGACGAAGGTATGCTCGCAGCCAGCGCACTCTAAAATCTGGTAAAGCCGATGTGCGGAGATATCTTCCGAATCAACTCTCCACTGGTGTTCCGCTCGGACATAACAATTCCGCTCACCACCGCAGGTCGAGCATTCGGCTTTTCTCTTTGAGATATCGCCCACCATCAGACGCGCCCCACCTTTGCGGCCTCAATCAAAGCCCTCTCCCTGGTCCGAATAGCTGCTGCTCGGGCCTCCAGGTCGAGTTTATTCGCAGCAAGAGCATTCATCACGCAGACGCTCCGTTTCCATCCTTTGCCTCCCGCGCCTTCCGCTCCGCCTTGCGACGCCGCAACTCCGCAGCTTGTTCCTCAGGTTTAGGGTTGTAATAGGTCTCATGCAGCACTCGCAGGGTCTTGTGTCCTGTCAGCTTGGCAAGCTCCATCGCGGACTGATGGTCCTTCGCCAGGTCCGTGATAGCGATGTGACGTAAATCGTGGAAAGTCACTTTCTGCTGCATGCCATGCAGAGACTGAGCCCGCTTAACGGCGGCAACGTAAGAATTCGACACCATGCTCTCAGTCAAGCCGCCGTCCGCGCCTAGTTTCGCTGGGTCGCCGAACAGCCAGCCATCGTTTCGAACAGGCATCGCCTCCATGGCCCCTCGGATAACTTCATAGCCCTCCAATGTGAGCGGCACGTCTCGCGGGCGCAAATCACTGCCGCCCCTCGTGTTTTTCGTCAGCGGCAGGTGGACATGGGTCTCGTGGAGATGCGCCCGATGGAGCCGCCGTATTTCCTTGGCGCGCATCGCCGTCTCAATCGCAATCAGCACACAATGGATGAGGTACGGTGGGCCGTTCCGGCACTCAGTCATCAGCAGCTTGGTGTCGGCAGCCGAAATCGCAACATGGCGAGGCGGCCTTGCAGGAGGCAGACTGACCAAGCGGCACGGGTTTGCGATATCGAGATGAAGCTGCTTTCGAGCTGCCTCGAAGACCGAGGATAAGATAGCGACCGCATTACGCACGGTTGACGGCGCAGCCCCTGCCTTTACCCGCTCATCAATCCAGCCCTGGATTTGGGCGGGCATGATGGACGTCATCGGGTATGGCTGCCATGCCTCCTGCGCCTTCCAGGCCCTGACCCGCGACGCCTCTTTATCGCCCCCTCGCTTTCGGGGCATCACATGCTGCTCGTGATGGCTCAACCCATCAGCAAGGGTGAATCGCCTCAACCGCTGCCCATCGTCCCATGTGCCGCCTCTGATGAGTTCTTCAGCCTTCACGCGCGCAGCGACAGCTTTATCCATTGTAGGCTCGGTGCCGTTCGCGTCGATGTCACGAATCCGCAAGCGCCATTGCCACTGGCCGGGAGCGCGGAGCTTAACTCCGGTGGGGATACCTTTGGGCTTTCGTGCCATTCGTTGTGCCAATCCGCTGCGGAGAACCGGACAGCGTTGGCACAAAAATTAAGGGGTATTTTTCACCACCCCTTGAGCGCCCACCTTGTTTTCCGCAGTTTTCTGCGGGTTTCAGGTGGTGGAGAGAGTTGGATTCGAACCAACGTAGGCGTACGCCAGCGGATTTACAGTCCGCCCCCTTTAGCCACTCGGGCATCTCTCCAGGTCGGGACGGGGAATATGGCGGATCAGGATTGGTGTCAACGGGCATTCTTCATTTTTGTTGCATGATACGGCCGTTGCTCCCATAGAGCGCTGATGTCCAAACGCCCCTCCCGCCCTTCCGCCGCCCGCGCTCCGGCTGGCCGTTCCGCACGCTCATCCGAGGGGCGCTCGACCGCCTCGGGCTACTGGATGTACGGCCTTCACGCCGTTGAAGCCGCCCTGCGTAATCCTGACCGCCAGGTTCACGAATTGCTGGTGACCAAGGAGGCTCTTTCGGCGTTAGAGGCCAAGCAGGCACCGATCCGTCTCTCCCCCAATGTGGTGGAGCGCCAACGTCTCGATCATCTGTGTGACCGTGACGCCGTGCACCAGGGTGTATGCCTGCGTGTCGAACCGCTCACACCGCCTTTCCTCGATGAGGTGCTCGAAAGCCGCGAGGGGCCGCTTCTGATTCTCGATCAAGTGACCGACCCGCGCAATATCGGTGCGATCCTGCGTTCGGCCGCGGCTTTTGGTGCCGCAGCGCTGGTCGTGCAGGATCGCAATACCCCGCAGGAGGGAGGCGCTCTCGCCAAGGCGGCTTCGGGCGCGCTGGATGTCGTGCCCGTACTGCGCGAGGTCAATCTCTCACGCATTATCGCGCAGCTCCAGAACGCAGGCCTCTGGACGGTCGGTCTCGATGCCGATGGGTCGGTGCTGAACGGGCAGGGCTTCGCCGGGCGACGTGTCGCTCTCGTGCTCGGGGCTGAAGGGGCAGGCCTGCGCCGCCTCACCCGTGAAAGCTGCGACGAGATTGCCAGCGTCTATATGCCTGGTGATATGGAGAGCCTGAACGTCTCGAATGCCGCAGCGGTCGCCCTTTACGAGCTCGTACGCCCGGCCTGAGAGGGGGGCGCCAACAAGCGCTCAGGCATCCCTGATGTCTATGGAAAGCGCATGGGGCGTGCGCGCGCTGGGGCTGCGCATCGCAGAAGCGTGTTCCCCTCCTGTGAGAGCCGCCTTGGCCTTCTGATCAGGGCTGCGTCTTACAGTGGCACTGTGTTAGCCTTGCCCCCTGGTGAGTCGTCTCAAAAGGGGAACCCGCATGAAAGCGGTTGGCTACAAGGCGCCCGGCGCGCCGGAAATCCTTGAGGATATCATCCTCCCCGACCCAATGCCGCCTCAGGGGCGTGACCTTCTGGTGCGAATCAAGGCGGTCTCGATCAATCCAGTTGACACGAAGATCCGATGCCGCGCGGGTGCGCTCGAAGGCGCGACCTGGCGCGTACTCGGCTGGGATGCGGCAGGGATCGTGGAAGCGATTGGCCCGGATGTGACGTTTTTCAGACCTGGTGACCATGTTTTCTATGCGGGCGAGCTCATGCGGCAGGGCAGCAATGCCGAGCTTCAATGCGTCGATGAAACCCTCGTCGGGCATATGCCGCAAGGTCTTGACTGGGGGCAGGCTGCATCGCTCCCCCTGACAGGCGTGACGGCGTGGGAAATGCTCTTCGACCGCATGGGGGTTACCAGTCTGACCGAGGGCGTTCTGCTGGTCGTGGGTGGAGCCGGGGGCGTTGGGTCGATTCTGATCCAGCTTGCGCGCAAGCTCACGGGACTGACCGTGATCGCAACTGCGTCGCGCCCCGAAACGGAGGTATGGGTGCGTCGTATGGGGGCGCATCATGTGATCAATCACCGCGCCGATATGGCGGCCCAGATAAGGGCGCTTGGACTCGATGCGGTGACGCATATCGCCTCGCTCACGGCCAGCGATCGTCACCAGGCTTTCTACGAGGAAATTCTCGCGCCGCAGGGACATGTGAGCCTGATCGATGATCCGGCCAGTTTCGATATCATGGGGTTCAAGCGCAAGAGCGCGGTGATCTCGTGGGAGTTCATGTTCACACGCTCGCTTTTCGCCACGCCCGATCAGGGGCGTCAGCACGAGATACTGGAGCAGATTTCCTCGCTCGTTCAGGCAGGGGCAATCGTCCCGACCGATCACAAACGCGCCCAGGGTCTGAACGCCGGTATTTTGCGCGGCCTGCATGAGGAAAGCGAGATCGGTACAAGCATCGGCAAGACTGTGCTGGTCTATTAGCGCCGCCGCTTTCTGGCTCCCGATCCTTCTGCGCGGGATGGGTCTTCAGGCGAGAATGCGTATCCCGCTCGGGGCTGCCTCAGGGCTGCGCCAGAACATCCCGCCCTGCAGACGCTCTTGTATGGCGGGAGGAAGAATGCAGCGTCTGGGCTCAAGACTGACTCTGGGGCGCAGATGATGCAGCCCCGGCGTCGACAGGCAAGCATCGAAGGCATCACTGCCGATCTGGTCGATGCGCTCGAGATCATAATCATGAGGGGGCAGGTTGAGCGCGCGCGTCAGCGTGTCGAGAGCTGCTTTCGGGTATCGCGCGAGATAGTCGTATTCCACTATGACGAGACGATGCGCAAAAGGGCCATGGAAGGCTTCGGTCAGAACGCGCCATGCATAGCCGAAGACGCCCTCGGGCGAGAGCAGATGCTCAATCCGGTCATGCTGGGTTGCGCGCCGCGCCATAGGCACCAGTCGTGATGACAGAATCGGATCGCTCACGATCAGACGCTCGAGCGAGTCCAGAATCCAGATTGGGTCACGTACGCAGCAAATGACCTTGGATTGGGGGAAGATTGTGTCGATCAGCCCCAGCCGCGCACACCAGTCCCGGTGGGTGTCGATGATCATGCGCTGGGTACCGGAAGGCGCATAGTAGCTGCTCACGATCTGCCTCAGTACGCGGTCGCGACGCGTGGGATCGAAATCACTCGCATGATCACCCTCTGCCATGAGGGAGGAAACACGCAGGATCATCGGTGCAACGGGTGAGGTGCGTCCTGAGGTTATCAGAGCCGGATTCTGGCTCAGAAGGGATGAGAGAAGGGTTGATCCGGAGCGAGGCAGTCCGGAAATGAAATGAACATCTGGTCCCGTATGCAGCACGCGCGATGATCCCTGGCCTGAGCGTCTCTAAATAAGTAAGGGACTTCGCTTATCCGGCGATATGGGGGGCAGCAATCGGGCAAGCAGGGCGCAATCTGTGCCCTAAAAAGCACAGGCAAGGAATAAACCTTTTGCGGCCTCGGGCGATAAGATGGTTCGAGCGAATTGTGATGCAGAAATGCAACACGTCACTTTTCGTTACCGAACGTAATGGTCGTGTCACGGTCTGCGGCATCGCGCTCTGTCGGTCTTCATGCCGGGCGGATGGCAGTGCCTGACACGATCGCTGCTCGACGCTGACGCCAACCTGACATTTGTCGTCAGAGCCGTAACACAGGAACAGGCATTTATGGGTATATTCAGCACCATCATGACGAAGATCTTTGGCCATGCGGAGGCGGCTCCGGCCAGTGGATCGGCAGGCGGGGCTGCCGCATCAGGCGACGCCGTGCCTGCGGCGGCGTCTTCCGTTCCCTCGGCGCCCAGCGCCCCGGTCGATGTCGACGCGGTTTTGTCCCGCCTGCAGGCAGAGAAGGGCCAGACGCTGAACTGGCGCACGTCCATCGTCGATCTGTTGAAGCTGCTCGACATGGACAGTTCGCTGGAAGCACGCAAGCACCTCGCTCAGGAACTGCATTATACCGAAAGCACGGAAGACAGTGCGGCCATGAATGTCTGGCTGATCCGTCAGGTCATGCAGAAACTGGCCGAGAATGGTGGGAAGGTCCCTGAAGACCTGCGTCACTGATCTGACTGCGTGACGGGCTGCGCGCCCGTCACGTCTTCAGACGGCGAAATGTCGGACCATCGCGCTGAGTGCCAGAGGGTCTTCCTCCAGCATCGCGCGTCGGTGAAGCTCATCGCACGCGTCCAGGCTTAGCGAGCGAATCATCCGCTTCACGGGTGGCAGCAGAGCGGCTGACATCGAGAACGAGCGGAGCCCCATACCGATCAGGAGCGCCACGGCGCGTGGGTCCGAGGCCATCTCGCCACACACACAGATCGGTCTGTGGGCGCGCAGTGCCTCATCCACCGACAGGCGCAGCAATTTCAGCAGCCCGGGATGGAGCCCTGTATAGAGATCCGACCCCATGGCCGAAGAACGATCGACTGCCAGCGTATACATGGTCAGGTCATTCGTCCCGAGCGCAAGAAACTCCGCCTGACGCACAAGCGCACCGGCCGTCAATGCGGCGGCGGGGGTCTCGATCATGACTCCCAAAGGGGGCAAGTCAGCAGGAAGTTTCACCCCTCTGCGGCGTAGTCTCTTGGCGCAGCGCTCATAGATCTGCCGTGTAGCCAGCACCTCATTGACCGAACTCACCATGGGCAGGAGGATGCGCAGCTTTCCCTCCAGACTGGCGCGCAGGATAGCGCAGAGCTGAGTTTCGAGAATTTCGGGATGACGCAGCAGCAGGCGCAGGCCACGAACGCCGAGTGCCGGATTTTCCTCTTCCTGCTCATCCGTAATCCCGAGCTGCCTCAGCCGCGCCAACCCTTTCTCGCCGCCCCAATCCAGCACACGGATCGTGGTGGTCATCTCCTGCATATCGGCAACGAGGCGGGCATAGACCGCATACTGCCCGTCTTCATCCGGCAGAGCCTCGCTCTCATCGAACAGGAATTCGGTGCGAAGCAATCCGATGCCTGCGGCGCCATTGCGGTGCAGCAGGGGAAGCTCATTGGGAAGCTCGACATTGGCCAGAAGCTCGATATCCTCGCCACTTACCAACCTGCTGGGCAAACGCCGCAACCGGCCAATGCCCTTACGCTCACGGGCCTCCTCAGCCATGGCCGAGCGAGCCTCGGCCAGCGTTGCCGAATCCGGATGCAGGACCACACGACCCGTTGTGCCATCCACGATCACAAGGCAGCCTTCCTGCATGTGATCGATCAGGGTCGGGACGGCCAGCACAGCGGGCACGTTGAGCGCGCGTAGCATGATAGCCGTATGGTCTGTTACGCCCCCGCCCTCCGAGAGGACGGCGGCGATACGGTTGGGGTCGATGACGGCGGCATCCGCGGGCCGTATCTGCTCGGCCACCAGTACCGAGCCACCTGGGATATCGGAAAAGGCCCGGAAAGAGACACCTGTGAGATTACGCAGCAGACGGCGGGCCACCTCACGGAATTCGCCCTCGCGTCTTTTTGCACCCTCGATTTCCTCTTCCGGCATGCCCGGTTGCGGCCCTGCCTGCGCCGCGAGCGCGTCACTTTCTAGCTGAACCGCAGCCTCTGCGGTCAGGCCGTCCTCGGCAAGGCGACGATGCGCGGCGCGCACCAGGCGCGAGTGATTGAGCATACGCTCATAGACAGAGAGCAGTGCATCGATCTCGATCCGACCCTCATCCGGGAGCGTGTCGAGTTTACCGCGCAGTTTCCTAAGTTGCTTGAGCGTGAGCGCAATTGCCTGATCGAGCCGCGTACGCTCGGCTTCGGCACCGAGAAGCGAAGGGACGGCCTCAATTACGGGTAGTGGGCGCTCATAGGCGAGGCTTGCCCGGGCGATGACTACCCCTTGCGAGATGCCAACGCCCTGCAGGATTTTCATGGGCTGATCGTCTGGCTGGGCCACTTCGCTCGGTGGCCGCCGCAATCGCTTAATCACGTTCACCAAAACCATCCGCGACGAGAGCGCAAAGCGCCTCGATCGCGGCAGCGGCCTGCGCTCCGCTAGCCGAAATCCGGACCATCTCGCCGCGACCGGCTCCGAGCATCATCAGCCCCATGATCGACAGGGCCGATACGCTCTGATCATGACGGCTCACCTCGACGGTCGCATCAAAGCGCTCCGCCTGAGTCACGAATTTCGCTGCGGCGCGGGCATGAAGGCCGAGCCGGTTGACGATGGTCACATCGCGCTCCAGCGTCGGGCCTGCACTCATCGGGCGGCCTGACGCAGGGGCGTCAGAAGAGGGGTAATGGGAGGGACATAGCTCATGGTCGTATTGACCACCATTTCACAGCTTTTACCGCCCTGCAAACATGAAGCCGGTAGCTGGTAGGCAGCCGCGATATATTTGCGCCCTGCCATTGTGGCCAGCTCGGCGCATTCGGCCAGACTGCGCGTGCAGCGGGTCTTGGCCAGTTTCACGAGCATCGGCACATTCACCCCGGCCAGAACCTCCACGCGCCCTTCCTGACGCAGGGAGAGGGCAAGATTGGAAGGGGTGCTGCCAAACATGTCGGTCAGGAGGAGAACGCCATCTCCGGTATCTACGGCGCTGATCGCCGTCTCGAGCAGGGCGCGGGCGGTAACGACATCGTCGTCGGGCATGATGCCCATCACCGCGATCTGGGGCTGAGGCCCGACAACATGGGTGACGATTTCAAGAAGAGACTGAGCGAGAGAGCCGTGTGTAACAAGAACGATCCCGATCATCGGGGCATTCCTTCATGGGGTACGTAGCGCCCTTTCAGGGGCGAACCCATGACATATTGGTCATCCGACGACGTTATCAAGACGGCTCTGTCCGTATCTGTTCATCCGGTACCGCACGTTGCTGGGGCGCGCGTACCCATCTCCATGAGCTGCGTCCCTGACGTGCCAGTTCTCGATGCATGACGACGATCGGTCCGTCTGACAAGAGTGTAATGTCGTCAGAGCCGCCCAACGACGCTGCGATCTCTTCAACAAGTGTTACAGAACGGTGCTGACCACCCGAGCATCCCACCGCAACGGTCGCATGTTTTTTCCCCTCGGCGACGAAACGAGGCAGTACAAGTTTCAGTAGATCGAGGATCCTGGACAGGAAAACATCGTAATCGGGATCCTGCTTCACGTATTGACGCACGACAGGATCGAGCCCGGTCATTGCCTTGAGATCAGGATCGTAATGCGGATTGCGCAGAAAACGCGCATCGAAAACGAGATCGGCCTCGCGGGGCAATCCTGCAGGATACGCAAAGGATTGAAGCGTCACTGTCATCGAGTCGCCATCATTCTGATGGCCGAATCGGGCCTCGATCAGGCGGCGCAGGTCATGAGGTGGCAGGTCCGAGGTGTCGATCACCAGATCGGCAGCCCCCAGAAGCGGGGCCAGCAGCACAATTTCCTGGTCGATGCTCGCAACCAGCCCGGGGGCTGTGCCTGTGCTGTTATCGAGCGGATGACGCCGCCTCGTGGCCGTGAAGCGACGCAGGAGGATATCGGTCTCGGCCGTGGCGTAGAGCAGCTCGACCAGCAGGTCGTTCTGTGCGCGGAGCTGGGCCAGAGCGCCCAGAACGGCCCTCGCCTCAAAACCGCGCGTGCGCACGTCGATCCCGATCGCCAGGGGCTGGTCGCTTCGCGCAACCAGTGCGTCAAGCAGCGTCAGGGGCGGATTATCCGTCACCTCGTAGCCCAGATCCTCGAGGATGCGCAGGATCGAGGATTTTCCGGCTCCCGACAGGCCCGTGACCAGAAGTACGCGTCGTGCGGGTGTCACCGTTCAAGTCTCCTGCCAGGCCGTAAGGGGGGAAGATCGAAAGATGTTATCGCGCTTCCGCCGCCATGGGGAGGGGGAGGACAGGGGGCGTTGCCCCATTTACGCCACAAAGCAGCGTGAATTCGCCGTTTATGCACCGCAGGGCGCTTCGGATGATCGCTACCGCGTCAGCCTGAAACCCGTTCATCCTGATCATCCAGGCGCCGGTTTGCGGGTCGCTTGCCATCTCAGGCAGACGGGTTACCGGCCCGTTCTCAACGAGCTCTATCCAGAGTTTGACGGGGGTACTGGCCTGATGAGGCATGCGCAGAATACCGAGCCCCCTCACCTCGATGAGCCCGGCGAGACGCGGCTCCGGACGGGCCATACCCGCCTCGATCAGGATCCGGTCATCGCCCACCAGGTCGAACCCTGAGTCGATCAGACGAAGCAGCAGGCTCGACTTTCCACTGCCTGAGGGGCCGGTCAGAACCACCCCCATGTCTTGCCAGCGTGCACAGGAAGCATGATGCCCGGTCGTCGCCCCAGCCTGCGAACCGGCGGGGGAAGGGGGGGAGGCTGGAGGGCGGGGGGCAGGGGGCGCTGCAGGGCCTGTCGGGGCGATAAGCGATGTGCAGCGTTCGGATTGTGCGATATGCTGGGTTTCATGCACGATCATCACTCCTCTCCTACCCGTCCTGCAGCGCTACAGGACAGTGTGACCTATTACGGCGTGACGGGACTTGGTCCTGATGGGCAGGCACCGGAGAGTCTGATCGAGGAATGCCAGAACGCCCTGATGCGTATGCGCGAGATTCTGGCCACCCATGGTCTCGTGCCCGAGGATATCACCCATCTGGCCTACATGATTCCTGATAGCAGCGTTTTTGCCGCCTGTCAGAGAATCATCGCCGAGGCCCTCGGGCCCGCCCGGCCTGCCATGACCCTGCGCCTCAAGCCCGAATTCGACGTGAAAGGGCAGCGTCTGGAGTTCAACTTCATCGCGGCGCCCTGAGCGGAGCATCGGGAAGCGTCGAGCCGTCACTCGGCGGCAGAGGCGTCTCGTGACGGGCTGAGGAACGATTGAGAAATGGTAGCCCCGGAGCGACGGACTCGTGCCTCGTGCCTCGCGATCGGGACATCGTCCCTGGACGCGTGCCGTTCATGGAGGCAAGGGCAGATATCACGACGAGAAAAAGGCGGAAGAGCGACCGCTCCCCCGCCTCGAGGTTCCGGGAAACCCGGTCCTCCTCTTCCGACCTCAGTGACGCGCGGAATAGAGGGTCGTCAGACGGTCCGGCGTGTTGGCGATACGCTCCAGATGCGGGTAGCGCAGGCCATCATGATAGGGGATGGCCACCGTGCGGAAATGTTCCCCTGATTTAACCAGGAGCGTGATGGGCGCCTTGTCTGTCTTCGCGGCCTTGATGGCGTCGATCAACCCATCGGGCGAGAAGCTGTCGCCATTGACGGCCACGATCTGGTCATGGATGGCAAGTCCCGCCTTATAGGCCGGGCTGTCCCAGGCAACCGTTCCCAGAGAGCCGTTCTTGGCGTTGATGATCACGCCCAGAGAAAAGCGCAGGCCCACGCGGTGGCGGTTCTTGAGCAGCTGCGCCTCGAAGGCATTTTCCTGATCGGTATAGACCAGCTTGTAGCCGCCCGTTTCGAGCCCGTTCAGCGGCGCGCGCTTTTGTACGGTGCTGATGCGCTCATGCAGGAACTTGGCCCAGTCATAGGGTACGATCTTGTTGAGCGTCAGAACCACATCGTCGAAAGTATAGGGGCTGACGATGATGCTGCCATCATTCGTGCCGAAAAACGCCTTGGCGAAATCATCGAGCGATTTCGTGTCATGAGACAGCTTGCGGATGGTCATATCGGCATCCAGCCAGACGAGCTGACCTTCAACGTAATAATCTTCCGAACGCTGGAAATCGCGCCATGAGAGCGGGGCGCGCTGGGCGATGATCGGGTCATTGGTCGTATCGGCCACGGGGCGCCAGCTACGGCCTGCCTGCGAATCATAGCTCGCAGCCATGAGCGCCAGGCTGTCGAAGCCCTGATCCTTGGTGACCAGTCCCGATCGTGCGGCAAGGATATTACCCCAGAATTCGGTCTGGCCCTCATAGACCCAGAGCAGCGAGCCGCGCTGGGGCGTATTGAAGGTGGCCCCATAGAGATCGGCTGGGCGGCGATATTTGCCGTTCCAGGAATGGGTGTATTCATGCGCCAGCAGGTCGCGCTGCGGGAAGGAGTGCTTCCAGTCCGTGAAATAGTCTTCGGTCACGCTGTCTTCGCTCGACTGATGATGCTCGAGACCGATCCCGCCCAGCTCGTCGGTCAGCGCCATCAGGAAGTCGTAATGCGCGTAATGCTGCGAGCCAAAGGTCAGCAGCGCTTGCGTGACAAGATTGCGGTGGATCTGCAACTGCGCGTCGTCATAGGCGAGGTCGCCCGGCTTGTCGGCCACCATGTTGAGCGTGACGGGAACGCCGCCCGGCGCGTTCAGGGCAACCTTCTTGAAGTAGGCCCCGGCAAAGATCGGAGAGTCGACCAGGGTGTTGTACGGCACGGTGCCGAAAGTGAGTGTATCGCCGTTGGCCGGCCCCGTGGGACGCAGGGCAGTGGCGGCCTGCCAGCCATGAGGCAGGGTCACGCTCGCCTGATAGGGCATGTTGCGGGAGTAGTATCCGGCTGGGTAGAGCGAGACCTCGTTCCATTGCACATTGACGATATGCGGCGTCATGACCACGCGGCCCTCGTCATCCGTAACAGGCGATAGCAGCTTGAAGTCGAGGTCGATCTGGGTCTGCGCCTTGGTGACAGGCACATGGAACGCGAACACATCCACCGGATCGCGCAGCCAGGAGAGGGTCTTGCCCTCTGAATGCACGACGAGGCCGCCGAGCTGGGTGATCGTGCCTTCAGGCGCATGACCGCCGGGCACCCATTTCGGATAGAGCAGCACAAGCTCGCCCGCTTCGCGCGCGGCCTGGGGCACGGGCAGGGTCTCATGAATGCTCATCACGTGATGCGCCAGATCGGTGGCATTCACGCTCAGCTTGATGGTGCCGGGAAAGGCGCCGTCCTTGGCCTGAGGGAGCGGCGAGGGCAGCGGGGTCGCCTCGGGCTGAGGCTGGGCAGCCAGGGCAGGCATGATCGGGCTGCCGAGGATCAGGGCAGTCAGGAAGCTACCGGCGCGGAAGAGGCGGATCGTCAAGCGGGAACACTCCGGAAAAAAGGCGTGGCTGAAACGGTTCATTACCAAAATGGAAACGGCGCCCTCTGGCAACCCATATTCCGGGTTTAAATGCGTCCCGCAGGACGTATCGCGACATGCGGCTCTGACCTTCCCAGGGCGCGGCTTCTGTGACCCGATCTCGCCATGGCGCTGGTTCCGCTCGTCAGCGACAGGCATCGTGCACGCAGAAACGCCCTTCAGCGAGAGGTCAGAAGCCCGATATCGCCGCCGATGGCCGCATGGTTGATCGTCACCACGGTTTCGCTCAGCAGCCATTCGGGGCGGACGGTATCGAGATCATAAACCGGTACGACCATGCCCTCCCGGGCGGTGACCGTCAGGGCGGCCTGCTCGGCGCTTTCTGCTCCACGCTGGATCAGCATGGCGTCGCATTCGGGCAGCGCGCCGGGGTCCACGCGCGTGATTGCGTTGGCAAGCTGGCGCGAGACCTGACGCAGCCATTCCACAGCGGGATCGGGTGCGAGCACGAGCACGGTATTGCCCGTGCCCAAAGCGAGCCCGACTGCGTGGAGCAGGGAAGGCCAGCTTTCACAGGCGCAAAGAATGACGCCGCGCGGACGCAGGCTGTAGCGGTTGCTTTCGCCGGAGGGCGCCGGCAGGTCGAATGACAGCCCGCTCAGCGCGTGAGCAATCACAGCGCGCACGCGTCGGGCCGAGGGCGGGTCACGCGGCTCGAGAAAGGACAGGAAAGCGCGTGCGGTAGAAGGAACCGGCGTTTCAGGAGGTGCGACGATCGGGCAGGGCGCGCCGTGCATCAGCCTCGGCAGAAGAAGCGGTCCGCCCAATTTGGGCCCGGAGCCGGACAGGCCTTTGCCCCCGAAAGGCTGCATCCCGATCGTGGCCCCGATAATGGCCCGATTGACATAGATATTACCGGCTCGACTACGTGCGCAGGCGCGCTCGATCGTGGCGGGAAGGCGGCTCTGTACGCCGAACGTGAGTGCATAGCCTGTTGCGTTCAGCGCATCGATCACGCCATCGAGTTCATGCCGCGCGTAACGCCGTATATGCAGGACCGGGCCGAATACTTCTTGGCCGATATCAGCCACACGCCCGATCTCGATCAGGGTTGGCGCTACGAAATGCCCCCGCAAGGTCTCGGCCTGCATGTCAGGCTGCCAGACGCGATAACCCGCGCGCCTCATGCGCTCGACATGGTCTTCCACACGCGCCCGGGCGCTGGCCGAGATCACCGGGCCGATATCGGTCCTGAACTGGTCAGGCGCTCCGATACACAACTCGCGTATGGCGGATTGAAGCCGCTCGATCAGCGCGTCGGCTCCATCTTCCTGAATCAGCAGGACGCGCAGCGAGGCGCTGCGTTGCCCGGCGCTGTCGAAAGCGGAAGACAGGATATCGGGAATGACCTGCTCGGGGGGCACGGAGCTGTCCACGAGCATGGCGTTCTGCCCGCTCGTATCGGACAGCAGGGGTACAGGCTGACCCGTGCGCCCGGTACGCCCGAGCAATTCGCGACTGATGGTTTTCGCAACGGCTGTCGAACCGGTGAACATCACGCCGTCTATGCGTGAATCCGCGACGAGCGAGGCCCCTACATTTCCTTCACCGGGCAGGAGCTGAAGGGCACGCGCGGGAAGTCCTGCCTCCAGAAACAGGCCGAGCAGCCGGGCGGCGATCAGCGGTGTTTCTTCTGCAGGCTTGGCGATGACCGCGTTGCCCGCAGCCAGAGCGACCGCTACCTGCCCGGTGAAGCTTGCGAGCGGGAAATTCCATGGGCTGATGCACAGAATGGTGCCAAGAGGTGCGCCGAGCCCGCCTGTTTCGGCAAGGCTGCGTAGCTGGGCAGCGTAGTAGCGCAGATAATCCACCGCTTCGCGCCATTCCCCCACGGCATTGGCCAGGGTCTTGCCCGCCTCGCGCATCAGCAGGGCGATCAGGGCTATCTGGTCCTGCTCCAGAGCCAGAGCCATGCGATCGAGACAGTCGGCGCGGGTGCCGGGCTCGGTTCGCCGCCAGATCATGTCGGTTTCGGCGGCATTGAGCGCGGCGTCGATATCGCGTGGCCTGGCATAGACGACCACCCCCACCCGGTCTTCATGGGTGGCCGGGTTGGAGATGGCGCGCGGTCTGCCTTCCGGTCGGGGCATGGCGGCGCCCATCGGCAGAGCCTCGAGCAAGGCAACCTGACCGGGCAAGGTGCTTGCGAGCGCTTGCAGTGTGAGCGGGTTCGCCAGATCGAGACTGGCGGCCGAGACGCGCTCGGGCAAGAACAGCTCGGTAGGGGGCGTGATACGCTGGCTTGGCATGCCGCGCGGCAGGACATTGCGCGCCTTGGCCACGGGATCGGCGATCAGCGTATCCAGGGCGATGGTCCGGTTGGCGGCCTGATTGACGAAGGAGCAAGGAGCCCCGTTCTCGAGCAGACGACGCACCAGGGTCGGGGCGAGGCGTGAATCGGGGCCGATCGGGGCCATGATCCGACAGCCCGGCGTTGCAGCATTCTGCCCCGTGCCGCTATGTCCCGCACCGGAAGCGGCGTTGGCGCGCATCAGTGGGGCATAGAGCGTTTCGCCCATGCCATGCAGGCAGCCGAATTCATATCGACCCGGGGTGAACGGGTTGGCCAGCGCCATGATGGTCGCGATGCTTCGCGCATTATGGGTGCCGAACTGGGGATAGAGCGCTTCCGGCGCCTCAAGTGCCTGTCGGGCGCAGGCGATGAAGCTCACATCGGTGTGGCATTTGCGCGTGAAGACCGGGTAATCGCTGGCCGATTCCCTTTGGGCGTCGCGGATCTCCCGATCCCAGAACCCGCCCTTGACCAGACGGAGTACGATACGTCTCTCGGTTTCGCCCGCGAGCGCGATGAGATGCTCGATCACGGGCAGGCATCTTTTGTCGCTGGCCTGCACCGTGAAGCCCAGTCCGTTCCACCCTGCCAGCTCATGCAGATGGCAGAGCGCCTCGAATAGATCGAGCGACAGCTCCAGTTCCGTGCTGCGACCGGCATCGAGGATCAGGAGAATATCGGCGGCACGCGCGCGTTGTGCCAGCGTGGCGAGAAAGGGCAGCAATTCGGCTTTGATGCGTGCAAGCTGCGTGGTCTCGAACCGGGGGTGCAGCGACGAGAGACACAGCGAGAGGGCCGGGCGCTCGAACAGCGTGTCTCCCCGAGCCTGACGTCCCAGCGTATCGACCATGGTGAGTGCGTCGCGCCGGGCCATTTCGGCTTCCTCGGCGGTCTGGGCCGTTTCGTGCAGGGCGGCATAGGCGAGTGTGAACCCTTGCTGTTCCAGCTTGCGCCCGCGCCGCAGGGCCTGGTTCAGGGTTTCGGCCAGAACGAACTGGCTGCCCATCATGCGTATGGCTTTTTCCACCCCGTGACGAATGAAGGGGGCCGTTCCGCGCATGGCCAGGCTGCGCAGCCCGCCCGTCACGGCATTGAAGCGAGACGAGGTGGACATGGCCCAGCTCGCGGCATTCAGGAAGAAGGGATGGTCATGGCCGCCATGATGCAGCCATTCCCCCTGGCCGATCTGGTCATGGATCAGCGCATCGCGTGTCGGGGCGTCGGGAATGCGCAACAGCGTTCCCGCAAGGCAGAGCAGAGCCTTCCCCTCGGCCGACACAAGGGGGAAGGCCTGCATCATGGTCTCGACCCCTTTTGTATCGGCGTTCTCACGCAGGGCCGTGGCGAGGATGCGGGACTGAGCCTCGATCTCTTCCATCTGGCTGTCGGTCAGGGTTGCACGGGTGAGGAGGGGAGCAAGGATTTCCGCCTCGGGGCGGCGGGCAGCATGGGCGATGGCCTCACGCGTGGGCGAGAGCGCCGGACGATGAGGAAGGAAACTGGAAAACGGAATCATGCTGTCTCAGTCGCGCGAGAACCCAAAGCCCGAGTCTAGACGGGCCCATGGAGCAGGAAAACCCTGCGGTCGTTACTTGTGAGTCATGAACACCCGGGGATTGGCCCCCGCCCGATCAAAGGGGCGCGAGGGACAGGTCACGCGGGGCACTGGCGATGTGACGGGCCCGGAGCGGCTGCCCGTGCGGCATCTGCCGGAGAACGGGACAGGCGACAGACAGGCCTGAAGGGTGTTGCGCCGATCAGGGATGACGTCTGGTGAAGAAACGCACGTTGCGCTCTTCGATGTTCAGATCGCGCAGGGCGTCGGCGAATTTCTCGAAATGCGGGGTCTTCAGATGCGCTTCGAAAGCGGCGCGTCCGGTGTAGACTTCATGGAGCACGATGATGTCAGAGGCATCCTGTTGTGTAAGCACGTCAAAGGTCAGGCAGCCTTCCTCATCGGCAAGGGAGCGGTCGCTGTCATAGCGGCACATTTCGAGAAACGCCGGGAAGCTTTCGGCGGGAGCCGCAAATTCCGCGATGACGGTGAAATGCTCGGACATGGCTATAACTCCATCGAGTTTACTGAATTGACTTTTCTGCCCCAATTCTGCGAAGAGTAAACACCGATTCACGGGAGAGACCGGACAATTTTTCCGGCGCCGAAGGAGCAACCGCCCCGGAAACTCTCAGGCAAAAGGACCGCGATCGGCTGGAACTTCTGGAGAGAGGCATTCCTGTGGGATGTCCGCCGACGGGATAGCGATCTCAGGCAAAGGCGACAGAAGGGGCGACGATTTTTTCGTTTTCTGCCTTGGGGGATTCCGCCCGTTGTCCGACGCGCTCTCATTCACGCCGCTCAATGACCTGCATATCGAGCTCGGAGCTCGCATGGTGCCGTTTGCGGGCTATTCGATGCCCCTGCAATACCCGGCCGGGCTCATGGCAGAGCATCTGCATACGCGCAAAAGCGCGGGGCTGTTCGACGTTTCCCATATGGGACAGCTGCGGATCACCGCGAAGAAGGGCACGCTTAACGATGCCGCCCTCGCACTTGAAAGCCTGATCCCCGTCGATCTGGCGGGTCTGGGTGCCAACCGCCAGCGCTACGGTTTTCTTACCAATGACGCAGGTGGTATCCGTGACGATCTGATGGTCGCCAATATGGGTGACTGGCTGTTCGTGGTCGTCAATGCCTCCTGCAAGGCCGCCGATACGGCGCTGATGGAAGCGGCTCTCGGGGATCGGGTGGTGATCGAGAAGCTCGATGATCGCGCCCTGCTGGCTCTTCAGGGGCCGGAAGCCGTCAACGTGCTTCTGGATCTCTGCCCCGAAGCGGCCGAAATGCGGTTCATGGATGCGATCGAGGCCGATATCGATGGCGTTGCCTGCACTTTGACCCGCTCGGGTTATACGGGTGAGGATGGCTATGAGATCGGTATCCCGGCCGAGCATGCCGAGCAGATCGCCCGCGCGCTTCTGGCCGATGAGCGCGTTCTGCCTATCGGTCTGGGCGCGCGCGACAGCCTGCGTCTCGAGTCCGGTCTTTGCCTGTACGGGAATGACCTGGACGAAACCACCACACCCGTCGAGGCCGCCCTTGGCTGGGCCATGCAGAAGGCGCGCCGTGAAGGCGGCGCACGTGCAGGGGGCTATCCGGGTGCCGAGATCATCATGAAGCAGGCGCGTGAGGGCGTGTCCCGCCTGCGCGTGGGTCTGGCGGCGGAAGGGCGTGCGCCCGTACGCGCTGGTACCGAGCTTTTTGCCGATGAGGCGGGCACGCAGAAGGTGGGTGTCGTCACCTCCGGTGCCTTCGGTCCCAGCATCAATGCCCCTGTGGCGATGGGCTATGTGGAGACGGCTCATGCCGGCCTCGGCACCACGCTCTACGGCGCCCTGCGCGGCAAGTACGTGCCGGTCCAGGTGCGCGCCCTGCCTTTCGTCCCGCCCGGCTTCAAACGCTGAAAACCGTCAACTGAGAGAACGCGATCAATGAGCACCACCTACTACACCCCGTCCCATGAATGGATCCGTCTCGAAGGCGATATCGCCACGGTCGGCATCACGGCCCATGCTTCCGACGAACTCGGCGAGCTGGTTTTTGTCGAAGCCAAGGACGAAGGCACCGAAGTGCCGCAGGGTGAGCCTGCCGCCGTTGTCGAATCCGTCAAGGCCGCTTCGGACATCTATGCCCCGGTGAGCGGCGTTCTGGCCGGGTTCAACACTCGTCTTTCCGATGAGCCGACCCTGGTCGGTACAGATCCGGAAGGCGAGGGCTGGATCTTCAAGCTCCGCGTGAGCGACTCCGCCCAGCTCGAATCCCTCCTCGACGCAGATGCCTACAAGGCATCGCTTTGATCTGACCGCCGGACTGGCTTGCCGGTCCGGTTCCCTTTGTACCGTCAGATCCGGATGGCCGGTCTGATGCTTCCTTCCGAGCACAGGGTGGCCCGTGCCGTCCTGACTCGTTTGCGTTCCTGACGAGGATCTGCCGAGACGTGACCCGTAACGCCCCGCTCAATACGTCGCCCAATACATCGCTGTGGCCCGCGCATGAAGACGACCAGTTCGTCTCGCGCCATAACGGCCCGCGTCCCGGCGAAGTCGTTTCCATGCTCAAGACGCTCGGTGTGCCGAGCATCGATGCGCTGATCGAGCAGACCGTGCCTTCTGCCATTCTGGACCGCAAGGCCTCTGGCGTCGGTCCTGCGCTGACCGAGAGCGAGGCACTGGCGCGGCTGAAGCAGATCGCAAGCCGCAATGTGGTCATGCAGTCCATGATCGGGCAGGGCTATTACGGCACGATCCTGCCTCCCGTCATCCAGCGCAATATTTTGGAGAATCCGGCCTGGTACACGGCCTATACGCCGTATCAGCCAGAAATCAGCCAAGGCCGTCTTGAAGCGCTGCTGAACTTTCAGACACTGGTCTGTGACCTGACCGGGCTCGATATCGCCAATGCCTCGCTTCTGGACGAGGCCACGGCCTGCGCCGAAGCCATGGCGCTTGCCCAGCGCAACGCCAAGACCAAGAGCACGGTATTCTTTGTCGATTCCGACACGCATCCCCAGACCCTTGCGGTGCTGCGGACGCGCGCCGAGCCACTGGGGTGGACCATTCAGCTCGGTAACCCTGAAACCGATCTCGAGCCTGAAGCCGTTTTCGGTGCGCTGCTCTCCTATCCGGGCAGCTCGGGTGAAGTGCGTGATTTTCGTGGGGTGATTGCCTCCCTGCATGAGAAGGGTGCCATTGTGGCCCTTACCTGCGACCCGCTGGCCCTTGTCATGCTTGAAGCGCCCGGCAAGCTGGGCGCCGATATCGCCATCGGCTCCATGCAACGTTTCGGGGTGCCCATGGGCTTTGGTGGCCCCCATGCCGGGTTCATGGCCGTGCGTGACGCCTATAAGCGCACCATGCCAGGCCGTCTGGTTGGTGTGTCGCGTGACAGCCGCGGGGCTTCTGCCTATCGCCTCGCACTGCAGACCCGGGAACAACATATCCGTCGTGAGAAGGCGACCTCGAACATCTGCACGGCACAGGTGCTTCTGGCGGTCATCGCTTCGATGTATGCGGTCTATCACGGTCCAGAGGGTCTCCGCGCTATCGCCCATCGCGTGAACCGTCTCGCGTCCATTCTGGCCGAAGGCCTGCGCGAACTGGCCGTCAAAATCGAGACCAGCGTCTTCTTTGACACCATCACGGTCGAAGCCGGTGAGTCCGCAGCCCTCGTGCTCGAGCGCGCCCGCAAGGTCGGAATCAATCTGCGCGATGCCGGTGAGGGGCGTCTCGGCATTGCCTGTGACGAAACCACCGAGGCGAGCCATATCAAGGCGCTGTGGCGCTGCTTCTGCCCGGATGATGCGCGCCTTGCTGCGCTCGAAGCCAGGCTGGACGGTACCACGACCATCCCGGAATCGCTGACGCGCAGCGGGGCGTTCATGACGGCCGCCGTCTTCCACGCCCATCGCTCCGAGACGGATCTGTTGCGCTATATGCGCCGTTTGTCCGACATGGATCTGGCGCTGGATCGCACCATGATCCCGCTCGGCTCCTGCACCATGAAGCTGAATGCCACGGCCGAGATGATCCCCATCACATGGCCGGAGTTCGGGGCGCTTCATCCTTTTGCGCCAGCCGATCAGACCGAAGGCTATCAGGAGCTCTTCGGCATTCTTGAACACGCGCTTTGCGCCGTGAGCGGGTACGATGCCGTCTCGCTTCAGCCCAATTCCGGCGCGCAGGGCGAATATGCCGGATTGCTGGCCATCCGCGCCTATCATCAGGCCAATGGCCAGAGCGAGCGCGATGTCTGCCTGATTCCGGCCTCGGCCCATGGCACCAACCCGGCTTCCGCCCAGATGGTTGGCATGCGCGTGGTCGTCACAGCCTGCGACGCCTCGGGGAATGTCGATCTGGAGGATCTGCGCAAGAAGATCGCCCAGAATGAAGGCCGCATCGCAGCCCTCATGCTCACCTATCCCTCGACGCATGGCGTGTTCGAGGAAGCCGTGATGGAAATTTGCGATCTCGTTCACGAGGCGGGTGGTCAGGTCTATCTGGACGGTGCCAACATGAACGCGCAGGTCGGTCTGGCACGTCCCGGTCTGTACGGCGCCGACGTGTCGCATTTCAACCTGCACAAGACCTTCTGCATCCCCCATGGCGGCGGCGGTCCGGGCATGGGACCGATCGGGGTCAAGGCGCATCTTGCCCCACATCTGCCCGGTCGCCCGGAGCGTGGCGATGCCCGCGCGGTGTCGGCTGCCCCCTTTGGCTCGGCCTCCATCCTGCCGATTTCGGTCGCCTATGTGCTCATGATGGGCGATGACGGTCTGCGCGAGGCCACCGAAATGGCGATCCTGAACGCCAATTACATCGCAGCCCGTCTCGAGCCGCATTATCCGGTGCTCTATCGCGGCAGCAACGGACGCACCGCGCATGAATGCATCATCGATCTGCGTCCGCTCAAGGATGCTGTGGGCGTCACGGTGGATGATATCGCCAAGCGCCTGATCGATCATGGCTTCCATGCCCCGACGGTCAGCTTCCCCGTGGCAGGCACCTTCATGATCGAGCCGACCGAATCAGAAGGAAAGGCCGAACTGGATCGCTTCTGTGACGCCATGATCGCCATCCGTGAAGAGATCCGTGCGATCGAATCCGGAGCCATCGCTATGGAGGCCAGTCCGCTGCGTCATGCGCCTCACAGCACTGCCGATCTGGTGGGTGAGTGGGACCGTCAGTACGACCGTATGCAGGGCTGCTTCCCTAACGGGCTGGACCGCGTGAAGTATTTTGCGCCGGTCAATCGTATTGATAACGCCTGGGGTGACCGCAATCTGGTCTGCTCCTGCCCGGATATCTCGAACTACGCCGAAGCTGCGGAGTAAGACGGGTCGACCCTCGTCCTCTCTGAGGGGCGGGGGTCTTCTTTTTCTGGAAGAAAAAGAAGCAAGAAGACTTTCCTGGTTTTGGCTGGGGGCGTTGTGGAGCGTTTTCGCCCTCGGACCGCCGGAAGTATTTTATCATTCGGCGGTGACCCTGAACCGGCACCTGCGCTTGCTTGTGCTCTTCTGGCTCAGACCCTCATCAAGTCAAAAGTTTTTTGGTTCTTTTTTCCAAAAAAGAACGCTCACTTCCCATCCTGCCGCACATGAACCCAAACCCCGCCTGTCAATTCGACAAGGCGTTGCGGCGTCATGCGCACCGAAGCCGTGATCGACCCGGCGGCGGGGATGATTTCGTCGAAGGCCTGGAGGGACTCATCGCAATAGACGGGGAGGGGAGCAGGCAGACCAAAAGGGCAGACACCGCCAACCGGGTGACTGGTGACGTCGAGCACGGCTTCAGGGCCCAGAAAGCGGGGCTTGCCGCCCAGCGCTTCGCGGGCGCGTTTGTTGTCGAGCCGCGCCGTACCCGCCATGACCACGAGTACGATACGCCCGCCCACATCTACGCAGAGCGTCTTCGCGATCTGATCGGGCGCCACGTTGTGCACGTCGGCGGCCTCGAGGACGGTGGCGGTGCTGCGGCCGTCATCGATGATCGACAGATCGGGGGCAAGGCGGGCGAGTTCGTCGCGAACAGAGTCCAGGCTCATACGGGTCTCAGCGTCTGATCAGGATATAATTGATGGTGAGGTCGATATCGAAATGGTCGCCCTTCATGTCCGGTGGCACCGGCGGCAGATGGGCGCCCTGGAACATGCCTGTGGTTGCAGCATCGAGGGAGTAGGAGCCCGACTGCCCGGTGAGTCGCACGGACTTCACCCGTCCGTCGCGGTCCAGGACCACATGCACGGAGGAGGGGCCGTCCTCGCCATTCTTGATAGCGTCTTCGGGGTAATAGAGATGCGCGCGAATCCAGCGATCGATCTCGCTGCCATAGTCATCGCTCACCCCGCGAATGGAGTTGCGCGTCATGAACGGCGCGTTGATCTGCCCATTGGTCGACAATGGACCGAGTGACATGTCGATCGGCGCACCAGAACCGCCACGGCGCCCGCGCTGACGACGCGGGGTGGAGGGGGCTTCGCCAAAATCGAGCGTGGTCATATTCGCGAAGGGGTTATCCGACTGCCTGGTGGTCGGGCGGCGGCTCGAACGATGGCTATGAGCCCGTGTCTGGGTCTGCCTGCCCGATTTGGCAATGCCGGGGCTGACCGGACGGTCTGTCTGGGTCTTGGGCAGCTCTGTAGAAGGGCCCTCGGGGACAGGCGGAGCTGCGGGCGGTGTCGGGGTCGGAACGGCCGGGGTCGGGGTGGATTCGGCCTGATCGGGTTGCTGTTCCTGCTGTTGCTCGGGGCTGGATGCCGAAGGGGCATCGTGGCTCTGCGAGGGCTTTTCCTCCCCGCCCGGCTTGTCCTCATGCGGGCCAGCCATGCCACTGCGGGAGGGCGGCGCGAACATCATTTCGACCTGAGGCTGTTCTATTCCCTCGGGCAAACCGCGCGCATGGCGGGCGCCTTCGAGCAGCAGCAAGCCGATCAACAGGGCATGGGCGATGGCCGAGGCGACGAGAACGGTCGTGACGCCCGGGTCTTCGAGAACCTGAGGGCGGATCAGTGAGGCGCTGGCCGGTTTGAGGTCCGGCTCGAGCCCGGTTCTCGGCTCGTGGTGGGAAAAACGGAATCGGCTGCCCTTGACGGGGGGAGGAGCGCGCAGCAACGCGGCAGCCGGCGCAAAAAGCAGCGGTTCGTTTCGCACCCGCTTCTTGCCCGGGCGCAAAGCATTGGCCACACCGGAAGAGGGCGGAGCCGGATCGACGGGCTGGGTGCGTTTCAGAAGAACACCTGTAGAGAAACAGAACACACGCCGCCACGTGGCCGGGCAGGCGGCGAACTCTGCATGACGACACGATCTGGCACTTGCCGCTATCATGGCATCGGACCCATCATCTTGCCAAGCGCATGAGGGCCAAGCTTGATACAGAAGAGAAAAAAGATGGTTCTCGATGATCCCGATCTCTACCGATGCCTTAGTCAGGATCCGCCGCTCGCTGCGGCCATGGAGCGCATAGGTCCTTGCCGCCTCAGGGGCAGCGACGGCAAGACGCCTTATCAGGCGTTGTTTCGCGCCATTGTCGGGCAGCAGTTGCACGGGCGCGCGGCGGAAGCCATTCTCGGGCGTATCTGCGCGCTCGGCGATGGCGAGACACCCAGCCCTCAGGATTTTGCGACCTACACGGATGAGAGTTTGCGCGCATGTGGTCTCTCTGCTGCCAAGCTTCTGGCACTGAGAGGGCTGGCCGAAGCGACCATATCGGGCGTCGTACCCGATCCGGTTGAAGCGCAGAACCTGAGCGATGACGCCCTGATTGCCCGGCTGGTTACACTGCGGGGGATCGGACGCTGGACCGTCGAGATGTTGCTCATTTTTACATTAAATCGGCGAGATGTCCTGCCGGTCGATGATTTCGCGATCCGGGCAGGATGGCAGAAGCTGCGCGGGCTGGACCTGCCACCCAAACCCGCAGCATTACGCGCAGAGGGTTTGCGCTTTGCCCCCTATCGCTCCGCGCTCGCCTGGTATCTCTGGCGCCTGTCTGAGGAGGGCAAGGCCATCAAGAATGTGCTGACCGGAGATTGAGCGCCATGACCTGCCTGCCTCAGTGCCGGGTCAGGTCCGGAATGATCGAAAGCAGGAAATGCAGCCCTGGCGTGATGGTCGAAAGCGGGATGCGCTCGTTCAGCCCATGGCTGAAATCATCCGACGACTTGATGAAGATCGGGCTCGCGCCATAGCTCGGAATGCCGAGCTGCCTGAACCACATGCTGTCGCTTGCACCCGAACTCATGCTGGGAAAGCTCGGAACGCTTGGAAAAGCTGCCTGAGCCGCTCGTGCGATAGCCGGGGGAAATACGCCATCGAGGGGGGAGGGCTGTGTTTCGACCGAGCCTGCACTCCGGTCTTCGATCCGTATCGTCGGGTCCTGAACGAGCGCATTGAGATCACGCATGATGTCCCAGCGCGAATGCCCGGGGAAGATGCGGCAATTGATATTGGCTTCGGCGTGTTGGGGCAGGGCGTTCAGCGCATGGCCGCCCTTGATCATCGTGACCACACAGGTGGTTCCAATGCTCCCCACAAGCGCCGGATCGGCCCGCAGCGTGGCCACAGCCTCGGTATTGCCGGGGCTCGCGGCAAAGGCGCGCATGGCGGCTGCCAGCCTGGGGGAGGAGAAGCGCGCGGCATTCATGAAGTAACTGCGCGTAAGGGCATTCAACTCAGGGGTGAAGGGATGGGCCTTGATCTTGAGCAGGCCGCTCGCCAGGACGTCGATGGCGTTGCGCGCACGTGGCTCCGAGGAATGTCCTCCCGGGTCACTGACGATAAGCGCAAAATCCGCGTAGGTTTTTTCAGCGCCCGACCAGCTGTAATAGAGGGGGCGCCCGGTTTCCTCGTCGAGAACGCCCCCTCCCACATCCAGATTGAGAACCTCCTGCGCATCGGAAAGCGATTTGGCGAGCATCTGGCTCGTTTGCATCGTCGTCTCTTCATCTCCCGAGAGAGCAAGGACGATTCCGCGCTCCGGACGGTAGCCCTGCTGCCTGAGATGAATCAGTGCTGTGATGCCGAGCGCATTGCTCATTTTCATATCGGTGGCGCCCCGACCGAAGAGATAGCCTTCCTCGACCACCGGGACGAAGGGGTCTCGAGTCCAGTCTGAAGCGTTGGCGGCCACCACATCCATATGGCCCGAGATGACGAGCGGCTTCAGCGCCGGATTACGGCCCGGCCAGCGCAGGGTGAGATAGGCTGTCTGACCCACAGGCGTGATCGTAATGGCCGAGGCGGGAAAGCCGCCCTCGGTCAGCGTTTTCTCGTAAAGGTGGGCGACATCCATGACCTGATTGTCCGGGCCTGCAACGGAACGCAGGGCGATCGAACTCTTCGCCAGATCAAGCGCCTGCAATCCGTCCCGTGTGAGGGAAGGCAGAGGCTCGGCCTGGGCGGAGCCGATGCAGAAAAGCAGCATCAGGGCGGAGCGTCTGATCATGGAAAAACCTTGCACAGGGCCTGACAATCAGATGTTCTCGATAAAATCGAGCATCTTTTCGGAAAAGAGTTTCGGGTTGTCCGCATGCAGCCAGTGACCCGCATCGGGGATGGTCTCGAGCCTGTAGTGCGGGAAGAGACGGCGCATGACCGGCTCATGGTCCTTGGTGATGTACGGAGAATGTTCCCCCCGCAGGAAGAGCGTCGGTCCCTCATAGACGTAACCCTCGGGAACATAGGGCCAGTTCTCGATATTCGTCATCGAGCTGGCAATGTCCCGCAGGCCGATCTGCCAGCCCGGCTCTGGACCGAGACGCACGTTCTGCAGCATCAGGTCACGCACGCTGCGGTTCGGAATATCCCTGGCCAGAAGCTGGTCCGCCTGCTGACGGTCGAGGTGATCGGGAAAATGGATGTGCAGCATCGCCTCGGCCAGAGCCGCCTGGCCGAATCCCGTGCGCGCAGGGGCCATATCGCCCACCAGCAGACCGGATACGAGCTCCGGATATTGAAGGGCCATGATCATGGCCAGCTTGCCGCCCATGGAATGCCCGACCAGAATGGCGGGTAGTGCTTCATGATGGCGCAGGGTCTCGACCACGTCATCGACCATGGCGGGGAAGTCCATCGGGCCGTGAGGGCTCTCGCCGTGATTGCGCAGGTCCAGCGCCAGGGTGCGATGGGTGCGCGCTACCTGGCGCTGCAGGAACCCCATATTGCGCCCTCGTCCGAACAACCCATGAAGAAACACGACCGGCGGATGTCCGGCGGGCTGGGCCGAGAGGCGTTCGATGACGTTCAGCAGCACGGTGAGAGGATCCTTTCAGAGCAGCGGAGTGGTCAGAGTCTGGGGTTTTCTGTTGCCTGCGGCAAGTCTGAACGACAATAAGGACAGTGCTCGCCCCCGGCTCTGGGGATCACGTCTCTCGAAAGTCATGTCAGGATCTTTCTTGGCCTCAGGGTTCTCCAGAACTGTCAGAGGGCTCGCCCTCAAACGGCTCCGGCTTGGTGTGCCTGTTCCGTACTATGTGCGCGCGCTCGTCCGATCCAATGAAATCTGGTTGACTGTCTTATCATCATGTGTCGGCGCGCTGGCCGGAATATGCGTCTGGCTCATGACCTGCAGCACCCTCGCGGCGCATCGCTGGCTCTATGCGCTGCATAATGATGGGCGTCTTTCCGGGCTGGCCAGCCTCGCCCCATGGCGCACCCTCGTGATGCCCTGTCTGGGCGGGCTGGTGCTCGGCCTGTTCGGGCTGCTGATCGCGAAACGCTTCCGCCATCGACCCGTTGACCCGATTGAAGCCAATGCCCTTCATGGTGGACGTATGTCGGTGCGCGACAGCACTATCGTGGCGTTCCAGACCTTTCTTTCCAATGGCAGCGGAGCGTCGCTGGGGCTCGAGGCGGGATTCACGCAGATTGCAGCCGCGCTCGGGAGTTTCTGCGGCCGCCTTTTCAGGGTGCGCCGCGCCGATTTGCGTATCCTGGTAGGATGCGGGGCTGGCGGCGCGATCGGGGCGGCCTTCGATGCTCCCATTGCCGGCGCATTCTATGCGTTCGAGCTGGTGATCGGGACCTATTCCCTCGTCAATCTGGCGCCTGTGGCGGTGGCGTGTATCGCGGCTGTGGGCACGGCTCATCTGCTGGGAGGCGTCAGCACGACGCTTTCTCTTCTGCCTCATCCCCAGTTGACCCTGCGCGATACGCTCCCGGTGCTGGCGCTTGGCGTGTTCTGCGGGCTGATCGGCATTGGCACCATGCGGGGGGTCACTCTGGCCGAGGTGTTATTCCGCCACCTTTCCCTGCCGTCCTGGCTGCGCCCTGCGCTGGGCGGGCTCATGGTAGGGGGGCTCGCGCTCTATTCGCCGTCCATTCTCTCGGCGGGCCATGCTGCGGTCAGAAAGGTTCTGGAGGAAGGACAGGCTCTCGGGCCCATCTGCCTGCTCCTCATCTTCAAGGTACTGGCCTCGTCCATTTCGATCGGGAGCGGCTTTCGCGGTGGGCTGTTCTTCGCCTCGCTTTATCTCGGGGTGCTCTCCGGATCGCTTTTCGGCTTTGGTCTCGAGTCATTGGGCCAGGGAGGCCCCTCGGTCACGACCTGCGCCGTGCTCGGTATGAGCGCCACGGCGGTCGCGATCATCGGTGTGCCCATGACCATGACCTGCCTGATCCTTGAGATGACCGCAGATCTGTCGCTCGCGAGCGGTGTGTTGCTTGCCAGCGTACTCTCCCTTCTCACAGTGCGTCAGCTCTTCGGTTATTCCTTTGCGACATGGCGTTTCCACCAGAGAGGGGAATCGATTCGATCCGCCATCGATGTGGGCTGGCTGCGTGAACTCGTGGTCGAGAAACTGATGCAGCGCGAGGTGCCCTGTCGCGCCCCGGAGATGCGTCTTGCCGAAGCGCGACTGAGCTGCCCGCTCGGAATGGGGCCTCACATCGTTCTGACTGAGCCAGGGGGGCGTTATCGCGGGATCGTGTTGCTGTCCGAAATACACGCCCCCGATCATCCGTCCGAGCGGTCTTTGGCGAGCCTCGCCCTGCAGAGGGAGACGGTTCTGACACCCGGCATGTCCTGTCGCGAAGCGGTCGGGCTGTTCGAGCGGGCTGAGGCAGATGCACTTGTTGTTGTGGCTGATTATGCCACCGCAAAGGTCGTGGGAATGCTGAGCGAGAAATACGTTCTGCGCCGCTATGCCGAGGCTCTGGACCGCACCAGAAGGGAGCTGGCCGGAGAGGCGCGTATGGTGTGACACGCAAGGCGCAGCGGGGCGAAACGGGCTGAAGAAATCATTGTCCAGCTGTTACGAGGCGTTGACACGACACGTCGACATGGGTAGCAGACGCGCACCAAGGACTCCCCGCTCAGGGGAGAAAAGCGAGGTATGGAATCGTGGGCGCACAGGACGACCTGAACGTTTCCTCGCAAGCGGGCGAAGGTGCTGAGAGCTTCGACAAGAGGCTTGCAGAGGCTGAAGCCCGGATGCGCGGCAAAAGCGGCAAGTCGGACAACGTTTCCACGCAGGATGGTGGCAATGCCGATTACTCGGCATTCGGGCTGGCAATGAGGATCGGGACCGAAATGGTCGCGGCACTGGTTGTCGGTGTGGTTCTGGGGTATGGGCTTGATCGCCTGTGCGGGACCAAGCCTCTCTTTCTGATCCTGTTCTCGCTCGTCGGCGGTGCGGCAGGAATGCTGAATGTCTGGCGTGCGGTGAAAAACGCCAACGTCTGACGTCCCGGCGCAGGGTATGCGTCGGTTTTTGGGTTTTCATGGATTGCCGGGGTCCTCCCGGGATCTGCATCGTAAACGGGAGAGGCAGCTTGGCCGCCGGATCAACGATTGACGCGCTCGGCCAGTTCGAGCTTCATCCTGTTCTCGGGCAGATCGGCGAGGCGCTGCGCTTCAGCCAGTCTCCGGCCTTCATGCTGGTGGCTGTCGTCCTGGTTCTCGGCTTCCTGTATATTGGCATGCGCCCCGCTGCTGTCGTGCCGGGACGAATGCAGGCCGCGGCTGAGCTGGGCTACGACTTCATCCATAACATGGCTGTCGAGACCATTGGCAAGGAAGGCACAGCCTTCTTCCCGTTCGTCTTCGCTCTGTTCTTCTTCATTCTGGCTGGCAACTATCTGGGCCTGATCCCCTATTGCTTTACCTTTACGAGCCATATTGCGGTCACGGCTTCTCTGGCCATCCTCGTTTTCGTGGTGTCGATTCTGGCCTCGCTGAAATACCAGGGCATCAAGTTCTTCGCGCATTTCATGCCTGAAGGTGCCCCTGCGTTCCTTGCGCCGCTTCTGATCCCGATCGAGATCCTTTCCTTTCTTTCGCGACCCGTCAGCCTGTCGATCCGACTTTTCGCCAACATGATGGCTGGTCACGTTCTGCTCGAAGTTTTTGCCGGCTTCACCCTGATGCTGGCTGGTCTTGGAGCTTTCGGGTCTGTGCTGGCCGTGACGCCTGTCGTCATCAATGTCGCGCTGACGGCTCTGGAATTGCTGGTGGGCGTTCTGCAGGCTTATGTGTTCGCCATCCTCACCTGCATTTATCTGCGTGAGGCTGTGGCGCACTGAGTGCACGCCCCGATCCACGCTCAACTGTTGTATCGTCGTAACCAAGGAACCTGACTCATGGACGTCTCTGCTGCTCGCGAAATCGGCGCCGGTATTGCTGTTATCGCTCTTGCCGGTGTCGGCATCGGCCTCGGCAACATCTTCTCCACGCTGGTGAGCTCGATCGCCCGCAACCCGGCTGCCCGCCCCCACGTGTTCGGCCTCGGCATGCTCGGCTTCGCGCTGACGGAAGCCGTCGCGCTGTTCGCTCTTCTGATCGCCTTCCTGATCCTCTTCGTCTGATCGAAAGGCAGGGATAGCCATCATGCGCCTTCCGTCTCGAAATCTCGCTGCCCCGCTGGCCATTGCGCTGGCGCTCGGCACTGTGCCGGGACGGGCCTGGGCCGTTGGCATGCCGCAGCTTGACTTCTCCAACCCCCTGCTCATCGGGCAGGTGGTCTGGGGAGCGGTCATTTTCGCGGTTTTCTACGTCATTCTGAGCCGCTCGGCCCTGCCACGCATCGAAGGGGTTCTGACCCATCGACGCAACCGGATCGAGGGCGATCTCGATATTGCCCGCCGTGCCCGTGACGACGCTGATCGCGCCGTTGACGAGCTGCGTCGCGCCCGCCATGACGCGGCTGCGCAGGCCCAGGCCAATATTGACCGGGTCGTTCAGGAAGCCCGTTCGGCTGCCGAAGCCCAGACCCATGAAATGAACCATCGGCTCATGGCCGATATTGCCGAAGCCGAGAAGCGCATCGCCTCTGCCCGTGCAGAAGCGCTCGCAAGCCTGCCTGGCGTGGCGACCGAGACGGCCCAGAGCCTGATCGAGAAGCTGCTGCGCCCTGCAGGTATCGAGAATGCAATCTCCGAGGCACAGGTGCAGGATGCCGTCCGCACCGGTCTCGCGGCAAGCAGAGGCTGAGGGATAACGCGATGTTCCACGATCAACGTTTTTGGGTCGCCGTTTCCTTCGTCGCCTTCTTCGTGCTGTTCGGCGGCAAGCTCTGGAAGGCCATTGCGGCCGTTCTGGACGCCCGCGCCAATCAGGTCCGCAGCAACCTCGACGAGGCGAGCCGCCTGCGTCGTGAGGCCGAGAAGATGCTTGAGGATGCCACGCGCGAGCGTGAACAGGCTCTGGCCGAATCCCGCGCCCTGATCGAGCGTTCGCGTGAGGAAGCCGCTGCCATTGCCGAGCATGCCCGCCGCGAAGCCGAGGCTGTGGCATCACGCCGCGAGCAGATGGCGCGTGACCGTATTGCTGCCTCCGAGCGCCAGGCAATTCGGGAAATGCGTGAAGTCGCGGCCGATGCCGCGATCCAGGCGACACGCGCTCTGGTCGGCCAGTATCTGCGCTCTGAGCAGGCCGGGGCCTCAGCCCTGCTTGATCGGGGTATCAGCGACCTGCCCCAGGCGCTCAAGGCATCGAATGAGGCCGGATCGCGCAGCCAGAGCGCTGCGTGACCGATCTGTCCGGGCGGCATGCCCGGACAAGCCATAGGCGGTTTCTGCCATGAGTGTACGACTTTCCATCGTCATTGCTGTTCTCAACGAGGCGGAAAATATCCGTCCGGTTTGCGAGGAACTCGCGAACGTCTTCGAGAACGCTCCCGATATCGAAATCCTTTTTGTCGATGATGGCAGCACGGATGCCACCTGCGAGGCGCTTCTGGCGGCGCGCGGGGAGCTGCTTCCCGGACTGCGCCTGTTGAGCCATGATCGGCGTCGCGGAAAATCGGCAGCCCTGCGCACGGGTATCGAGGCGGCGCACGGGAACTGGATTGCCACGCTCGACGGTGACGGACAGGACGATCCGGCAGTTATCATCGACATGCTCAAGCGGGCCGAGGCCTGCAAGGAGGGAGAGCCACTGGTGGTGGGTGTGCGCCTCAAGCGTAGCGATCGGTTGTCGCGTGTCATCGCCACGAAGCTGGCCAATGGCCTGCGTCGTCGTCTGCTCAAGGATGGCTGCCCCGATACCGGCGCCCCCATGAAGCTTTTCGCGCGCTCAGCCTTCCTGCGTATCCCCCAGTTCGAAGGCGTGCACCGCTTTCTTCCCGCCCTGCTGGGTTGTTACGGGGCGAAGCTCATCTGTGTTGAGACGCGTCATCGCGCCCGTCTGCATGGACAGTCCAAATATACCAATTTCAATCGCGCGCTCGTCGGCATCCGTGATCTTCTGGGTGTCATGTGGCTGCTCAATCGTACGAGACTGCCGGGCCGCGTAACCGAACGCTGAGGGCTCTGATGACTCTGACCTGGCGCCACTATCTCGGCGTGGCTTTGCTGACCCTGCTGATCTTCCTGCCGGGGCGTATGAGCCTCGTGCCGCTCGATCGCGACGAGCCGCGTTATATGGAAGCCTCGGCCCAGATGATCGAGAGCGGCAATTACGTCGATGTCCGCTTCCTTGATCAGCCGCGTTATCTGCAGCCCGCCGGGATCTACTGGCTCGAGGCAACTGCCGAGCGAATCGCAGGCGGTCCTCATGCGCGCCATGTTGCCTGGCCCTATCGCATCCCCAGCCTGATCGCCGCCATCTCGGCGGTGACCCTGACCGCCTATCTCGGCGCAACCCTTTTTGGTGGGGTGGCCGGTCTTCTGGCGGCGGGTTTTCTGGCGGTTTCCACGCTGCTGACCGCTGAAGGCCGCATGGCCACGATCGATACAGTGCTGCTGCTGGATATCCTGCTGGTTCAGACCGCGCTGCTGCGCGCCTATATGGACGAACAGCGCAGTCGTGTGACGCCGCTTCCAGTCGCTCTGCTCTACTGGGTGGCGCTCGGTTGCGGGCTCATGCTCAAGGGGCCGGTGGTACTGATACCCGGTCTCGCCACCCCCCTCGCGCTTCGCATCATCGAGCGTCAGGCGGGCTGGTTCCGGCGCCTGCGCCCGAGCTGGGGCTGGTTGCTGACCCTCGCCGTGGTGCTGCCCTGGTGCATCGCCATCGGCGTGGTGAGCCATGGCGAATTTTTCTCGCGTTCCGTCGGGACGAATTTTCTGGGCAAGATCGGTCATGGACAGCAGGCGCATGGTCTGCCTCCGGGCTTCCATATTGCGGTCTTCCTGTTGGCCTTCTGGCCCGGTTCGCTCTTTCTGGTTCTGGGCCTGCCCGCCATCTGGGCGCGCCATCGCGAACCCGCCATCCGCTTTCTGTTATGCTGGATCGTTCCGCACTGGCTCGTTTTCGAGGCGATCGCGACGAAGCTGCCGCACTACGTACTGCCCACCTACCCAGCTATTGCCATTCTCACAGCCGCGACCTTGACCCGCTGGCCCCTGCGTCGCCCCAACGCTCTCTGGGCAAAGGGCATGATGGGGCTTTATGGGCTTCTCTGGGGCGTACTCTCCCTTGCTTTTGTCGTGGCGGGGGCGATCCTGCTCTGGACGAGTGAGCATCGTCTCGATTATGGCGCGCTGATTGCGCTCGCCGGGGCCTTGCCGCTGGTGCTCTACACATTCTGGCTCATGTGGAGGGCCGATCGCTTTCGGGCAGCCTGGGTGATGTTGAGCGCAGCCGTGGTGATCCATGCAGGGATATTCCTGACGGTCATTCCCAATCTGGGTCTGTTGCAACTCGCGCCGCGAGCTGCCGCTCTATACGATGATTACCGCCCTTGCGAGAACAGTACCCTCGTTTCCGTTTCCTACTCCGAACCGAGCCTGGCATTTCTGGCTGGGTCGAACACAAAGCTTCTGGGAGTGGGGCCAGCTTCGGAATTTCTGACGACGAATGCGGCCTGCGCATTGGTTCTGGTCGACCGCAAGGATGAAACAGCTCTGCATGCGGCGATGGAAACCCGAGGCTTCGGTCTGACGGAATATGGCCGCGTGAACGGGCTCAACTATTCCAATGGTCATCATCTGGATCTGGGACTGTTTGCCCCTGTGCGTCAATAGAGACTGACAGAATGAATAGCTTGAAGAGGGAAGGCGATATTATTTTTATTCGCTTAACTTCTTCAAGTAATCATCGGTCCGATCGCTGGGCGATCAGGCTGTGCGGTCAGCGGCAATCGTGGCAACAAGAAGAGCGCCAATAACAGGAATGAAGGAGATCATCGACAGGGCGCTGAGGGCGCTGAACGGGTGGGCGAGAATGTTGGCGATTTCGACGGTAAACATGAGAATTTCCTTGGGTATCTGATGTGTCGGCGCGGTAAGAGCGCTCAAACCAACCCAAAGGCAATCTCATAAAACGCGTTCCAGCAATGCAGTAAACGCATGGAACGAACATGATTTCTATTTACGGGTTACTGGGGGTGTCTGGGTGATATAAAATTCCGCCTCACCCACCCTTGAATGTTATCTTGTTGCTTTGATGAGCGCCATCGGCTTGGGAAGGGCACCGTCTCTTTTCAGGCCATGCCACGCGAGAAACGTGTCGACCAGAAAGGAAGAGAGCGCACCGACCGTGCAGAACAGGGCGCCTCCAAACAGAAAGATGAGCCAGGCGACGGTCTGGCTATTGTGCAGGCTGCCAACGAAAAGCGCCAGAGCGGCGCCGCAGGTCGAGGCGCCTCCCACCCCCCCCAGCATGATGGCGCTATCGAGCGCGAAGACCCGGCGTCTCAGTCGGCGCTGATGGCGTTCGAGTCTCGCGCGCTCCTCCGGGTCATCCGTCTGGCCATCCAGGCGATGCGCTACTTCTTCCACATGATCGGATACCCGGGCCAGACGTGTATTGAAGAGCGTCAGGAGGGAGGCCACGCCGGACAGCATGAAAACCGGGGTCAGCGCGGTCTGGATGACATGCGCAACGCTGTCGATGGGTTCGGGGGCCAGAAGGGCGTTGAGGCCGACAGGGTCGAGCGCCATGGGGCAGGGGCTCCGTAGTCTGGAGGGCAGGAGAGGGGCAGGTTCTACAGCCCTGGCAAAACTCTGCAACATCAAGGGCCCGGCACTGGCACGGGGCCGAAGCTGTGTTAGAACAGGCTGTAACAGAATACTCCCTGCTTCAAGGTGGAAATTCCGCGCGTGCCGAACCTTCTCTCCCTGCGCCAGCGTTTCTGCGCCGCGCTTCTGGCTGCTCCGCTGGCTCTGGCCGCTGTACCGTCTGCGCAAGCTGCAAGCGTCGAATTCTCCCGACTCACCTGGACCGAAATCCAGGCTCAAATTCAGAGTGGCACGGATACCATCATCGTGCCTGTCGGCGGGACCGAGCAGAGCGGCCCTTATATCGCGGTCGGCAAGCACAATGTGCGGGCTGAAGTGCAGGCTCAACGGATCGCTCAGGCGCTCGGTCATACGCTGGTCGCGCCGGTCATGGCCTATGTCCCTGAGGGCGGGACGGATCCGCGGAGCTCCCATATGCGTTTCGCCGGCACCATCTCGATCCCGCCTGCCGTGTTCGAAGGGGTAATCGAAGGCGCGGGAGAGAGTTTTCATGTACAGGGTTTTCGTCGTGTCGTGTTTATCGCCGATCACGGCGGATATTTGTCCTATCTCAAGGCGGCTGTGGCCAAGCTGAACAATAAATGGCGCGGTCAGGGAGAGGCGCTCTACCTGGCGGCTTATTACGATAGTATCGGGTCCACCTACGCTCAGGTCCTTCGTCAGAAAGGCTTCGGGGCCGATCTGGGCAAACATGCCGATTTGAGTGATACGGCGCTCATGCTGGCCATCGACCCGGGGATGGTACGTGAAAAGGCCCTCAGGGCAGCGTCCCTGCCAGGCGCGGCCCAGGGTGTGTATGGAGGGGACCCCCGTCCCGCCACTGCGGATCTGGGGCGTATCGGCACGGAGATTCAGGTTCAGGCAGCACTCAATGCCCTCGGCAGATCCCGCTGAGATGAATCGTTTTCAAGGAGCATCTATGAAGTTCTCACGTCATGCGTTCGTTGTTTCGCTGTTGGGTCTGACGCTCGGCGCAGCCCCTGCGACACGGGCGCAAGAGGCCGCACCGAAAACGGTTCCGGCCAGTCCTGCCGCCCCGAATGAGACGGCCCCTGCAGCCCCCGTCACGAATGCGCCTGCATCCGGAGCTCCTTCCGCCGCCCCCGGCGCGTCTGCAGCGCCTGCGGTGGCTGATGCCCCGGTTCAGACCATACCCGGAATGCCGCCCGTGCTGGATCCACACGATATCTATAGCGAGACGGTGGCTGGCAAGATCTCGCCTGCGATCAAGGACGATCTGGCACGCGTCTATGTGCCCAATCTGCGCGGCAACAGCGTTTCGGTCATTGATCCGGCGACCTTCAAGGTTGTCGACACCTTCAAGGTCGGCCGCAGCCCGCAGCATGTCGTGCCGAGCTGGGATCTGCGTACGCTCTGGGTCACCAATAATGCCGAGGGCAGCAACGATGGCAGCCTGACGCCCATCGACCCGCGCACCGGCAAGCCCGGTCAGGCCATCACGGTCGATGATCCCTACAACATGTATTTCACCCCCGATGGCAAATACGCCATCGTCGTGGCCGAGGCGCATGAGCGCCTTGATTTCCGTGACCCGCATACGATGGCGCTTGTCGGGTCGGTCGAGGCACCGCAATGCAAGGGCATCAACCACGCCGATTTCTCCATCGACGGGCGCTACGCCATTTTCACCTGCGAGTTCGGGGGGTATCTGGCGAAGATCGACACGGTCAATCGCAGTCTGATCGGCTATCTGAAGCTTTCCAAGGGCGGTATGCCGCAGGATATCCTGACAGCGCCTGACGGGCATAAATTCTACATTGCCGACATGCATGCCGATGGTGTGTTCGTGGTCGATGGCGACAGTTTCAAGGAAACGGGTTTCATCCCGACCGGCCCGGGTACCCATGGCGAATATCCGAGCCGCGACGGCAAGTTCATGTATGTGGCCAATCGCGGATCGCACAAGATCCATGGCCCACGTCGCAGCCCCGGCAGCGTCTCGGTCATCGACTTCGCGACCGATAAGGTGGTCAAGACCTGGCCGATCCCCGGCGGTGGGAGCCCCGATATGGGCAATGTCAGCGCAGACGGCAAGCTGCTCTGGCTCTCGGGCCGCTTCGATGATGTTGCCTATGCCATTGATACCGAGACGGGCGACGTGAAGAAGATTCCGGTCGGTGCAGAGCCGCACGGCCTGACAGTCTGGCCGCAGCCGGGTCGTTACAGCGTGGGTCATACCGGCATTCTGCGCTGACCTTGCTTATCCCGCCCCGGGGCCAGCTGTGGCATCGGGGCGGGGCTTGCCTCAAGGACGCCGTTGCCCTTCCGGTCTGAGCCTGGGAGCTGGCGCATCATCCAGCCTCTCGGGTAAGAATGCGCTCCAGCGGGTCCGAGGCCTGCATCCCGCCTGCGATTGTACCAGAGCCTTGCGGGAGGCCAGAGGCGGGTTCACAGGCCTTTCTCCAAGCATTCCGCGAATGCGGGCACACGACAAGATTCGCGATGGGCTGACCCTGATGGACCAGGCGCCTCAGCACCGTGTCTTCCCTTTTGTCAGCCTGCGTCGATGCGGATGGCTGCACAGGGTTGTGACTGGACGCCCGTCTCGGTCTAACGCCTTTCTGGGCAAAAACATCGCTTTCCGAAGGAGCCCCACCCCGATGCTGATTTCCGCCCCGACGGATTATCGCGAGGCTGCGCGGCGCAGGCTTCCTCCGTTCCTGTTTCACTACATCGATGGCGGGGCTTATGCGGAATATACGATGAACCGCAACCAGGCTGATCTGTCAGCCGTCGCGTTGCGTCAGCGTATTCTGAAGAACATGGCCGGGCTGGATACGTCGATAAGCCTGCTGGGACAGAAATTCGCTTTTCCCGCAGCTCTGGCGCCAGTCGGGCTCACCGGTATGTATGCCCGAAGAGGCGAGGTTCAGGCTGCGCGCGCGGCGGCGCGCAAGGGCATACCCTTCACGCTCTCCACTGTGTCGGTCTGTCCGATCGAGGAAGTGCAGAGCCAGTCGCCCACCCCCATCTGGTTCCAGCTCTATGTGCTGAAAGACCGCGGCTTCATGCGTCATGTGCTGGAACGCGCGCGCGAAGCGGGTGTGACCACACTGGTCTTCACGGTCGACATGCCCATGCCGGGGGCGCGCTATCGCGATATCCATTCGGGTATGTCAGGGCCCTATGCAGCAGCCAGACGCCTTGCCCAGGCAATGGGCCACCCCCATTGGGCCTGGCATGTGGGGGTGAGGGGCAAGCCGCATGATCTGGGGAATATCTCCACCTATCGGGGGCACCCTACGGGGCTGCAGGATTATATCGGCTGGTTGGGCCGCAATTACGACCCGTCGATCAGCTGGAAGGATCTCGAATGGATACGCACCTTCTGGAAGGGGCCCATGTTGATCAAGGGTATTCTCGATGTCGAGGATGCGCGCGACGCCGTCCGCTTTGGTGCTGACGGGATCGTCGTGTCCAATCATGGGGGAAGGCAACTCGATGGTGTGCCGTCAAGCTGCCGCGCCCTTCCGGCCATTGCTCAAGCCGTTAAAGGCGAACTTGCCATTCTGGCCGATTCGGGTGTCCGTTCCGGGCTCGATATTGCGCGTATGGTTGCCCTCGGGGCCGATGCCGTGCTGCTGGGACGTGCCTATATCTACGCGCTTGCGGCAGGCGGTCAGAACGGTGTGAGCCGCCTGCTCGATCTGATGGAGCAGGAATTGCGCGTCGCCATGACCCTGACCGGCGCCCGGACCATCGACCAACTGACGCGGGAGAGTCTGGTCAAGGCGCTCTCCTGACATCCCCTCCCTGGCGTTCAGGGCAGTTTCTGCCCCGGCTCATAGCGGGATCTGGAATTGCAGCCAGTAGCGGTCGCCCCGCGTGCTGTTTTGAACACCCATTTCATGTTGCCATTTCAGGGCTACCGCGTAGGGCGGTCTGAAAAACCAGATCAGTTGCGGACCGAGACCGTATTTGGCCAGGCGATTGCCATCCCCCACACGATGACCGTTCTGGACGTCATTGGTGAATTGCGAGGTGACGAACCCGTTCAGCCCCAGCCGCAATTGCGGCAGCGCTGGGCTCAGCATGTAATTTGCGCCGAAATCGATATTGATGACATTACCCGATTTATAGTCTGTCGCGCCATTGCGGGCATTGATCTGCAATTCCCCTTCGGCCGAGACATCGAAGCGTTTGGTCGGCATCCAGGTCAGTGCGGCTTCCTGATTGAACCCGAAAACATGCGTGGATTCATTCACCAGATCCGTCCTGCTGAAGGAGCCGATCGGCAGAAAGGCGCCCTCGCCCAGATAAACGTGCAGTTTGGGCGTATGCCAGGACAGGTAGAGCGGTGCCAGGTAAAGCCAGTTTGGCCCAAAAGCCGTACTCCCCTGACCGCCTGCACGCAGGGTCAGGCTGTTGATGGCCAGAATGGCGCTGCTCGAGAGCGTCGCGCCCAGAAACTGTCCGTGCCAGCTATGGAACAGGCGGGCTGCATTGGCGATGGCCGTGGCCCTGAAACCGGGAACCGAGGATTTCCTGCTCGTGCTTGAATAGGCCCCATTCGGATTCACCACAAAATAGTCCTGCCAGTAGGTCTGGCCTGGCGGAGGGGTGAGCGCAGGATAGATGGTCTGAACACCCGAGGCCCAGTTGGTCTGCCCACCCTCAGTTGCCTGGCTGGCGGGTGTCAGCGCGCCGAGCATCGCCATCAGACAGACTGCGCGCGTGAGATGCCCAGTGAACTGCGTTTTCATCTGATCCCCCATGGTGATGCCGTGGAGGAAAAATCATCATGAGCGAGGCAGGTGGTTCTTGTCCGGGAGAGAGGATTTTCTTGCTGCGCGCTCGCGCTTTGTCCTAGGGCGGAACAATAACGATACCGCAACGTATTGGGGCGTGATATGGGCGGTTTCAGGCCAGATGGGGGCACAAAGGGAGGGCAGGGATCATGCCGCTCGTCATGCAAAGCTATGATACGCTGGGACTGTCGCCACGGGCGGGACTGGAATTCTGGCAAGATGTCGTCTGCCGGTCTTTCGTCCCGCTGGAATGCCGCGCTCAGGGGGCAGGGTTCCACGGGGCGGTAAGGCGCCTTGAAATGGAGGCGTTCAGCCTCACGACTGTCTGCTCCGGCGCGCAATCGGTTGCCCGAACGCGTCGTCTGATCAGCGCCGCCGGGGAGAGCCATTATCTCGTCAGTCTCGGGGTGACCGGCAGGGGGCAGGTTATCCAGGATGGACGGGAAGCCATCGTGGCGCCTGGCAGTTTCGCCCTCTATCACACCGACAGGCCCTACACGTTGCGCTTTAACGAGGATTTCGAGCAGATCATCCTGATGATGCCGACTGAGGCGCTGGACGCCCGGTTCGGCCATGCGCCGGGCCTGACCGCCACAGTGATGGACGGCGCCAATCCGCTTTGCGGTCTGGCTGCGTCCTTTTTTCACGGGTTGACCGGGACCAGCCGATCCCTGCCGGATCTGCTCGTCCCGCGCCTGACCGCGCAGGCGGCTGAACTCGTGGCCTCGATGCTGATCGCCTCGGGATATCGTTCTGGCGCGCCGACGTCGCATCGCCTGACCATGGGGCTCCAGATACGCAACGCGATAGAGACGAAGCTGCGTGATCCTTCTCTGGGGCGCAAGGCGCTGGCCGAGCAGTTTCGTATCTCGACGCGCTATCTCGATGACCTGTTTGCCGATCAGGGCATGGGCGTCTCGGAATACATCATGAAGCGTCGTCTTGACTGGGCGCGTGAGGCGCTCGCCGATCCTTGTCGTGATCGCTACCAGATCGGCGAGATCGCAGCGATGAGCGGCTTCGTCAGCCAGGCGCATTTCAGCCGCGTCTTTGCTGCGGCCCATGGCTGCGCGCCACGCGCCTTCCGTCTGGCCAGCCGTGAAACCCGAGAGACAAAGGGTCTTTCGGATGGCTGAACGCCTGCCCTGCATGCCGGATATCATGAGGCATGTTTTGCTTCCGTAGCGGACAAGACAGGTGATCGTTGCGCTCTAGGATCGATCCTGTGCCGGGCTTTTCTGTCCGGCTGGAGATCTATTGACGGAGCGGAACAGTGAGCCTCAAGCACCCTCGATACAAGGTCGCTGTCGTACAGGCAGCCCCTGTCTATCTCGATCTCGACGCCACCATCGACAAGACGATCGCCCTGATCGATGAGGCCGCAGCGAAGGGGGCGGCGCTGATCGCCTTCCCCGAAACATTCATCCCCGGCTATCCGTGGCATATCTGGCTGGACAGCCCCGCCTGGTCCATTGGGAGTGGTTTCACCGGGCGGTATTTCGACAACTCGCTGGCCTATGACAGCCCGGAGGCCGATCGCCTGCGGGGCGCGGTCAAGCGGGCAGGAATCACCGCCGTGCTGGGTCTGTCCGAGCGTCAGGATGGGTCGCTCTATATCGCCCAATGGATTATCGGCCCCGATGGTGAGACGATTGCCACCCGACGAAAGCTGCGCGTGACCCATGTGGAGCGTACGGTCTATGGCGAGGGCGATGGAAGCGACCTGGCGGTCCATGCCGTGCCGGGTCTGGGGCGCGTCGGGGCGCTCTGTTGCTGGGAGCATATCCAGCCTCTCACGAAATACGCGATGTACGCCCAGAACGAGCAGGTGCATGTGGGCGCCTGGCCCAGCTTCTCGCTCTATGAGCCCTTCGCTCATGCGCTGAGTGCCGAGGTGAATATTGCGGCCTCACGCGTCTATGCCGTGGAGGGCGGCTGTTTCGTGCTGGCCCCGTGCGCCGTGGTTTCCGAAGCCATGATCGAGACATTATGCACGACGCCTGAGAAGCGGGGTCTGCTCAAGGCAGGCGGGGGCGCTGCCCGCGTCATTGGCCCGGATGGGCGCGATCTTGTCGCGCCCCTCGCGCCGGATGAGGAAGGTCTGCTGATCGCCGAGATCGATCTGGCCGCGATCCCGATTGCCAAGGCTTCTGCGGACCCGATCGGGCATTATTCGCGCCCTGATGTGACGCGCCTGCTCTTCAATCCGGTGCGGGCGCGCCGTGTCGATTACATGCGCCCCCGCGACCCCGACCCGGTCGAGGCAGGCTCCTTCTGCGTTCCGCCCGGCCTGGAGGATTGAGCATGGAAAGCGCCATTGCCCCCCATCTTCGTTGCCCCCGGCATGATCCGGATTTCAATCCGCGTCGCATAAGCGATGATTTCCTGCCGCCTTTCCCGGCCTGGACGGCGAGGGACAAGACGGAGCAGGACCAGAGCGTCATGGGGTATTTCGGCGTGCAATGGCGCGATCCTGCGCTCGATGAGGCCGCAGATCGTCTGCTCGACACGCTGGCACAGCGGCTGGCCGGATCTGCCGTCAACGTGGAGCGGGCGGTTTTTGAGGATGGGGCGGGATATGCCAATGCCGTGCTGATCGGCTACTGGCCGGACCCTCAGGCCCACGCCGGATGGTGGCGTGGGCAGCAGGAGTGGTGGCAAGGGCAGGCCCGTGCGCACGGCGGGCTTGGGCTGTATCGGGAGGTTTTCCTGCCGCGCAGTACCCATCTGGAAACGCTGTTCAGCGCGTCGGACCGGCTGGAGGGCATCGGTGTTATGCTGGGAGGGCGCAGCGCGGAGCCCATTCAGGAACATGGTTATTGGGGCGGGATGCGCGACCGTCTGCCTGCCAGCCAAAAGGAGGCTTTCGCAGCCTCCGGAGGGCGGGAGATCGTGCCGATCGCGCCGGGTGCGCGGCTGGTGATCGGGCATGAAGGTCTGGCCCTGATCCGCTCCGGTCAGGACTGGTCGGATGTGGTCGGGCAGGAACTGGCGCTCTATCGGGACCGGATCGAACCAACGCTGCGCGCAGGCATGATGTTCCTGCGAGATGAAGGGGTGGAGATCGGCTGCTATTTCAACCGCTACATGTACGTGGATGAAACGCGGGGAGGCAAACCCTGTCGCAGTTTCGGCATGAGTGTCTGGCGTGATCTGGCCTCTCTGGAGCATTGGGCCGAGCATCATCCCACCCATAAGGCGATTTTCGGCGATTTCATCGAAGTGGTGCAAGCGCTCAGAGGCGTCCTGAGCCTGCGTCTGTTCCATGAGGTGGCCGTCCTGCAATCCGACGCGCAGATCTATGAGTATCTCGGCTGTCATGACCGTACCGGTATGCTCAACGGTCTGGCCTAGGGTACCCTGCCAAGGACAGGTTCAAGGGGCCGTAGCAGCGCGATCAGGGTCTGGGCGGGGAGGGGCAGTGTGCCACTGCCCGCTCCCTCTCAGCGGGTGGGAAAAGTTTCGCCCACCATCGATTCGCTCAACTTCCAGAGTGCCTCGGCCCGCGCGGGATCGACGGCGTAGGCGCGCACGCCGGGGATGGTGATGCCGAGGGGCTCGTTATCGGGGACAATGGCGCTCACGCTGCAATTCTCGCCGTAGCGCCCGCCAATGGTCTGTGGATCGGCTATGGTTGCCGCCCAGACTGCGCTCGCCGCGCCTTGCGGGATGGATTTGAAAACGAAGGGGGGACGCCCGGCCTCGGCCTCCTGCCGATTGATCCCTTCAACCATGGCCTCGATTGCGCCCTCGGGCATGTGGCGTACGAGTTCCGTGGCGATCCCGCCGGGATGCACGGCCATGGCCCGGATATCACGGGGCTTGTGGCGCGCATCGAGCGCGACGGCGAACAGGATATTGGCCGTCTTCGAGCGGCCATAAGCGCCGAACGGTGTGTATTCGGTGCGCTCAAAGTTCGGGTCGTCCAGATCGATATCGCCATAGCGATGCCCGGCAGAGGACAGCATGATGACCCGCCCGCCCGGCTTCACGAGGGGCATGAGCCGGTTCACGAGGACGAAATGTCCGAGATGATTGGTCCCGAACTGCGTTTCGAACCCGTCTTTCGTATATCCCAGCGGCGTTGCCATCACCCCCGCATTCGCGATCAGCGCATCGAAGGGAAGATTGGTCGCCAGCAGGTGCTCGGCGCAGTCACGCACGCTCGCCAGATCCGCGAGATCGAGGGCTGTGACACTGAACAGGGCGGGGTCGATCATGTGTGTGGCCTGTCGGGCCTTGGCGAGATCACGCGCTGTGCCGACGACCTTTGCCCCATGGGCGACCAGCGCCCGGGCAGTTTCGATACCGAGCCCTGCTGAAACGCCGGTGACAAGATAGCGTTTGCCGGTGAGCGACACGCCGCTGAGCACGTCACCGGTCGTCGTCTGTGCGTTGAAAGAAGTGGACATGAACAGCCTCATGGGCAGAAGGCGCATGCGTCTTGCCGGCCGACAGGACACAAGCTAAACGGAAGCATACTCCGCTTCTCATATACGGAATCATATTCCGTTTAACAAGAGGGTTCTCTCCGATGACCGACACCCCCAAGGCGCGCCGTCCGCGCTCCGATGGGCAGCGTAGCCGCCTGGCGCTTCTGGCTGCAGCGCGCAGTGCCTTCATGGCAGGGGAAAGTGATATCCGCATGGATGCCATCGCGTCGCGTGCCGGAGTCGGGGTTGGGACGCTCTATCGTCATTTTGCCGATCGTTCCGCCCTGATCGAGGCGGTTTATGCCGATGAACGCGATCAGCTCGTGGCGTCGGCTCCGGTTTTGGCCGCCAGCCACGAACCACTCGAAGCGCTGCGCCAGTGGATGCAGCTTTTCGTGGCTTATGCCGCGACCAAGAAGATCATGACTCCGGTGCTTGAAACCGTGACCGGCGGCGCGGCCTCTCTGCATGAACGCTCTGGCGCACCGATTATCGACGCCATGCAGCGCCTGACATCGGCCTGTGTCGCGGCAGGCGTTCTGCGAGACGATATCGATCCTATGGACATGCTGCGTGCGGTCTACGGGGTCTGCACGATCGCCGGAGACAGGCCGCAACAGGCCATCCAGTTCATTGATATCGTTCTCGCTGGCGCCCGTCCCGGGGTGACGCCCTAGGAGGGCGGCCTGCCTGCCTGGCGGGTCGGGCGCAGCGCGCGCTTATTTCATGGGGAAGCCGAGCGTGCGCAGGGAAGACAGTATCGTATCACGCCCATGCAGGGCTGCCCGTGTCGCGATTCGCGCCGCCATGGTTTGGGACCATAGTCTCGGCGGCAGGCCCTGCTCCTTCTGAAAATCACCGTCGCGCGCGTCATGCAGTGCGATCAGGGACGCCTCATCCGCTACGCCATAATGCTCGTGATGGAGCACGACCGGTTGTGGCAGGCGCGGCTTGACGCTGGCCGGGCGGGACGGGTCGGGATAGCCGACGCAAAGCCCGAAGACCCCGATGCAGCGCGCGGGAAGGCCGAGTTCGCGGGCGACTTCCTCGGGATGGTTGCGCAGACCGCCGATATAGACGGTTCCCAGTCCCGCAGCCTCAAGCGTGGCGACGGCATTCTGGGCAGCAAGAGCCGTGTCGATGGCGGCCAGAAGCGTGACCTCGGTATAGTCGAGCGCCTCATGGCCCTGGCCGGTCGCGCTGGCGACCCGCTCAAGGCGGGAGAGATCGGCCAGCCACACGAGGAAGACCGGCGCCTGGGTGATGTGGGCCTGGTTGCCACAAAGCTCGGCAAAGCGGGCCCGCCGCCCGGGATCGCGTAGCGCGACGACGCTCCAGGCCTGGAGGTTGCTCGAACTTGCGGCAGATTGCGCAGCAGCGATGGCGGCTTCGATGGTGCCCTCGGGCAGGGCGTCGGGCAGATAGGCGCGCACGCTGCGATGGGTCAGCAATGAGTCGAAAACATCGGTCTGCGCTGCGGGTGTTTCTGCCAGCTCCGGGGGAGGGGCGGTACGATACCGTTGCTGCCAGAGGGTGGTGAGGCGATCGGTCATGACGGGCTCCACTTGGGGCCCGTCAGTGCAGGAGCAGGACGCAGCCTGTGGCGCGCCTGCCCGACGGGCCTTCAGGCGGGGTAGGTTAGGAGCGAATGCAGCGGTACGTCCAGCTTGTCGCGGCCGCCCAGACCGTCCAGCTCGACCAGGACCGAGGTGCCGACCACTTCGGCGCCAACATTCTGCAGCAGCCTGATCGAGGCTGAGAGCGTGCCACCTGTGGCCAGGAGATCATCGAGCACCACCACGCGCTGGCCCGGCTTGACGGCGTCTTCCTGGATGTGCAGTTCGTCCTTACCGTATTCCAGTCCGTATTTGAGCGCGATGGTCTTGCCCGGCAGCTTGCCCGGCTTACGCAGCATGATGAAGCCGCAACCCAGACGCATGGCGACCGGAGCGGCGGTCAGAAAGCCACGGCTCTCGATTCCTGCCAGCAGGTCGGGCTGCCACGGGGCGATGGCGCGCGCAAGACGGGCGGTTGCGATCTGCCAGGCATCGGCATTACGGATCAGGGTTGAGATGTCGTAGAACAGGATGCCCGGCTTGGGGAAATCCGGGATCTCGCGAATATACTTCTTGAGATCGAGTTCCGGCTGGTCGCCGTGCGTCACGTTCTGGGCCATGGTCCTGCTTCTCTTCCCTGGTTTACTGGAGCATCAAAAGGCGCGGCATCTAGCCGCTTCGGGTCGCAAAAGTAAATGTCGGGCCGCCCCAAGGCTCAGCCCTTGGACGCCTCTGCCGTCGTGATCGCCTCGAGCAGGGCGGCCCGACGGAATGGCTTGGGCAGGATCACGGCACCCGGTACCAGATCGTCACGCGACGAGGAATCGTCGAAATCACCCGAAATCAGGATCACGGGCAGGGCAGGGCTCGTGTCCCGCAAGCGCAGGGCCAGTTCGGCACCAGAGCTGCCGGGCAGGTTCAGATCGGTGATCAGAAGACCGGGCATGGTGTTTGCGGCCAGAGCGAGCGCCTCGCTGGTCGAGGCTGCGCGCAACACGCTCCGGTCGAGGGTGGAGAGAATCGTTTCAACGATAAGGGCAATGGAATCGTCATCCTCCACAAGAAGGACAGGCGAATCGGGCATCTCTCAACTCTCCACCACGGGCGCTGCCGATTATTCGGCAGGCGATACGGATTTGTGGCCGTGGGGACGCAAAATGGCAAATACGCCCATCATCAGAGCCGCAAACAGCATCAGCGCGGCCATGGGCATGGGGGTATCTGCAGGCAGCAGTCCGATAGCCGTGCTGGCCAGTGAACCCAGCGCGTATTGCATGGTTCCTGCAAAGGCCGACGCGCTCCCGGCAAATTGAGACTGGTTGCTCAAGGCCCCCACCATGGAATTGGGGCCGATGATACCGGTCATGCCCAGGGTGAGCATCATGCAGCCCACAATCGGGATCAGCATGATCGGGCGGATGTGATGGGTCGGGCCCAGATACTGCTCAGCCAGCATCACCACGACCAGAAGCGCGATGGCACCAAAAATCGCGATGACCAGTGCCCAGCCGAGCATGGCCGAGGAACTGACACGTCCGACCAGAGCGCCGTTGATTTGTGACGAACCGATCATGCACACCGCGAACAGGCCGAACAGCATGCCGTAATGGGCGGGGGTAAAGCCGAAGATATGCTCGAACACGGTGGGAGCTGCCGTGAGGTAGGTGAAGGACAGGAAGCCGCAGAAACCCCAGACCAGAGCATTGGTAATGAAGCAGCGCTCACGCGCGATGAAGAGATAGCGGTGCAGGAGCGAGAGCGGCCGCAACTCGCGACGGCTTTCGACAGGCAGGGTTTCGGGAAAGGCACGCAGCAGGAACAGTACGCACACCCCACCATAGACGGCCGACACCCAGAAAATGGCCCGCCAGCTGATATAGTCGAGCGCGATCCCCCCCAGCATCGGGGCGAGAATGGGCACGATCCCCTGAATGAGGATCAGCTTGGACATGAGCTTCGCGGCTTCGTTTCCAGTTGAGAGATCGCGCACGCAGGCACTGGGAATCACGATGCTGGCCGAAGCCGCAATGGCGGCAACGAGCCGGAAGACGCACATCCAGCCCATTGTGGTGGCCATGGCGCAGCCAACACTGCCCAGCGTGTACACGATCATGCCGATCAGCATGGGAATGCGTCGCCCGAAGCGGTCAGCCAGAGGCCCCATGCTGATCTGCCCGATAGCCAGACCGACCATCCAGGCCGAAAGCGTCATTCCGGCACTGCCCGCGGGGGAGTGGAGCGACCTTTCAAGCGCTGGAAAGGCGGGAAGATAGATATCGGTCGAAACCGGACCCACCGCCGTCAGGAACCCCAGAAGCAGGGGAAGCCAGCCAGGCATGACGACAGGGGTGGCCCGGGCAGGATCGCCCCGCAATCCGGTGGCAGAGTTGTCAGAAAGAGAAATCCCGTCGGGAGAGGCCATGAGGCGCTCCTGCTGGATGATGGACTGCAAGATGTTAGACGTATGCCCTGTGTCAGACAGGTTCCGCGCTCTTCAAGCGCATCAGGAAGAAGGCGGTTTTTGGACCAGTCTCTGGCAATGAGGTGTCAGATATCGCAGCGCTCAGGTTTTTCAATGACTTTTTTCGACCCTGCCGGAAGAAAGTCACGCAGAGGGCACGACACGGCCGTCACTTTACGTCGTCATTCCCCGCTTCTTGAGTCAACGTTGCGAGCGCACCGCCCTCTCTTCTGGCACGTGCCATGAGTAGCCATGCGAGAGCGGAGGAGCCCGCGAAAAGCGCAACGCCGAGCCCGATCTGTACGCCCTGCCCGAGTTGTGCACCGGCACCGATGAGGACGAAGACGAGGTTCTGGGGAATGGCGCCCAGAAACGTGGCCCAGCCGAAGGCGTTGATCGGCACTCCATAAAGCCCGGCGGCCACGGTCACCATGATGGCTGAGCCGACGGGCATCAGTCTCAGGGTCAGCACCGCCTGGAATGGGGTCTTTTCCAGAATATGCCCTATGAGCGCCAGACGCCCCCTGAAACGTGCCTGCCAGCGTGCGCGCTGCGCAGGCGAAGCCATGCGTCTTGTCCACAGAAAACCCAGGAGCGCTCCGGCCAGGCTTGCGGCGCTGGCCAGACCAAAACCCGCCAGGGCCCCGAAGACAAGACCAGCCACCACACAGAGCGCCTGACGGGGCAGGCCGAACAGGCTGTAGGGAATGCCGATGGCGAGGAATACGAGAGGCGCGAGAGGCTGGTGCTTCCACCCTTCGATATAGGCGAGCAACGCCCGCGTCAGAGAGAACTCCCGCACGGCAAGGAGCAGAACCGTGACGAAAGACAGGGTCAGTGCGGGCTTCCAGAGGGCCTTGAATTGTGACTGACGGGCAGGGGAAGGGATGGGCAGAACAGGGCTCCATTCGGTGTGCACCGAGCGATTAGCAGTCCTTTAACGACAGAGGAAGCACCCTATGATGCAGATGGGTAACAGTGGGTGACGATTCTGTCACCCGAGGGCAATTGTCACGCAGGTTTCGTTGCTGTTGGTGAACGTAACTGGTAGCCGGGGAGTAAGTTTCTGTTTGATGTCGTAACGATATTATCGACGTCGAGCAGCGACGCTCTGATCGTCAAGTGCCGAGGGAACCGCTACTCTATGTCGTCCAGTTTCACGCATCGCTGTCTTATGATGCTTCTCACAGGGACCGCCCTTGCAGGAAGCATTCAGGTCTCGACCGCCGCGCCGACCCGTCAAAAGCACCATGCGTCCAGCCATCGGACGGCAAGCTCGGCTCCTGCCAAGGTTGCAGCCCCCGCTGCTGCGCCCGTTGCAGCGGCTGCCCGCCCGGCTCCTGTGCCGGTCATGGCGCGTTCGCAGCCTGAGGAAATCGCCGTGACAGGCCGAAGCAGCCGCAGCCGCCAGCCCGGTGGCGGTTTGCTGCGTGTCGAGACGGCTCCCAAGGCCGTGCAGACCATCACGCATGATTTCATTGCCAAGCTGGCCCCGAGCGTGAACCTGCAGCAGGTCATCGCCATGATGCCGGCCGCAAACGTGACGCAGGCCGACCCGTTCGGTCTCTATACGGGCCAGACCAATGTCCGTGGTTTCGACACCACCGAAATCGGCTGGCTTCTTGATGGCGCGCCGCTGAACGATATCGGTGGCGGTCAGTTCTATGCCAACGAAGTACTGGAATCCGAGAACCTCGAAAGCGTCTCGATGCAGCCGGGCTCGGTCAATCTGGATACCCCGGTGCTGAGCGCCTCGGCCGGTATGACGACCATGACCATGAGCAATCCGACGCATCGCTTCGGCGGGGTGATGGATGTGTCTTTCGGCTCGTTCGACACGTTTCGTGAATTCATCCGCCTGAACTCTGGCGATATCGGCAATAGCGGCGTGCGTGCCATGTTCGCTTTCAGCCATACCAAGGGCAACACCTGGCGTGGCCCCGGTCAGGCCGAGAAATACCATTACGATTTCAAGATGGTGAAGGACTTCCGTAACGGAAGCCATACCGGTCTGACCGTGGCCTATAACGACCAGACCAACGACTTCTATCTGGCCCCCAATCTCAGTCAGTGGCGTACGACAGGGTATTCGACCAATTACGCGACGGATTATGCTGGTCCGAATGCAGCAGGCGCAAATTACTACAAGCTGCACGTCAACCCGTTCGAAAACGTGGTTGCAGCCCTGCCGACTCATATCGTCATCACGCCCAAGCTGACGCTCGAGGACTCGCTGTATTTCTGGCACGGCATCGGCAACGGCACGGGTGCTTCGGTCATCAATGCCTCGAGCTATATGGGCAACCAGGCCGTCAAGCTCGATCTGGGTGGTGCCAAGAGCGCTCTGGCGCTGGCTCCGTCGAACCAGGAGCAGTTCCGCACCGGCAACACCATCTCGCTGCATTACAAGCCCGATCATCACCACGATATCTCGCTGGGCTGGTGGTACGAATATGCCAACCTGTACCAGTACTCGCCTTATGGCATCGTGAACCAGGCGACCGGCGAGGCGAACAATATCTGGGGCACGACCGACATCATCAAGACGACCACGGGACAGCCTTTCCGCGCCCGTGACTTCCTGTCGCTCACGCAGGTGAACATGATCTTCATCGGCGATACGATGAAGTATTTCAATGACCGCCTGAACATCCAGATCGGCTTCAAGGAAGCGATGGTCACCCGTCGCATGTACAACTACACGCCGGGTACGCAGTACAACCGCAACCTGCACACGCCCGAGCCGCTGCCCCAGATCGGCATTGCCTGGAACTTCAACAAGCAGCACCAGATCTATGTGTCGGGCAGCACCAACTTCAAGGCGCCGTCCAACACCTCGCTGGTCGATTATTACAACACGGCAGGCAGACAGACCCAAAGAGGTGGACCGTCCAAGCCGGAATACACCATCCAGGAAGAATTGGGTTACCGCTATAACGGTGAGCTGATTGTCGGCTCGATCTCGTTCTTCAACTACAACCTGACCAACCGTCAGCAGACCCTCAATTACTATGACGGGACGGCAGGTGCCAGCTATAGCCAGACGGTCAATGCCGGTGGCCAGACCACGCGCGGCGTCGATATCCAGATCGCCACACGTGCCTGGCACCACATCCGCCCCTATGCAACGTTCGAATATCTGCACTCGACCATCGATAACAATATTCGCGTGAATAACGACCTGCTGCCGACGGCTGGCAAGATCGCCATCCGTTCGCCGTCCAAGCAGGCCAAGTTCGGCCTCGATTATGACGATGGCAGCTTCTGGTTCTCGGGTCAGGTCATCTACGTTGGCAAGCAATATGCCAGCTTCATGAATGACAGTTCGATTCCGCAATATGTCACGAACCAGGTGGGTATCGGCTACCGCTTCAAGAACCATGGTTTCATGAAGTCGCCGCAGATCCAGCTGAACATGACCAACCTGACGGGCGCCAAGTTCCGCAACGGCGTGTATGGCTTTACCACCAACCTGAACCCGACCAAGGGTGTGTATGGCACCATGATCGCTTCCGGTGGTCAGCCCTCCTACTACCTGAACCCGCCCTTCTCGGCGATGGTCACCCTTTCCACGGGGTTCTGATCATTCCGCAAGGGGGGCCACCGTCCAGCCAAAATGGCTGGCGGTCGGTTCCGGGGTGATCTCGCATTGCAGGCCTCTGCGGCCTGCATTCACGAAGATCGTTTCCTGCTCAAGCGCGTGTCGGTCCAGAAGGACGGGCACGCGTTTTTTTTGTCCGAACGGGCTGATACCGCCCGTCTTGTAGGCGGTCAGGCGTTCGGCATCGGGCGGGGCCATCATGGCAGCCGATTTGCCCTTCAGAGCGGCGGCGACCGCCTTGAGATGCAGCTTGTGATCCGACCGGATGATCGCGCAGGCAGGTTTGTCCTTGTCCACCCAGACCATCAGCGTCTTGAAGACACGTTCAGGCGAGACGCCGAGCGACTCTGCCGCCTGCAATCCCTTGCGGCTCGCCTCGGGGTCATAATCATGCGCGTGCAAGGTGTAGGCTATGCCCTCTTTCTCCAGCAGGACGAGGGCAGGGGTCTGGCCAGAGACGGGCTTCATCGCAGGGGCTCCATGAGACGTGTGATTGTGTCTCATCAGAAAACCGCGCTACCTGCCTGTCAAATCGTCCCGCAATCGCGCCCCCGTACCGTTCTCCGGCAATAGTGTATCAACCCTGTTCGACTTCCACGGGTTGAGGCAGCGGCTTGCGGCGCAGAAATGCCAGCACATTACCCAGCAGGATCAGCACCAGCCCCGCCAGCATCGGCACAGACCAGGTCACCTTTTCGAGGAATGCCGACATGCCGAGGGCAATGACTGGTGAGAGAATGGTCGCATAAGCGGCGCGATCCGCTCCGATGCGCCGCACCAGTTCGAGATAGAACAGAAACCCGGCGACCGAGCCGAACAAGGCAAGGTAGAGCAATCCGCCCAGCCAGCGCGTCGTGAGGGGGAATTGATAGCCATGACCTGAGAGCGGGATGACAACGGCAAGCAGTGTGGCACCGCAAATCATGCCCCAGAAAATGGTATTGGTGAGACTCAGATCGAACCCGGCCAGATGGCGCGAGAGCATGTTCCCGCAGGAAAACAGGAACGTCCCCAGCAAAGCGAAGCCCATGCCCGCAAGCATCAGGTGCCAGTTTTCATGAGCCATATCGCCGGCCAGAAGAAGGGCCACGCCACACACTCCCAGAAGCCCCCCGGCCAGCACGCGCATATCCGGTGTCTTGCGGAAGAACAGCCAGAGATTGAGCGTGTTGAACAAGGTGGCCATGCTGAAGATGACTGAAACTGTCCCGCTCGGCAGATAGAGTTCAGAACTGTAGATGCCGAGAAAGTTGCAGGAGAACAGGCAGGCACCCATGCCCGCAATCCACGGCCATGCCGCTTTGGGTGGTACACGCAGCTTGCCGGTCAGGGCCAGACCGGCCCCGATAAGCGTTGCCGAGAGAACGAAGCGCCAGAAAATGGCCACGTCGGCAGTCGTTCCGCCAATCTGGAGATGAATGGCGAACCAGGTCAGCCCCCAGAGGATGACAACGGCGAAAAACAGGAAGGGGGCCATCGATGCGCTTTCTTGATCCCGGAGACAGGGGAAACCTACCTTATGGGATCGCTCTCTCCGGAAAAAGAGCAGCTTATGACGAAGACGTCATATTTCATGCGACTTTGAGCCGGATGACGCGTTGTGAAATCCGTCCTGCCAGCGCCAATGCCGCTGAGACCCTGGCTCCCTGAGGGGCAGTGTCTCTGAGGCGTAAGGCCAGACGGCAGAACCTGGCAGAAAGGAACAGTGTCATGAGTTCATTCACGGACAAGGTCAGCGGCACCGTCAAACAGGTGGTCGGCTCGATCAAGGAAGAAACCGGCAAGCTCACCCATAACGAGAGACTGGAGGCCGAAGGCGCCGCGCAAAATCTCGAAGGTAAGGCCGAGAAAACGAAGGGCGATGTGAAAACCGCCGTCAATAACGGCATCGATAGCGTCAAGGATGGCCTCAACAAGCTCTGAGGTTTTCTTGAAATCCGCCTCGCACTACTCCCCGAGGCGGATTTCTCCTGCCTGGTCACTTAGCAGATCAGAAGGGTGAGGGCTGATATCGCCAGCAGGCCTCCCATGAAGCGATTGATCAGAGCGGCATGGCTTGACATCACATTGAGACGATACAGGGAAAGCCCGAGTACCGCCCAGCCGAGCTGAGACGCGAGTCCAATAACAAGCTTTATGCCTATCATGAGCGCCAGCGTCCGTAACCAGTGCGGGCCTTAGGGAAGATAGGCTGTGCCGGTCGTCAGCGCCATCATCCATGCTTTTGGGTTGGACCAGCAGAGCAGGAGCGCCCGGCTCCAATGAGGCAAGGCGTTTTCAGACGTTGCGTCGGGGCGCTGACAGGCAACCGACCAGGCGAGATAGAGCATCCAGCCGGCACCCAATGTCCCGAGTGCTCGGGTAAGAACGGGCATGGACTGCAGGATAATGCCGCCGCCGATTGCGCCGACAACAAGCATTGCGCCGAACGCCAGGGTAATAGCTGCGATGCTCGGCAGGGTACTCCTCAGCCCGGAGCGTCCGGCAATGGTCATGATCAGCAGATTATTCGGCCCGGCGCTTGCAGAGCTTGTCAGCGCGAAGACCAGAAAGGAGGCGATAGCCTCACGGGAGAGGCCAAGGGAAGTCTCGAGGGGGAAAGTTGCTTGCATCGAGGGAGCACCGTGTCAGGGCCACGCGGCAAGACCTCAAAATGTCCCGCCGTAGAGGCGGGGTTGGGAGAGGGCCTAGCAGAAACTCTGCACACGCACCCGCTCGACCCTGCCTGTGCAGGAAATGGGTACGACGACGGAGAGAAGCTGCTGTGCCATGGAAAGATGAGCCTAGCGGTATCCGGGGCACTCGCAAGAACGCGCATGCACGCTGAGAGAGGAAAAATCTCCTTTTTTTGGATTAATTTGTTTGTGGTGTGTTGATTGATGGGGGTGGGAATCGGGATTGGCTTATGATTGGCGGGGGTTTTGGGTGTTTTGAGGAAGTGTTTGACAACCCCCCCTGGTTTCCGTAAAAGCCCGTTCACCGCAGCGGACGATGCTGGGGTGGCTGCCTGAAAGACTGAGTAAGATCAGTAGTTTAGGTAGGGTTCTTTGAAAATTGAATAGGAATGGAAGGGATATGTTGGCGGCGCTTTG
>NZ_JBBCQM010000012.1:0-100997 GCF_037150015.1 Asaia sp. VD9 | reverse complement strand
TTGGCCAGATCCAAACCAATCGTGGTAATCGTCATCTCGGATGGCTCCACTATCAGAGGTACGCAAAGATGGCGTCCTCACCTTTGGCACTATAGATGCCGTGATCGGGAGCCATCCACCCCATCTGGAATGGAAACGGGTCGAACAGCTTCAGCTACGACCCCGCCACCGGGATATTGACGATCACTCAGCTTACCAAGACGATACGCCTGGATATCGGTCTCGGTTATGATCGAAACGCGTTTTCAAATGCCGACAGCTATAACGGCAACAAGGGCGTGACCTACACGCGCGCCGCGCCGTGTTTTTTGCCCGGCACACTCATTGCCACTCCGAATGGTGAGCGTAGCGTCGAGACGTTGCGCCCGGGAGATCTGGTCACGGTCCTTCGCGATGAGAGCCGCGAGGCGGTGCCGATCGTCGCCGTCCATGAAGGGGAGCAGACCCCCAATCCGCTCCTTGCGGAATGCTGGTCCAACCATCCTGTGCGGGTTTGCGCTCACGCTTTTGGTGAGGGTGCCCCCCATCGGGATCTGCGGCTTACTCCTGAACATTGCCTGTATCTTCAAGGTCGATGCGTCCCTGCCCGCATGCTGGTCAACAAAAACTCAGTCATCTACGAGACAGGCTCTGCCTCCTATCGTTACTACAATCTCGAACTGGAAAGGCATGAGGTCCTGTTCGCCAATGGCTTGCCCGTCGAGAGTTATCTCCCGGCACAGCCGAACCCGGCGGAAGAGCGAACAACCTCTGAGGGTGCTCAGGCAAGCCGCGCTGCGCTTATCCCGCTGCCGGTCGATGTAACGCCGCCCTTCGTTGCGTCTCTCCATGTTCGTTACGGTCATATTGCGCCGCTTTCGCGTCAACGCGACCCGCGTGATCCCCGCGCTGCCGGGCTCTGTATGAGCACGGAACACGGGCATGTCCTCCCGCCCCGCTTCACCGGCGGGACGACGGTCGCTTTCGGCCTCCCTGCCGATACGCGCACCGTGATCCTGCATGCACGCTGCTTCATCCCTGCGGTCGATATCGGCGCCTTCATCGATGACAGGCGGACATTGGGCGTTCTTGTCGGGAGGATAACGCTCACCGACGACCAGGGCACACGTGATATTGTCGTGCATCTTGACGACGAAGCGCTGGAAGGATGGCATCCGCGCGATACATCGGCATGCCGCTGGACCTCGGGCGCGGCTTTCATCCCCCTTCCTTTTCCCGTTGGCCCGCATGGCGGGACTATGATGATCACGATCCTCGATTCAGCGCCCTGCCCCCTGGGGACGACGCGCTTCCCTGCCCATCTCGCAGCTGCCTGACCAGGCTCGCCGGTCAGGGCAAACTTATTAGAGGTGGAATGAAGGATAAATTCCCGGTGTGGCGCTTGACCCTGGGGAGCGCATCGGTCAGGTTGCGCCCGTCAGACGGTCGGGCGATCGCTGCTGCGCCGGTGAGAACCGTCGTGATGGAGGAAAGTCCGGGCTCCACGGGAGAACGATGCCGGCTAACGGCCGGCGGGGGTGACCCTAGGGAAAGTGCCACAGAAAACAAACCGCCTGCCCGGCTTTCGGGCTGCAGGCAAGGGTGAAACGGTGCGGTAAGAGCGCACCGCTCCTTCGGTAACGCGGGAGGCAGGGCAAACCCCATCGGGAGCAAGACCGAATAGGAATGGCGGATCCATCCCTCGGGATGGGATCAGAGGCTCTCCCGCCTTGTCATTCGGGTTGGTTGCGTGAGGCCGGTTGCAAGACCGGTCCCAGAGGAATGATCGCCCCGCCTCAGGGCGGACAGAACCCGGCTTACAGACCGTCTGACATTACCCGCGTGTCGGAGCGCGATGGATCGCTCTCTTCGTTGCCCCCTCAATCTAGGAGACTTCCTGCTTGAAGCGGCGGCAGGATCTGGCAGCCGAATCATGACATATGACGCCCGAATAACGTGGCCCAATCCGGCTCGAAGGGCATTTTGCGCCACAATCATGCCGCAATGTTCCGCAGCCATGCCTTAATAAGAACATAACAAAAACGATGTATTGCGATGTCCGGGCAGTTTCTTTTTATTGCCCACAAGAACATAATAAGAACATGCAAATTGCCGCATTCAAAAAAACTCCGAAATTCTGCGGTTTTTGCGCGCGAATTGTTTGACGTCCCATGAAATCCCATGATATCCCAAATCTATCCCGGACGGTCCTTCTGACATGAAGCGCAGCGCCTTGTCCCGTGCCGGGAGCGAAACATCAGCGGCAATTACTCCAGCGGAAAGAGGAGGCATCGAACGGCGTGAGTGTGTTTCTCGGCACGCATCAGAACCGTTTCGACGCCAAGGGCCGCGTGTCCATTCCGGCCTCCTTCCGCGCCGCCCTCAGGGCGCAGGCCCAGCCCGATGAGAGCCTCGTGATCTTGCGTCCCTCCCATCTGCATCCCTGCATCGAGGCATGGCCGAGTGCCGCCTTTGCCACGCTGGCGGGTCCTGTCGAGTCACTTGATATCTTCTCCGATGACCATGACGACCTCGCCGCCAGTCTCTATGCGGACGCCTATCCGATCGATGCCGACAAGGAAGGCCGCATCATTCTGCCGGATGTGCTCAAGCGTCACGCCAATCTCACCGACGAGATTTCCTTCATGGGTCTCGGACGCGTATTCCAGATCTGGGAGCCTGAGGCTGGCGCCAAACGCCGCGAAGAGGCACGCGCCCGTGCGCGCCGCATGACCAGCCGCGCCGCTGCGCCGAACGGGGTGGCGTCATGAATGCGCTCTCTCCCCTTGCTCTGCTGACCGGCCATGACCCTGGCCATGTCCCCGTGATGCTGCCGGAAGTCCTCGACGCCCTCGCACCGCATGAGAGCGGTCGTTACGTGGATGGCACCTTTGGTGGAGGCGGCTATACGCGGGGCATTCTGGCCCGCGCGGCATGCAGCGTCTGGGGGATCGACCGCGATCCCACCGCCATTGCGCGTGCCGAAGCCCTCGCCGCGGCCCTTTCAGCCGACGCCCCCGCGCATCGTCTGATACCTGTAGAGGGCACGTTCGGTGCCATGGCGGAACTCCTCGGTGACGCTGCCCCTTTCGACGGCATCGTGCTCGATATTGGCGTGTCTTCCTATCAGCTCGACGAAGCCGAGCGTGGTTTCTCATTCAGGCATGATGGCCCGCTCGACATGCGTATGGCGCAGTCGGGTCGCTCCGCTGCCGATCTGGTGAACGAGGCCGAAGAGGCCGAGCTGGCCGATATCATCTACCATTACGGTGAAGATCGTCTTTCGCGCCGGATCGCCGGTGCCATCGTGCGTGCGCGTCAGGAAGAACCGATCCTCACCACCGCGCGCCTGGCCGATGTCGTGCGCAGTGTCGTGCGTCCCGACAAATCGGGCATTCATCCTGCCACGCGCACCTTTCAGGCATTGCGAATTGCGGTGAATGATGAGCTCGGCGAATTACAGCGCGCTCTGGATGAGGCGCCGTCCCTGTTAGCCGAAAATGGCCGCCTTGTGGTGGTGACCTTCCATTCCCTGGAAGATCGTCTCGTGAAACGCGCCTTTGCCCAGGCCGCGGGGCGGGTAAGCCGCCCGTCACGCCATGAACCCATGGCCGAGCGCTTTGTCACGCCGGATTACGTCCTGCCCCATACCCGCCCTGTCCTCGCCTCGGATGACGAGATCAGTCGCAATCCCCGTTCGCGCAGCGCCAAACTGCGTAGCCTTCTTCGTACCGCACCATCAGCCTCTGTTAGGGGGTCTCTCTCATGATCCGGCCGTTCACTCTTCTCTGCGCGCTTCTTGCTGGTGGTTCGGGACTGTTTCTCTATACGAAGAAGCATGAAACGACAGTGCTCGATCAGAACATCACAAATGTGGTGCAAAAGACCGAACGCGTCAGACAGCAAACGGCGATGCTGCGGACCCAATGGGCGCTACTCAACCAGCCGGACCGCCTCAGTGCGCTTTCCGGGCGTTTCCTGGGGCAGCTTCATCCCATGGCTCCCACGCAATATGTGCGCCTGGCGAGCATGATCGAGGGGCTGCCTGCGCCCAGTTCGAAACCTGCCTTCCGCGATCCGCGCGAGAGCCTGAGCATCGCCGTGTCGAACGCCCCCGCCGCTCCGAGTGTCGTCGCCCCCGCGGTCAAGCCCGCAGAGCCGAAGACTGTGGCCCCGACCCCATCCGCTCCGGCGGCACGTGATACGGCAGCCCTCGTGGCGAGCGCCGAGCCCGCTCGTCACCGCTCTGCACCCGCATTGCCCGCCCCGCCGGTCATCGCCCCTGCCGCGACCGCACCGGCACGTGTCGCCCTTGCCTCGGCTACCCCGCGCGCCCAGCCTCCTGCCCATGCAGCCACGGCCGCGCCTCATGCCCTGCACGCGCCCACCCAACGCCCTGTGGTCGAACTCGCCCAGCAGAGCAGCCGCCCTCATATGGTCTCTGATGAACTTGGGCAGGCAGCCCATCACAGCCATCGCTATGATGCCGTCGTTCATGCCACAACGCGTCCCGGCGCGGCCGGCACAGGCGATACCGATCTGGCCGTTCGTCTGGCGAGCTTTCGGGGCAATCGTCCGCAGGCGACGCCCGCCACCTCATGGCACAGTGCCCATGTCAGCGCTTCCCCCCATGTGACGCATGGCAACGCGGAGATTGCCATGCAGGCACCCAAGCCCCATCATGTGCAAAGCGATTCCGGATCTTCTTCATCCCTCGCCGGCTATGGTGATGCTCTGCCACCGCCTACGCCTCTTGCCAATTGAGCGGATATGAAAGCGGCTGAGCATGGCTGGCAGGACACCTCCCCCCAACAGGTCGGGCCATTCCGGTGGCGCGCCCTCGCGTCCTGAAGGCAAGAGCACCAAGCGGGTCAGGGCGTCGCTCGACCAGATGCACACAAGACTGATCGGGGTCGGGCTCGGGTTTCTGGTCCTTTTCGGCCTCGTGGCAGGCAAACTGAGCCTCGCCACCGTTTTCATGCCCATGGCCCCCGAGAAGCGACAGATCGCTTCACAGGTGCCTGAAATTCCGAAAAGCGACCCGAAAGGGCAGATCGCAGGCGATTTCTCGTTACCGGATGTGCATCGCGCGAGCATCGTCGATCGTAATGGGCAGACCCTCGCCCTTTCTCTGCCTGTGGCTCAGGTCTATGCCAATCCGATGGAGCTGATCGACGCCCCGGATGCAGCGAAGAAGCTCAAATCCGTACTGCCCCAGCTCGACGAGGCAGAGACAACACGCCGACTCTCGCTGAAGAAGCAGTTTGTCTATATCGCCCGTGATATCTCGCCCGTGCAGGAAATCGCCATCAATAATCTGGGCATTCCGGGCATCTATTTCGAAGCGAGCGAGCGACGTCATTACCCGCTGGGCCGCACCGCCGCGCAGATTCTGGGCGGGGTGGATATCGACGATCACGGCGTCGCCGGGATCGAACGTTATTTCAACGAGCGTCTCAACAAGGATCGCACCCCGCTGCGTCTGTCGCTGGACGTGCGTATCCAGGCCGTGGCCCGGGAAGTGACCCAGGCCGCCATGGACGAGTTTCAGGCCATCGGGGCTGCGGCCATCGTGATGGATGTGAATACGGGCGAGATCATCTCCATGGTCAGCCTGCCCGATTACGACGCCAATGAGTTCGGCCATGCGCCTGCCGATGCACGGTTCAACCGCGCCGTCACGGGCATGTACGAACCGGGCTCGACCTTCAAGCTTCAGACCGCGGCCATGGCCATCGAATATGGCGTGGCCCATATCTGGGATCGCTTCTCGACCATCCCCATCCATATCGGTCGCTTCACCATCTCGGATATCAAGACCGATCACTTCGCGCCCTGGCTCGCCCTTCCCGACGTTCTTGCCAAGTCATCGAACCCGGCTGCCGCGCATATCGCTCTCGACGTGGGCGCAAAACGGCAGCAGGAATGGCTGCGCAATATGGGGTTCTTCAATCGCGTGCCGATCGAACTGCCGGAAGCCGGGCGTCCCATCGTGCCGTCTTCGAAGAACTGGGGCGTTTCGACTGTCATGACGGTCGGCTTCGGTCACGGCGTGGCTGAGCCACCGCTCTCTATCGTGCGCGGCACCGCTGCCACGGTGAATGGCGGCATTCTGATCAAGCCTACTCTCGTGGCACGCGAACAGGATGACGGCGCAAAACCGGATGAGGAGGCCCTCCCCCCCGGTGCGACCGCGCCCGGCGGTGCCCCCCTGAATGCACCCGGCGGAACACAATCTGGCACGACGGGTGCGGCCGCACCTGCGGGCGCCCCTGTTGTACCCGCCGCCTTCAGGCCCGAGAGCGATGCCTCGGGCGATGCCCCCGCCCCGCCGCCGCAGCCTCAGGGTGACCGGGTCGTATCGGAGGAAAATTCGAGGCTCATCCGCAAGATGCTGCGTCTTGACGTAACGCAGGGCACGGCGCGCAGCGCGGAAGTACCCGGCTATTTCGTAGGCGGCAAAACCGGTACGGCTGAAAAGGTCGGACCGAATGGCCGATATCTGAAGCACGTCAATATCTCGGCCTTTACCTCGATTTTCCCGATGAATGCGCCGCGCTATGCCGTCTATGTCATGCTTGATTCGCCACACCCCACCCCCAAGACCCACGGCTTCGTGACGTCTGGCTGGAACGCCGCCCCGACGACAGGAAAGCTGATTGCACGTATCGGGCCGATGCTCGGGCTGTTTCCCGACACGAAGAACGCCGCAAAAATTGATGCCGAAATGGCCATACCGCTCGAACCCGGCATTCCGCCGGGTAAACGCGCCCTTGGCCCCGGCAACGATCCGGGTGATCCGCGCATCGCTGCGCAAAAGGAAAAGGCGGAAAAAGACGCCGCCAAGGCTGCCGAGAAAGCCGCCAAGCTCGCTGCGAAGGCCACCGAGCGCGCCGCGCGTCACTCTTCTGAACGAGGCTGAGCCATGCGCCTTTCCGAACTCCTGAAGCGGGCCGGACTCCCGGTCCCGCCTCTCGCCGTCGATTCAGCAACGGCCGACCCCGAAATCACAGGGATCACCGCTGACAGCCGCGCCGTAGGGCCCGGCATGATCTTCGCCGCCTTGCCCGGCGTCGCGACCGATGGCGCACGCTTCATTCCCCAGGCCCTGTCCCAGGGAGCAGCCGCGCTTCTGCTGCCGGAAACGACGACCGTCGCAGCAGACGTGCCGCTGGTCGCCTCACAGGGGGCGCGCCATGATCTTGCTGTGCTTGCCAGAGCGCTGGCGGGGCCGCAGCCGGCGCGCATTGCTGCCGTCACCGGTACGAATGGCAAGAGCAGCACGGCTGATTTCCTGCGCCAGCTCTGGTCTTTGTCCGGCACGATGTCGGCCAGTATCGGAACGCTCGGTCTCATCAGCGATGTCCCGGTCGAGGCTCCGCCCCCGCTCACAACGCCTGATGCGGTCTCCATGGTTCAAACGCTTGCCCGGCTCAAATCTGCCGGAATCGAGCATGTAGCACTAGAGGCGTCATCGCACGGGCTCGAGCAGAATCGTCTCGATGGCGTCGCGCTTCACGCAGGCGGGTTCAGCAATCTGACGCGCGACCACCTTGATTATCATGGCACGATGGAAGCCTATCGAGCTGCCAAGCTGCGCCTTTTTTCCAGCCTCCTGCCACAGGGCGCAGTCGCCGCGATCAATGCGGACATGGATGCGGTAACGGTGTCCGCCCTCCGCGAACTGGCGCAGTCCCGTGGGCTCAAACTGCGGTGCGTGGGCGAGCAGGGCGAAACCCTGCGCCTGCTACGCGCAACACCCCTGCCCCATGGGCAGATCATCTCTCTTTCGCTCTTCGGCGAAGCTCTGCCTGAAATCGAACTTGGACTCACCGGACGTTTCCAGGTTGATAACGTGCTTCTGGCCGCCGCCATGGCCTTTGAGCAGCATGAGGACGCGCGCGCTGTGCTGGATCTACTCCCCCGGCTCACCGGTGTGCGTGGGCGGGCCGAGCTTGCGGCAACGCTCGATAACGGGGCCGGTCTTTACGTGGATTATGCCCATACGCCGGACGCGCTCGAGCACCTGCTGCACAGTTTGCGCCCTCACGCCTCAAACCGCCTGATCGTCGTCTTCGGCGCGGGCGGAGATCGTGACAGGGGCAAGCGTCCTCTTATGGGAGAGATTGCCGCAAGGCTGGCCGATCTGGCCATTGTCACCGACGACAATCCGCGCAGCGAAGACCCCGCCAGCATACGCGCCGCCATCAGGGCAGCCTGCCCCGACGCCCTCGAAATCGGCGATCGTCGCGCAGCCATTGCCGCAGCCCTTGCGCAAGCGCGGGCGGGCGATGTGGTCGTTGTGGCTGGCAAGGGTCATGAAAGCGGTCAGACGGTGGCCGGTGTCACCACCCCCTTCGACGATCGTGCCGTCATTCGCGAGTTGGCCGGGGTCGCCCCATGAACACCCTCTGGACCAGCGCGGAACTGCGTGCCGCGACGCATGGCATGCTCGACGCCGAGATCGTGGTGACCGGCATTTCCATCGATACGCGCAGTCTCGAGCCTGGCGACCTGTTCATCGCCTTGCAGGGAGAGAACAGCAATGGCCATGCCCATGTGGCGGTGGCCCTGGCAAAGGGCGCTTCCTGTGTCATGGTGCATGAGGCCGGTGATGTCTCCGACCCGCGCCTGTTGCGTGTGGCCGATACGATGGAAGGGCTGCGCGCCCTCGGCCATGCCGCACGGGCGCGCTTTACCGGGAAAATGGTCGGGGTGACCGGCTCGGTCGGCAAGACCACCACGAAGAACATGCTGCATTGCGCGCTGGCTTCCATCGGGCCCACCCATGCCGCCATCGCTTCCTATAATAATCACTGGGGGGTGCCCCTCACCCTGGCAAGAATGCCGCGTGATACCGCCTTCTGCGTGGCCGAGATCGGCATGAACCACCGCGGCGAGATCGCGCCACTCGCTGCCATGGTGCAACCCGATATCGCTGTCATCACAACCATAGGCAGTGCCCATCTGGGCCATATGGGCAGTGTAGAAGCCATTGCGGAGGAAAAATCCGATCTCATCGGCGCGCTCTCGGCGCAGGGCGTGGCCATTGTACCAGATGATACCGGCATGGAGGCCATTCTTGCCGGCGCCGCCGCGCGGTCGGGCTGCCGGATTTCCCGCGTCGGGCTGAGCGCACACGCCAGCTATCGGCTGACAGCGCTCGAAACCGGAGCGGAAGGCTCGCGGTTCAAGTTCATGAACCGTGACATCATGCTTTCCGCACCTGGAAGCCACCTCATCCGCAATGCGGGGCTGGTTCTGGCCACGATCGATGCGCTCGGATTATCCCTCGACAAGGCGGCAGCAGCGCTCGCAATCTGGCGCCCCGGCGCCGGGCGCGGACAGGTGCAACCCATCCTGGGCGGTCAGGCCGCACTTTTGGATGAGAGCTATAACGCCTCTGTTCTGTCGATACGCGCAGCGCTGGAGACCCTTGCGCTCATGCCAGCCAAGCGTCGTATCGCCGTACTGGGCGATATCCGCGAACTGGGTGATTTCGCCGAGCGCGAGCATCTGGCCCTCCTGCCCGATCTGATGGCCCATGCGGATCTGGTTTTTTGCTGCTGCCCGCATATGCGCCATGTTTTTGACGCGCTTGCCGAAGAAAAGCGTGGCGTCTGGCAACCAGACGCGGCATCTCTCGCCCCCTTCGTCCAATCCAATCTGAAAGCCGGTGACGTGGTTCTCGTAAAAGGCAGTCTTGGCAGTCGCATGCGCGACATTGTCACCCCTCTTCTTGCTGGGGGCGTGTCGGGCTGATGCTGTATAATCTGATTGCCATTCACGACACGACCCATGGCGGTTTCTTCAATCTTTTCCATTACCTGACCTTCCGCTCGGGCGGGGCCTGTCTGACGGCGTTCGTCATCTCGCTCGTCTTCGGCCGCCCTTTCATTGCCCAGCTCAAGCGCATCCAGCGCGAGGGTCAGCCCATACGCACGCTCGGTCCCGAGCGGCATATTCTCGAGAAGGCCGGCACGCCCACGATGGGTGGAATGCTCATCCTGATTGCGCTTTTTGCCTCGACCCTGCTCTGGGCCGACCTCACCAACGGTTTTGTCTGGGCGGCGATGTTCGTCACAGCGGCATTCGGTGCGGTGGGGTTTGCGGATGACTATCTCAAGCTCTCCAAGCGCAACACGAAAGGCGTGTCCAAGCGGGCACGTCTGGGAAGCGAGTTTGCCGCGTCTCTGATCGCGGGGTACTGGATGGAGAGCCTCATGCCGCCCGAACTGCGGAACATGGTGGCCTTTCCCTTCGTCAAGGATTTCCTCCTGCCGCTGGGTTTTGCCTTCCCGCTCTTTGCCATGATCGTCATGACCGGGTTCGGCAATGCCGTAAATTTCACGGATGGCCTGGACGGGCTGGCCATCGTGCCGGTGGTGATTGCCGCTTTGGTTTTCGCGCTGATCGCCTATCTGGTCGGCAATCGCGTCTTTGCCGACTACCTGCAGCTTCATCTGGTTCCAGGCACAGGGGAACTCGGCGTGTTCTGCGCGGCCCTCATCGGGGCTGGGCTCGGCTTTCTGTGGTTCAATGCGACACCCGCTGACGTGTTCATGGGTGATACGGGCTCGCTCTCTCTAGGCGGGGCACTGGGCGCCATCGCCGTTGCCGTCAAACATGAGCTGGTACTCTGCATCGTAGGCGGTCTCTTCGTGGTGGAGACGCTTTCTGTCGTGATCCAGGTCTTCTGGTACAAACGCACCAAGCGCCGCGTCTTTCTGATGGCGCCACTGCATCATCACTTCGAAAAGAAGGGCTGGCAGGAGCCCAAGATCGTCATCCGTTTCTGGATCGTCTCTATCCTGCTGGGGCTGGCCGGCCTTGCGACGCTGAAGCTGCGCTAAGATGACGATACGCGCCTTCCCCTCCGATCTCTTTGCTGGCTCGCGCTTTGCCGTGCTGGGCCTCGGCCGAAACGGCGCGGCCGTCGTGTCAGCGCTTCTCGCCATGGGGGCGGAAGTGCAGGCATGGGACGACAAAGCCCCACCCGGACCCAACGATTTCGCTCGCGACGGGAACGCTGCCCGCTTCATCGCGGCCCCGCTTGAGGACCTGACGGGTTTCGAAGCGTTGATCCTCTCACCGGGTATCCCGCATCATCTGCCTGCTCCGCATCCGGTTGCCCTGCTTGCCCAGCAAGCCGGGGTGCCCGTCCTGTCGGATGCAGAGATCCTCTATCGCGCCGTGCGCAAAGCGGGTTCGCTGGCGCGTTTCGCCTCGGTGACCGGCACGAACGGCAAATCCACCACTACGGCGCTGCTGGCGCATATGCTCGAGAAAGCCCGTGTGCCTGTCGCGGCAGGAGGCAATCTCGGTACAGCTTCCCTTGCCCTGCCGCTCCTGCCCGATGAGGGCGTGTATGTGATCGAAATGTCATCCTACATGCTCGAACGGCTGGAGAGCTTCCACGCCTCGACGGCCTGCCTGCTCAATCTGACACCGGATCACCTGGACCGCCATGGCACAATGGCGGGTTATGCCAGCGCCAAACGCCATGTCTTCGACAACATGACCCCTCGCGATCTGGCGGTTATCGGGGTGGATGACGCCCCTTGCTGCGCTCAGGCGCAGGAACTGATTGCGAAGGGTCTGACTGTCACCCTCGTCTCGGTCGATAATCCGGATACCGTACGCGGAATATCTGCCGCACTCGAAGAAGCTCCTGCCCTCCCCGGGAAGCATAATCTGCAAAATGCCCTGGTTGCCCAGGCCATGGCGCGCCATCTCGGTCTCTCGGATGAGATGATCACGGATGGGCTGCGCAGCTATCCCGGCCTGCCCCATCGACAGGCTCTGGCCGCTAGCATCGATGGCATACGCTTCATCAATGACAGCAAGGCCACCAATGCCGAAGCCGCAGAAAAGGCGCTGCTCTGTTATGACAGGATCATCTGGATTGCCGGGGGCATTGCCAAGTCCGGCGGGATCCAGGCTCTGGCGCCCCTTTTTGACCGGATTGCCAAGGCCTATCTGATCGGTCGCGATGCGCCCCTTCTTCGTGAGACTCTGGAGACGCACGGCGTAGCCTGTGAGAGCGTCGAAACGCTCGAAGCCGCCACCATGGCCAGCCTCGAAACCGCCAAGGCGCTCGGCGTGCCTGTCGTTCTGCTTTCCCCTGCCTGCGCAAGCTTCGATCAGTTTGCGAGTTTTGAGGCGCGTGGCGCGCATTTTATCGATATCCTGTCACGTCTGGACCGAGTGGACGCACGGCGTGAAACAGGATCGCCCTGATCTGCAGGGCCTTGGGGGATTGAGTTAAGATGGCAGGGCATTCACGTGTCGATACGTCCAGAATCGGACGCTGGTGGCGCAATGTCGATCGCGTCACGCTCTGCTGCGTCGGGATTCTGATCGCGTTCGGTTATATTCTCATGCTCGCTGCAAGCCCGGCCGTGGCCGTGCGCATCGGCGCATCGCGCGAGATGTTCATTCTCAAACAGGTCATCTTCCTGCTTCTCGCAGGGGCCGTGGTGCTTGGCGTCTCCGGGCTTTCCCGCCCAGCGGTCAGGCGCCTTGCCCTGATCGGTGGGGTCATCGCCCTTGCGGCGACTTTCATGACGCTTGTCCATGGCGTGGAGATCAAGGGGGCGCGTCGCTGGATCGCGCTTCCCATGATGTCGGTTCAGCCCTCCGAATTCCTCAAGCCCTTCTTCGCCGTGGTCACGGGATGGCTGTTGGCGGAGCAGCGCCGCCGGGTCATCTTCGGGTCGATGCGTTTTCCCGGCATGCTGATTGCGTTTGGCTGTTTCGGACTCATTCTGCTGCTTCTGAAATCCCAGCCCGATATCGGGATGTTGTCCGTCATCACGATGGTGTTCTTCATCCAGCTATTCGTAAATGGTCTGCCCGTCATTTTCGTGGGTGCGGGTGTTGGCGCGATGATCGCAGCCTTCGCAGGCGCCTATGTGGCCTTCCCGCATGTTCGATCACGTGTCGAGCGCTTCCTGCATCCGAATGTGGGCGATCACTACCAGATCGACACCGCCCTGCGCGCCTTCGGTAATGGCGGAATGATGGGGCGCGGCCCCGGCGAGGGACGGGTCAAGGATCTACTGCCTGACGCCCATGCCGACTTCGTCTTTGCCGTTGCAGGCGAGGAATACGGGCTTTTCATCTGCCTCTTCATCATCCTGATCTTCGTCGTGATCGTGGTCCGCACATTGCTCAAGCTGATGCGCGAGAGCGATCCTTTCGTGATTACGTCCGCCTCAGGCCTGGTCGCAGGCTTTGGCCTGCAGGCTTTCATCAATATGGGCTCGACCTTGCATCTGATTCCAACCAAGGGCATGACGCTGCCGCTCATCTCCTACGGAGGCTCGTCGGCTCTCTCCATTGCCCTTACGCTTGGCATGGTGCTGGCGCTGACACGGCATCAGGTTTTGGCCAGCCCCATCAGTTCCACTTACGCGAGTCAGGGCCACTGGACCTCGCTTCGGGAAGGATCGAATTCATGACCCGTCCAATCGTGATCGCTGCAGGGGGAACGGGTGGCCATTTCTTCCCGGCAGAAGCCCTCGCGACCGAACTCGCCGCGCGCGGTCATGAACTGGTGCTCATGACCGACAAACGGGCAGGCAAACGCACCAGCGGCATCTTCAAGGACCGGCCACAATATGTGCTCGAGGGCACCGGTGTGGCGGGAAAGGGCATCACGACCAAGCTGCGCGGTATGACTGCGCTCTTGCGCGGCGCCTGGGCCGCACGGGCACTGCATCGTCAAATCAACCCGGTCGCCGTGATCGGTTTCGGCGGGTACCCCTCGGTGCCGCCCATTCTTGGTAGCCGCTTCCTGCCTGGCTCCAGACGCCCGCTCGTGATCCTGCACGAAGGCAACGCGGTTCTGGGTCAGGCCAATGCGCTCCTGGCACGTTTCGCGACATCCATCGCGACCTCCTTTCCCACCGTCGCAAGGTTGCCGCTTGGTCTGCGCGCGGCGCTCACCGGCATGCCGGTGCGCCCGGAGATCGAGGCCCTGCTGGACACGCCCTACACGCCACCGGGCGACGCGCTCCATCTTCTGGTCTGGGGTGGGTCGCTGGGGGCCCGCGTATTCTCGACCACCGTGCCTGCGGCGCTGGCGCAGCTACCGCCGGGGTTCAAAGCCAGGCTCCATGTAACCCAGCAGGTGCATAACAAGGATATTCCAGAGGTACAGGCCGCTTATGACAAGGCGGGCATCGATTGCGTTCTGGCGCCATTCTTCTCCGACGTGGCCTCTCTTTTGCAAAAGGCGCATCTCGTCATCGGCCGTGCTGGCGGCTCCTCAGTGGCGGAACTGACGATTGCGGGAAAGCCGTCGATCCTCGTCCCCTTGCCGATTGCCGCTTCTGATGAGCAGGGGGCAAATGCGACCCAACTGGTCGATGAAGGCGGGGCCTGGATGTTCCGCCAGAAGGATTTCACCCCCGATGCCCTTGCCGCGTTCCTGGCCCCGCTGCTGAACGACCCTGAGCGACTTGCGGGGGCAGCGGCTGCGGCAAGACGCTTCGCCCATCCGCAGAGCGCCCGCCTGCTGGCCGACCTTGTCGAAGCCCGCATAGTGGATTACCGCTCCCCCGTTTCCTGACACGTCACCTCGTCAACCGATCCTTTGCTGTTTCTCTGAAAGCCTGGTCCATGCGCGCACTTCCCCTTTCCATTGGCACCATCCATTTCGTCGGCATCGGCGGTATTGGCATGTCTGGAATCGCCGAAGTGCTGCATATGCTGGGCTACAAGGTGCAGGGCTCCGATATCAGCGAGAATGCCAACGTCCTGCGCCTGCGCAAGCTCGGCATCATCGTGGCGATTGGTCATGATGAGGCCAATCTGGGGACGGCGCAGGTCGTTGTGACCTCGACGGCGGTCAAGAAGGACAATCCTGAAGTGCTTGCCGCACGGGCTCGGCTGATCCCCGTCGTGCGTCGCGCCGAAATGCTGGCCGAGCTGATGCGTCTGCGCTGGGCCGTGGCCATCGGCGGCACCCATGGCAAGACCACTACCACCAGCCTCGTGGCCTGCGTGCTTGAGCAGGCCCGGCTCGATCCCACGGTCATCAACGGTGGCATCATCGAGGCCTATGGCACAAATACGCGTATGGGCTCGGGCGACTGGATGGTGGTCGAGGCCGATGAGAGCGACGGCTCCTTCCTGCGTCTTCCGGCCGTAATTGCGGTCGTCACCAATATGGATCCCGAGCATCTGGATCACTGGGGCACGGCCGAGGCCATGCAGGCCGCCTATGATCAGTTCGTGTCCAATATCCCGTTCTATGGTTTTGCCGTGCTCTGCATCGATCACCCAGCCGTCCAGCAGATGATCCCGCGCCTGTCCGATCATCGCGTGGTGACCTATGGCTTCAGCCCTCAGGCCGATGTGCGCGCCGACAAGCTGATCACCGACCGTCTGGGCGCGACGTTTGAAGTCGTCATCACGAGCCGCACGCAAAAGACGACGCGCAGGGCCGGGCCGTTCCGCCTGCCGATGCTCGGGCAGCATAATGTACTCAACGCGCTCGCCGCGATTGCGGTCGCGAGCGAGATGGACATCAATGACGAGACGATCCGCCTGGCTCTGGCCGGTTTCCGTGGCGTCAAGCGTCGCTTCACGCGCTGTGGCGACTTCAACGGCATCACCGTAATCGACGATTACGGCCATCATCCGGTCGAGATCGCGGCAGTTCTGCGCGCCGCACGTCAGGCTGGTGCGCGCGACGTGATTGCCGTGGTGCAGCCCCATCGCTATTCGCGCCTCGAGGCCCTGTTCAGCGATTTCTGCACCTGCATGAACGATGCCGGCACGGTGATCGTGACCGACGTCTACGCTGCGGGTGAGGCCCCGATCGAGGGGATCAGCCGCGACTCCCTCATCGAGGGGCTCCGCGCAAGCGGCCATCGCTCGGTCGTGCCGCTGCCCGGCCCGGAACATTTGGCCGAGATGATCAATGCCATCGCAAAGCCCGGTGATTTCGTGGTCTGCCTCGGCGCCGGCACCATTACCAACTGGGCGCAGGCCCTGCCTGGGCAGCTCGCCGCGCTGAATGGCAAGGCATCATGAGCACCGCGCTTCGTGATCTTACCCCAAGGGGGAGGCTGAGCTTCGATGCGCCGCTCGGCCCACGCGCGTGGTTTCGTACCGGCGGCAATGCCGAGGCCCTCTTTGTCCCCAAGGATGCGCAGGATCTGGCCGAAACCCTGGCCGCCCTGCCCCCGCATACCCCGGTTACCGTGCTCGGGGCGTGTTCGAATGTCATCATTCGCGATGGCGGGCTGGATGGACTCGTGGTGCGTCTGGCGGGCGGCTTTGCGGAGATCGTGATCGAACCGGACGGGCTGATCGCCGGGGCTGCGGCGCTCGACATGATGGTGGCCGAGCAGGCCGCAGGTGCCGGTCTGGCGGGCGTGGAGTTCCTCGCCGGAATTCCGGGGTCGATAGGTGGGGCGGTGGTGATGAATGCCGGGGCCTATGGCTCCGATATCAACGCCGTGCTCGACTGGGCAGAGGTCCTGCTGCCGGACGGATCGATCACGAAACTCGATAATCCCGCCTTGGCCTTCACCTATCGCCATGCCGTGCTGCCTCAGGGGGCCATCGTGCTGCGCGCGCGCCTGAGGGCCCAGCCGGGCGACAAGGCGCAGATCCGCGCCCATATTGCCGGGATCAAGGAGGCACGCGAAGCCTCGCAGCCCATCAAATCGCGTACAGGCGGCTCGACCTTTCGCAATCCGGACGGGCACAAGGCGTGGCAACTGATCGACGAGGCCGGATGTCGGGGACTCATCCAGGGCGGCGCGCAGGTAAGCGAAAAACACTGCAACTTCCTGCTCAATCTGGGCGAGGCCACGAGCGCGGATCTGGAGACGCTTGGCGATCTCGTGCGCCAGCGTGTGCTCGACCATAGCGGCATCGCGCTGCACTGGGAGATCAAGCGACTGGGCAGAAAAGCTGGGGAAGTCTTGCACGACCACGCTCAGCAAAAAGACACACCATCAGTCGACGAATTGCGCCGGGAGGAAACGCCATGAGCCTGAAAATTGCCGTCCTGCAGGGAGGAATTTCCAGCGAGCGTCCGGTCAGCCTGCGTAGCGGCGCGGGCGTGGCGCAGGCTCTTGTCGAGGCCGGTCATGACGTGGTGAGTGTCGATGCCGGTCCTGATCTGGTGGAGACGATCAGGGCATTGCGCGCTGCGTCACCCGATGTGGTGTTCAACGCACTCCATGGCCCGCTGGGTGAAGATGGCGCCATTCAGGGCGTGCTTGAATGGATGGGCCTGCCCTATACCCATTCCTCCATACGCGCATCGTCTCTCGCGATGGACAAGGATGCCTCGCGACGGGTCTTTGCCGCTGCCGGGCTGCCCGTGGCAGAAGGGCGTGTGGTCACCATGGAGGAGCTGGCGGACGCCGATCCGCTTCCCACACCCTATGTGGTCAAACCTATTGCCGAAGGCTCGTCCTTCGGGGTCGAGATCGTACGCACAGGGAGCAATCGTCGCCAGACCATCGCCGCAGGCTGGGCCTATGGCCATGAGGCGCTGGTCGAGGAATACATCCCCGGTCGCGAGCTCACCGTCGCGGTGCTGGGTGATCGCGCCCTGACCGTGACCGATATCGTGGCGGCCTCGCCGACGGGTGATTTCTATGATTTCGATGCCAAATACGCGCCTGGCGGCTCGGTGCATCATGTTCCGGCGCAAGTCCCTGAGGCGATTTTCGAACAGGCCCTGCGCTGTGCAGAAGCGGCGCACAAGGCGCTGGGATGCTCCGGTGCCTCACGCTCCGACTTCCGCTATGACGAGGACAACGCCCGCTTGATCCTGCTGGAGGTCAATACGCAGCCCGGCATGACGGCAACCTCACTTTTGCCCGAGCAGGCAGCCTATTGCGGCATTTCCTACCCCGAGCTCTGCGACTGGCTGGTGCGTGACGCCCTGACGACACGCGGTAAACGCCCTGCATGAAAAACAGACGGCCAGACGCGCCTTATCGCGGCCCGGTGCAGCAGGACAGGCCTGCCCGTCTCGCGCTGTTCATGCGCCGGCACAAGCGCGGGCTGCGTCTGTTCGTCGCTTTTCTCATCCTGCTCGGACTGGCGGGATTCGGAATTTCGGCGTTGCATCTGTCGAGCTCGGAATCCCGTTTCGCACCTTACCGCGCGAAACTGGTCCAGTACCTGCCATTCCAGATCAAGACCATTCGTGTCGAGGGCCGCAATCTCACTCCTGAAGAAGATCTGATGAAGGCGCTCGGCACGTCGGTCGGCCAGCCAATATTCGGGTTTTCGGTCTCGGCGGCGCGCGACCGGATCGACACTCTGCCCTTTGTCGATCATGCCATGGTGTCGCGCCATATGCCCGATACGGTGATCGTGAGCATTGTCGAGCGCAGTCCGATTGCCGTCTGGCAGGATCATGGCCATTTCATCCTGATCAACCGCGCAGGAGAGAAAGTTCCTGATCAGGGGCTTGAAGGCAAGAACGGTCAGGCCTTCATTCGCCTGCCGCTTGTGGTGGGTGAAGGGGCGAATGTCGCCGCATCGTCCCTTGTAGATGCGATGACGGCCAATCCAGTGGTCAAGGATTTCGTGGTGGCCGCGGTCCGGATCGGCCAGCGGCGCTGGAATCTGACCCTGCGCGATGGCGCCTCCGTGCTTTTGCCTGAAGGGCAGGAACAGGCAGCACTGGCCCGCCTGGCGCAGTATCAGGCACAATTTCGTCTGCTGGAACGCCCGGTCGTATCGATCGACATGCGCCTTCCCGACCGCATGGTCATTCATCAGAACGCACCCGCAGCCGAGAACAGCGACGGCAAGCCTGCCGATGGCACGGTGAATTCGGATACGGCGCCTAAACCGTCTTCCTCCGCTACCGATGGCGGGAAGAGCCGCGTCGACTCTCCGGCCAGGAAACCGGTGAGTGGCCGTTCGGAAACCGACAGAGGTGCCGATCAGGGCCGCGGCCCGGCGATGCGACCGATGAAGGAGCGAACGCCCTCGACTGCGGGTGATGCAGGGAACAACCGGATGATTCCCGCACCGCATCCGACCCAAAGCCCCTCAGCGACCCGTCCGGTTCCGCCACAGGATGCGGAACGCCCCTTGCCCGCCCCTCAGCCACTCAATGGAGCCCCGGCAGAATGAACGATCTCGTCACGACCGATCCGGAAGCTCCCCGCAAGAAGCGCCGTCGCACCGTCCGCAGTCGCGCCCTGCTGCCAGTAAGCACGGGGCGACGCAATCAGGAGCGGTCAGAAGACCATATCCTGGCATTGCCCCCGGCTGATGAGCCCGCTTTGCCGCGGCATTGGCGCGTTGGTGTTTTCGGCGTGCTCGATATCGGCTCGACCAAGATGACCTGCCTGATCGGGCGGGGAGAGGCCGATGGCACGTTACGCGTTCTCGGCTATGGATGGCGGCGCTCACGCGGGATACGAAACGGCAATATCGTCGATCTCAAGGAGGCCGAACAGGCTATCAGGGCCACTGTCGGGCAGGCGGAAGACGCGGCTGACCGACGACTGGACAATATCACGGTCAATCTCTCATGCGGTCATCCTGAGAGCCGGCTGTTCAATGCGCGCATGCCGATCGGCGGCCGTGAAGTCGGAGAAGCCGATATGAGCCGTGTCGTGGCCGAGGGTCAGGCACGCGCCTATACCGAAGGACGTACGGTCATCCACACCCTGCCCATCGGCTACGCGGTGGACGATACTTACGGCATCGTCGATCCGCGTGGGCAGGTCTGCGAACAGCTCACCGCACGGTTGCATGTCGTTGACGCGGCCACGGCCGCCGTTCGTACACTCGATTCCGTGCTGATGCGCTCAGAACTCAAGATGACCAATCTCGTCTCTGCAGCTTTTGCCTCAGGACTCTCGGTACTCGACGCTGATGAGCGCGAACTTGGTGCAACCGTGGTCGATATGGGCGGGGGTACGACCTCGGTCGCAGTATTCGGCGAGGGAATGCTGCGCCACACCGCATTCCTGCCCGTGGGGGGGCTGCATGTCACTCGCGATCTGGCGGGCATGCTCTCGACATCGCTGGATGAAGCCGAGCGCCTGAAGACCAAATACGGCGCAGCCGAGCTTTCGGCCGAGGACAGCAGCGAACTGATCACGCTTCAGAAAATCGGCGAAGCAGCGGGATCGTTGACCACCGTTTCACGGGCACGGCTCGTTTCCGCCATTCGTCCGCGCATCGAGGAGACACTCGAACTGGTCCGCGACAGGCTCGACGACGCGGGATTTGGTCGGACCGGGCGCGAGCGTGTGGTCCTGACCGGGGGGGCGTCTCTGCTCGACGGTGTCGGCCCCATGGCGGCGCGTATTCTGGATCGTCCCGTCAGACTGGGCCGTCCCCTGGGCATTGTCGGCCTGCCTGAAATCGGGGCCAATTCTGCCGGTTTCTCCACCGCTTCGGGGCTGCTGGCCTGGGCTGCAGGTGCTGATCGCAGCTTCCATGACGCCGATGCCCCCGAGCCGCGCGCGGGAGGCATGCTAAAGCGCCTCGTGCATTTCATTAGGGGTCGCGCGTGAGGAAAAAGTAACCTATGTAGTACATGCTCTATAGTCATTCTCCTGCCATTCGAGACTGATTTCAGCCCTATTCGGATCACGCCATGACGCTCAATCTCACTGCCCCGCAATACAACTATTCTGATTTTTCTCCCCGTATCACCGTCATCGGTGTGGGCGGCGGTGGCATGAATGCCGTCAACAACATGATCGAGATGCAGCTTCAGGGCGTCGAGTTTGTCGTGGCCAATACCGATGCGCAGGCTCTTGCCGGTTCGCGCGCCGAGCGTCGGGTTCAGCTTGGCCCGCACCTCACCCAGGGTCTCGGTGCAGGCGCAAAGCCCGAAATCGGCAAGGCTGCCGCCGAGGAAGCCGCCGATGAGATCGCGCGCCACATCGACGGCGCGCATATGGTGTTCGTGACGGCGGGAATGGGCGGTGGCACGGGCACAGGCGCGGCTCCGGTGATCGCGAGAATGGCACGCGAGCGCAAGATCCTGACCGTGGGCGTCGTCAGCACACCTTTTGGCTTTGAAGGCGGGCGCCGCAAGAAAGCTGCTGAAGCGGGCATTGCCGAACTTCAGCAATATGTCGATACCCTGATCGTCATCCCCAACCAGAATCTCTTTCGCATGGCCACCATGCATACGACGCTGCGTGAAGCGTTCAAGATGGCAGACGAAGTGCTCTATATGGGCGTTCGTGGCGTGACCGATCTGATGATGGCCCCCGGCCTGGTCAACCTCGACTTCGCCGATATCCGCACCGTCATGGCGGAAATGGGCAAGGCCATGATGGGAACGGGCGAAACGGAAGGCGAGGATCGAGCGCTTGAAGCCGCGAATCGCGCAATCTCCAACCCGCTGCTCGAAGACTCCTCGATGTCCGGCGCGCGTGGCCTGTTGATCAACATCACCGGCGGCGACGACATGACGCTGTATGAAGTCGATCAGGCCGTCGAGCGCATCCGCCAGGAGGTGTCGGATGATGCCATCGTGATCTGGGGCTCGGCCATCGATCCATCGCTCAATGGGCGGATGCGCGTATCGGTTGTCGCAACCGGTATCGATGGCAGCCGTGTGCCTGAGCCTGAGATCGTCGAGACCCATGCCGAGACATCTGAGCCAGCGCCCGTTACCCCGGACGGTGCCGAGGTGACTCAGGGCGGCGGCTCTCAACCCCCGTTCCAGCCCGCCTCGACCTACGCCTCGGTGCCTCGTCAGCAGCCTCACTACACGCTGGATAATCAGGGTGGCGCCTCGGCGGCTCCCTCGCCGCATACGGTACCGCAGCAGGCTGCGAAACAGCCTCAGCCCCATGCGCCGTCACCGCGCGCAGGCCTCTTTTCGGATCAGGGACAGCGTCCGGCGCCAGAACCCCAGTCCCAGCCGCGCAGCCTGTTCGGAATCGTGACCGGCGCCCTGCGCGGGCGCCCTGTCTCCTCGACCACGCCGACTCATCACGAACCGGCGCGCAATGAACCGACCGTCGTGGAACGTGAGGAGATACCACGGGTGAGCGCGTCTCATGACGCTGGTGACGAGAACGGCCTTGATATTCCGGCTTTCCTGCGACGCGAACAGGGACGCTGAGGCGGGCGTTACGTTACATCCTGAAACTGAAAATCGACTTCAGTTTCAGGACCTTAGGCCGTAATACTTGGCAATAAACATTGACTGGTCTGCTCTCCCTCATAGCGGTTACAGCTTTCCGCAGGATCCGGGCTGAAACCGGCCCAAACCAAGGAGAGCCTCTCATCATGCAGATCACGGCCGAAACACCGTTCAAAGCATCGATCGTGCCTCTCCCGCTCTCCTCCACGCCCTCCTCCTTCTCCATCCTTCCCGGCAACGCGCCACGTACCCCGCTTCAGAACACGCTCAAGAAGGCTATCACCTGCGTAGGTATCGGCCTGCACAGCGGTGCACAGGTACGCATGACGCTCAACCCAGCACCGGCAGGCCACGGCATCGTTTTCGAGCGCGTTGATCTGACCAGCTCAGCGCCTATCGCCGCGCGCTACGACAATGTTGTCTGCACTCGTCTCAGCACGGTCATCGCAAATTCCGGCACCCCGGAGATCCGCGTTGCCACGATCGAGCATCTTATGGCGGCGCTTCATGCCAATGGCATCGATAACGCCCGTATCGAGATCGACGGCCCGGAGACTCCCGTTCTGGATGGCTCCGCTGCGGAGTTCGATTTTCTCATCCAGTGCGCTGGCACCCAGATTCTGGAGTTGCCGCGCGCCGTCATTGAAGTCCTGCGCCCTGTCCATGTCGAGGAAGAGAGCGGTGCTTTCGCCGAGCTGCGCCCGGCCCGTTCCGGCTTTGCTCTCGCCATGTCCATCGACTTCTCGGCGTCGGTGATCGGCCAGCAACGCCACGCCATGCCACTCAACCTGGAGCGTTTTCGTCAGGAAGTCGGTTTCTGCCGTACCTTCGTCGAGCGCAAGGAAATCGAGGCGCTTCAGAAGATGGGGCTCGCTCGGGGTGGATCGTTGCATAACGCGATCGTGGTCGAAGGCGAAACGGTTCTGAATCCCTGCGGGCTGCGTCATCCCAAGGAATTCGTGCGCCACAAGCTCATGGATGCCGTGGGCGATCTCTATCTGGCCGGGCATACGCTCCAAGCCGGTTTCATGGGCCATAAATCGGGGCATACGCTTAATAACAAGCTGCTGAGAGCCTTGTTTGCCTCCGCCGAGAACTGGCGTTTCGTCGGTAGTGAAGAATCGTCGAGAACGGAATTGCGCGCAACGGCGTAAGAGAAACGATCTCGTGCGCCCAGGTCTTCCGCGAATGGTCAGGCGTGATATAAGACCGTTCGTCAGTGGAAGAGTCGGCATGCATCAGAACACAGAACGTAACGTACCTCCTGCGCGCAAGCGTCAGCGTCTCGCTGCCGCAACAATGGCGAGCAGTTTTCTGCTCATGAGCGGCTGCTCCCTCTTTTCGAACAAGGAAGAGGTCAAGGCACCCAAAGTCGCGAGCGCCGAGGCACTGTATAATTACGGTATCGATGCGCTGCATTCAAAGCGTTACACCCTGGCGAGCGGCGAATTCGAGCTGCTGCAGCAGAATTATCCCTATTCCGGCTATGTTGGTAATGCCGAGCTGATGGAAGGCTATGCCTATTATCTGCAGGGCGAATATGCGCTCTCCGTCCAGCAGCTCGAGCGCTATCTATTGCTGCATCCAACCAGCCCTGACGCCGCATATGCCTATTATCTGCGCGCACTCTGCTATTACGAGCAGATTGCCGAGGTCCAGCGCGACCAGCAGGGAACCGTTGAGGCACTGAATGCGCTTGAGGAAGTTGTTACACGCTTCCCTCAAACGGCTTATGCGCGCGATGCCCAGCTCAAGATCGATCTCTGCCGCGACCATCTGGCAGGCAAGGAAATGCTCGTCGGGCGTTATTACCAGCAACAGCATAATTACGAAGCCGCGCTTGGCCGCTACCAGCGCGTGGTGGCGGACTTCCAGACGACCAATCACGTTGCCGAAGCGCTCGAGCGTATCGTCGAAGTCAATCTTGAGCTTGGTCTTGTCGATGAAGCCCGCAAGGCCGCATCGGTCCTCGGGTATAATTACCCGAACAGCCAGTGGTATCGTTACAGCTACAATATGCTGCGCAACCGCAACCTGCTCGCCGATCACAGTGTGGTTCCCGGCTCCACGCAGCGTGGCTTCTTCGGCCGCATGTGGCACTCGGTCTTCTGATCCGGCCGAGACTGTTGCGCCGCTATGGTCTCTGCCCGGCTGCGCGATTTCCACGCTGAATAATCGGGCCCCCCTTCCATGCTGACTCACCTCTCGATACGCGACATCGTCCTGATCGAGAGGCTCGATCTGCCGTTCCATCCCGGGCTTACGGTACTGACGGGTGAGACAGGCGCAGGCAAATCCATCCTCCTCGACTCACTCGGCCTGACCCTGGGCGATCGCGCCAGTGGCGGTCTGGTACGCGCCGGAGCCGACCAGGCGGCCGTGTCAGCCTGTTTCGAGATACCCGATGGGCATCCCGTTCATCAGCTTCTCGCCGAGCAAGGCATCGCCCTCGATGACCCTCACGAGCCCCTCGTGCTGCGCCGAACAGTCACGACAGACTCGCGCTCACGGGCCTATGTCAATGATCAGCCGATCGGGGTGGGACTACTGCGGCGTATTGCCGCGCTGCTGGTCGAGATTCAGGGGCAGCATGACCAGATGGGTCTGGCCGATCAGAGCACCCATCTCGATCTGCTCGACGCGTTCGGCGTCGATCGCCGTGCGCGGGACGCTGTTGCACGCGGGTACCGCCGCTGGATCGAGGCGACGGCTGCCCTCGCCGCCGCCCAGTCGGAAATGGAGGCCACGCGACGCGAAGAAGACTGGCTGAGGCAATCGGTTGAGGATCTGTCCGCCCTCGCGCCGCAGGAGGATGAGGAAGAGCAGCTCGCGTCTCTGCGCATCGGTTTGCAGCAGAATGAGCGCCGGGGCGAGGCTATTGCCGCGGCTCTCTCCGAGCTGACACCACGCGACCGTCGGTCGGCTACACCCGCCGCCGCCCTGCGCAATGCCAGCCGCACGCTGGCGCGTCTCCTTCCGGCGCCGGGGGATGAGTCTGCGCCCAGTTCGGCCCAGCAGCATCAGGCGCAGGAAGCTCTGGCAGCCCTCGAAAAGGCGGAAGAGGCACTGGCCGAAGCCGAAACCCTGCTCTCGCGCCTTGCCGCCGACGCCGACACAGACCCCAAACTGCTTGAAGAGACCGAAGAGCGCCTCTTTGCCCTGCGTGCCGCCGGGCGCAAGCATGGTGTCGGGGTCAATGAGCTCGCGGCCTTGCTGGCCAGCCTGCAGGCGCGGCTCGAGGCGCTCGATTCCGGAAATGCGCGTATCGAGCAACTCCAGGCCGAGACAAAGGCAGCGCGCGAGGTTTTTGCGACTGAAGCCGAGGCTTTGAGCCAGATCCGGGCGCGCGCCGCGCGCCGTCTGGAGACAGCCGTCATGGCCGAGCTCAAACCCGTCCGCCTCGAACGCGCGCGTTTTATCGTCGCGCTCACCCCACTTGAACCAGAGGCCTGGAACCTGCGAGGCAAGGAGCAGGCGTCTTTCCTGATCGCCGCCAACCCGGGCCAGCCTCCCGGCCCTCTGGCCAAGGTCGCCTCGGGCGGTGAACTCTCGCGGCTCATGCTCGCGCTCAAGGTGGTTCTGGCCGAGCGCTCCGCCATACCCACACTCGTATTCGACGAGGTTGATTCCGGCGTAGGTGGCGCCACGGCCTCCTCCATCGGTGATCGCCTGCACCGTGTCGCACAGGATGTTCAGGTGCTCGTGGTCACCCACAGCCCACAGGTTGCAGCGCGGGGCGATCAGCATCTGCGCATCAGCAAGCGCATCCGCAAGGAGCGCACCGAGACGCTGGCAGAGAAGCTCTCGGCGGAGGAGCGTCGCGAGGAGATTGCCCGCATGCTCGCCGGAGAAACCATCACGGATGCCGCCCGCACGGCAGCAGACAGTCTTCTGGAACAAGAGTAATGGACGATATCCACGCCAGAGAACACGCCCGGCTTGCGGCGCTCATCGCGCGCTGGAACGCGGCCTATTATCAGAATGACGCGCCGGAAGTCTCGGATGCGGAATATGACTCCACGCGACGCGACCTCGTCGCGCTGGAGGAAACCTATCCCGAGCTCAAGACCCAGGGTGGGGTGACAGATAGCGTCGGGGCTGCCCCGGATTCAGCGTTTGGCAAGCAGGCGCATCGCGTACCCATGCTCTCGCTCGACAATGTCTTTACCACCGAGGAATTCGATGCCTTCGTGACCAAGGCTGCGCGCTTTCTCGGGCTTGATGCGGCCGCAGCGGATGCGCTTGCTTTTGTCGCAGAGCCGAAAATCGACGGGCTTTCGATCAATCTCACCTATGTCGGGGGCGCGCTCGTACGTGGGACAACGCGCGGCGATGGCATGGTCGGAGAAGACGTGACCGCCAATCTGCTGACCATTGCCGATATCCCCCGCAGGCTTACAGGCAAATTCCCGGATGAAATCGAGATACGCGGCGAAATCTTCATGGCCAAGCCCGACTTCCTGACGCTGAACGAGACGATGCAGGCGCAGGGGCAGAAGAGCTTTGCCAATCCCCGCAATGCGGCTGCGGGCTCGCTGCGTCAGCTCGACCCTGCGGTGACCGCGCGCCGCCCGCTTTCGCTTTTCGCCTACGCCCAGGGCTATGCCAGCGCCGCGTGCGCCGACACGCATTGGGCTTATCTCGAGCAACTGCGGGCCTGGGGTTTCCCCGTCAACCCGCTGTCCCGCCGCATCGCCCATGCGAGCGATATCGCCGCGTATATCGACACGTTGGCGCGCGATCGTGCTGCCCTGCCCTATGATATAGACGGCGTGGTCTTCAAACTCGACGCTATCGCCCTACAGACCCGCCTAGGTTTCGTGGGCCGTGCACCGCGCTGGGCCATCGCTTGGAAGTTCCCGTCGGAGCAGGCCATCACTCGTCTTGAGAAGATCGAGATACAGGTGGGGCGTACCGGCGCTCTGACCCCGACGGCTCATCTGCAACCGGTCAATGTCGGCGGGGTGATCGTCTCAAGAGCGACGCTGCATAACGAGGACGAAATTTCCCGAAAGGACGTACGCCCCGGTGATCTCGTGCGCGTCCAGCGCGCTGGCGACGTCATTCCGCAGATACTTGGCCCCGTACCCGAGGACGCGCCCCGAAGCCCGGCTTTCGTCTTCCCTACACGCTGCCCGGTATGCGACTCCCTGACGGAGCGCCCAGAAGGCGAGGCCGTGCGCCGTTGTACGGGCGGACTGACCTGTGAGGCGCAGGTGGTCGAACGTCTCATTCATTTCGTCTCCCGACCTGCATTCGATATCGACGGGCTTGGTGAGCGTTCCATACGTGAGTTTCATGAGATCGGCCTAATCGACAAGCCGGGCGATATTTTTCGCCTCCATGAAAAGGCCGAGCTGATACGCGGTCGCGAAGGCTGGGGCGAGGTCTCGACGCGTAATCTGCTGCGCGCCATCGAACAGCGCCGCAGCATCAGTTTCAGCCGCTTTCTCTTCGGGCTCGGGATTCGCCGGATCGGAGAGCGCACCGCGCAGCTTCTGGCGCGCCATTATCAGAGCTACGAGGCTTGGGTTGAGGCCATGAACGCTGCCCGCGTGATCGGATCGGACGACCGACTTGCGCTCGGCAGCATCATGGGGATCGGTGAGAGCATCGTGGCTGATCTTCTCGCGTTTTTCGCCGAGCCGCATAATGTCGAGACACTGGCAGACCTGCGCGGGCAACTTACCATCGAAGAAGAATCTCGCCCGGAATCGGGACCGCTCTCAGGCAAGACCATCGTCTTTACCGGCACGCTGCACAGCATGACCCGACCGGAAGCAAAGGCCATTGCAGAGCGGCTTGGAGCACAGGTGAGCGACTCTGTTTCCAAGAAGACCGGGCTTGTGGTGCTGGGCGAAAAAGCAGGATCAAAAGCCAAAAAAGCGGCGGATCTGGGTCTCGACACTTGCGATGAGGCGGGCTGGCGGGAAATCGCCGGGCTGCCACCCGCTCCGTGACGGACGAATACTGGCAAGGGAGGCAGAAAAGGCCTAAATACGGGCTCACGCTATCCTTTGTCCCTGTTTATGAGGAGCTACGCGCATGACGTTGCTGCTTCTGGGCCTTGCGGCCATGGTGGCAGCTATTGCCGTCTCCATTCTGATTTCCCTGTCTGAAATCTCGTTCGCTGCAGCGCGCGATATCCGCCTGCGCGCGCTGGCCGATCAGGGCGATGCACGGGCCTCGGCCTTTCTGAAACTGCGGCGCAACAGCGGCCAGGTCATCACGGTATTGCAGATCTGCCTCAATGCGGTGGGCGTTCTGGGCGGCGTGATTTCCAGTGAACTCCTGACTCCTGCTTTCAGCACGGCCCTTATTGAAGCTGGCTTGACGCAGGGCGTAGCGACCAAGACCGCTGCAACCCTGGCCTTCGTGATCGTGACCGGTCTGTTCGTGCTTTTCGCCGATCTGCTGCCCAAGCGGATCGCGCTCAATAATCCTGACCGGGTAGCGCTGCGCGTGGGCTGGTTTCTCACCGGCGCACTCAGGGTGCTTTACCCGGCGGTCTGGATTTTCTCGATCATCTCGGATTGGCTCCTGAGCCTGCTCCGCATTCCCGCCGCCTCCGCCGTAGAGCCCGTGACCCCCGAAGATCTGAACGCCATGCTAGCAGCAGGCACGGCATCGGGCGTGTTGCAGGAAAAAGAGCATCAGCTGATCCAGAACGTGCTGGCCCTCCAGGATCGTTCCGTCACCTCCGCCATGACCCCACGCGACGAGATCGTGTTCCTCGACGTTCAGGAATCACTCGAATCTCAGCGTGACAAGGTGCGCATCCGTCCCTATTCGCGCTATCCGCTCTGCGATGGCGGCCTCGATCACGTCATTGGATCGATACGCGCGGAGGACGTGCTCGTGGCCGTGGTCGATGAAGTGCCGCCCCATGCTGATCCGAGCCAGCCGATCAGCAGCCAGATATTCCGCATGAGGCGCGATACGCTCTCTCTGCCGGACACGCTGAATCTGTGGGACACGCTCGCCCAGTTCGACACCCATGGCGCCGGGTTTGCGCTTATCGTCAACGAGTATGGCCTTGTCGTCGGGCTGATTACCTTCAAGGACATCATGGGCGCGCTCATGGATGGCCTGGCAAGCCCGTTCGAGGAGCAGGCAATCGTTCGACGTGATGCCAATTCATGGCTGATCGACGGCGCGGCCCCGATCGGCGATGTCTTTCGCGAGCTGGATATCGATCTCGATGCTGAACGCGACCTGTTCCATACCATCGGCGGTTTCGTCATGCACCGGCTGCGTCGCATGGCGCGCAAGGCTGACCGTGTCGAGGCCGCAGGCTATCGGTTCGAAGTCGTCGATGTGGACGGGTTCCGAATCAATCAGCTTCTGGTCTCACGCATGGTGCCCCCTGAATCGGGTGGTTTCTGAAGCGTATCTGACAAAGGATTTCCGGACCCGTCTTCGGGCGATGCGTGCTTGACCTGCACAGCCCACGAGGCGTTCTTCATCACAGAGTCAGTTTTCCGGATGGAGCAGGATGAGCGACGGGGCGCAGACGCGCATACGCTGGTGGCCTCTGCCGAGCGATCTGCCCAATCCGCCCTTTCCTCCTGGTTGGATCGGTTTCTCGCTGCGCAGCTGGGCGGCTATCTGCCTCGCTCTCGCAACAGCGTTCTGGGCGCAGCTGGACGCACCGGCCGGGGCTGCGGTCACGGTCATGATCATTACCCAGCCTTTGCGCGGGCAGGCCCTGTCCAAGGCACTCTATCGTCTGATCGGCACCGCGCTCGGCGTGGCGGCCTCCATTCTTCTGATTGCTTGCTTCAGTCAGGACCGTGGCATGTTGCTGGGCGGCTGTGCGCTCTGGCTGGCTGGCTGCACCTATATCGGCTCACTCGAGCGGAACTTCCGCTCCTACGGCGCCCTTCTGGCTGGCTATACGATTGCGCTGGTCGCAATCAACGTCATCGACACGCCCCAGAACGTTTTCGATGTTGCCCTTTCGCGAGCGAGCTGCGTCGCAATCGGCATCGCCTCGGTCGCGTTCGTCAATATGCTGACAGGCTCACCCAAAGCCTGGCAGAAACTGGCCGATAGTCTCGAAGCCAGAGCGCGCGAGATACGCGACTTCGGTCATCAAGCGATGCAGGGTGAAGCCGTGCCGGATGCCATGGAAACAACGGCTCTGGCGGGCGATATCCTCTCCCTTTCGGCCCAGATCACCTATGCGAGAACGGAAATCGATCGCTCGACGCGACGCAGCGCGGGCGCGCGTCTTGCCATCATCGGCATGCTGACCGTGCTCGGCTCGGGCAGGGCCATCGCCCATATCCTGCGCCACAAGACCATCACCCCCCTTGCTCGCCGCCACGTTCTGGCCTGGCATGAATTGCGGGAGGATCACAGCGACCGCTACGAGACCGTCAGCTCCCTGATCGAGGCGATGCGCAAGGAGGAGCCCGACTACCATCCTGACGCCAGCGATGCCCATTTTCTCGAGCGCAGCGCCGTAATGTTGAGCAATCGGCTACATATCAGCACTGGGATCGACACCTTACAGCATGCGACGCCAGCCGGAGAAGCGCTGAAACTGGCTCAGATCGCGCAACACCCGGATTACGTTGCTGCATTGGTCAATGCCCTGCGTGTGCTGCTTGGCTTTTCCATCATGGCGGGGCTTTGCATCGCGAGCGATCAACCGGCCTCCATGGCCGCGCTTTCCCAGGCGGCGCTCATTCTGACGCTTGCCTCGACGGCGGCCGATACGTCGCAATTCGGTATGGGGGCCATACTTGGCCTGTCTCTCGCCGTGTTCGTCGCCATCATCATGAATTACTTCATTCTGCCGCATGTCGCGGCCTTCGGCGCGCTGGCGCTGGTCTTCCTGCCTCACACGATATTCGCATGCCTGATGCTCATGAATGGTCGGACAAGCGCCATTGGCTTCAATTACGGCGCGTTCTTCCCGGTTATTCTCGGGCTCAGCAATCATCAGGATTACGATCCTCTGGCGTTTATTTCGCGCAATATCTTCTATCTCGTCTCGGGCGTCATCGCCTTCGTCATCCTGGTGCTCCTTTTCCCCCCGACACCCAGGAGCCGCCGCTTTCGTATTGCCGCGACCATCGGTCAGGATCTTGAGGCGCAACTCCGGGGCAATGGAAGACCCGCAGGCGCAGCATTGCTCAGCCTGAAATATGATCGTCTGGCGCAGCTCCTTACCTGGACGAAACGCATGGATGCCGAACGCCCGATCAATCGCTACGTGTTCAATCGTCTGGTCATGCTCGAGGATCTCGCAACAACACTCGCCCGTGTGCGACACTATCTGGACGAGGCGAGACAGGCTCCCTGCCTCGGCGCGCTTTCGGCAGAGGCGCATTGCCTGGTCAATTCGGCCAGTTTTCCTACCCTCGCCCATGCACTGCCCCAGTTGAGCGCCCGGTTCCTGCAGATTGCGCAGGAGGCGACGCCGCGGGAGCGGGCAGTCGCCATCCTCTGCGCAGGAAGCCTTGAAGCCGTGCGGTCCACCTTGCAGGATAACCGTTCGACCCTGCTCCATTTCGGCCTCGGACGCGCCCGATGGTGAGATCTGTCAAGACCTGCCTCGAGGGAGCCTATCGATGAGTGAAGTTGTCGATCTCGAGGGCGTGCTGGTCTCGGCGTTCATCGCCAATCTCTTTCTCGCCTTGCTGACGCTCGCGCTCATACGGTGGTGTTTCGGCAGGCTCAATCTCTGGCGGTTTTTCTGGAATCCGCCCCTCGCCCAGTTCGGCCTGCTGGTTTGTCTGCTCGGCCTCTATACCTGGCTCCTGTGAAAGAACCCTGCCCGTGCTCGCTCGCGCCTCACGCCTGATCAGATGGCTTATCACCCTGTCGATCCTCATCGTTGCCGGGGTCGTCATCGTGATCCTGTGGGACTATTACACCGCAGCCCCCTGGACCCGGAACGGGCAGGTACGCGCGCAGGTGGTGAACATGGCCCCCCGTGTCTCGGGCGAGATCCTCGAGGTACGCGTTCAGGACAATGAATTCGTTCACAAGGGGGACGTGCTCTATGTCATCGACCCTTTCGACTTCAAGGTGCGCGTAGCAACCGCAGAAGCCAATCTGGCCGAACGCAAGGCCGATCTCGATTTCCGTCTGTCGCAGTTTCAGAGACGACGGATCATCCCGGGCGTTGCCGTATCAGGAGAAGAAAAGCAGCAATATGCCGCGGCAGCCGCGCAGGCCCACGCGCAATATGACGCGGCGCAAGCTGCGCTACGACAGGCGCGCATCGATCTCGAGCGCACCATCGTTCACAGTTCAATCGACGGCTACGTGACCAATCTCCTGATGCGCCCCGGTGATTTTGCCACGGCTGGCCATGTGAATATCCAGATCATCGATTCCGCCTCCTATTGGGTGGACGGATATTTCGAGGAAACCAAAGTCCACAACATCGAGATCGGCGATCCGGTGCGCATGGATCTCATGGGGGCGCATCATCCGGTGTTCGGCCATGTGGAGAGCATCACGCGTGGTATTTCCAGCATGAACGCCAGCACGGCCACACAGGGCCTGCCCTCCGTCGATCCGGTCTATACCTGGGTGCGTCTCGCCCAACGCATTCCGGTGCGCGTGCATATCGACCAGTTGCCACCCGATCTGCATCTGGCGGCTGGCATGACGGCAACCGTGACCATCGTCGCCGAGAATGGGCATAGGCGCCATATGTCGGCCAAGGACGCTCTGAATCATTTCGGCGATGACATGCGCCACGTTATCGGTCACTGATGGACGGGAATTGTCCCAGCGCCCGCGTGGTGCACCCCATGGAGCCTGTCAATGGTGCCCGCCTTGCAGAACCCGGCCAGAACGGCCCTGATCATCGTTGACGTCCAGAATGATTTCCTGCCGGGCGGCGCCTTGGCCGTACCAGAGGGGGATCTGATCCTCCCACCGATAAATCAGCTCGTGCGACAGGAGTTTGCAGCGATCATTGCGACACGGGACTGGCATCCGGCCGCACATGTCTCTTTCATTTCCGAAGGGGGACCATGGCCGGTCCATTGCGTCGCAGGCACTACCGGGGCAGATTTTCCGAGTGGGCTCGATCAGAGCCACATAAGTCATATCATCCATAAGGGTCTTGACCCGGCCTGTGACTCCTATTCGGGATTTTTCGATAATGAACGACGCCACTCGACTGGGCTGGACGCGTTGCTGCATGGGCTCGATATCGAACATGTGCTTCTGGCCGGACTGGCGCTCGATTTCTGCGTGAGGGCAACGGCGCAAGACGCGAGCCAGCTCGGTTTCAATACGACCCTGGCGCTGTCAGCCAGCCGTGGCATAGCCGCCGATCCTCGCCCCTGTCTGGAAGAGTTGCGGAAGATCGGCGTGACGATCGCCACTGATTGAAACGCGCTTCGACTGTAACCGGTATTCAGAAACATGTACGGCGCCGACCGCCGGGCGGTCAGTGCCCGATACGCAAACCTGGCATGCGCAAGCAACGATTTCGCGTCCCGATCCCCCTCATGGTCCTTTCCAGGCCCGAAGAAGAAGAGCTTCTCACCGCCTGTCCCCGGGAGCTGTTTTTATTTTAACCCGTGATGAAAACGAGATTGAAACCGTTGCGCCACGCCTTACGCCCTGACCGTTTCAGAACCGCGCAAGGAGGACTCATGCTCGCCCATGACGCCGCCCTCGATTTGCGCGCGCAGTGGCATCAGAGCGGAGGATGGAACCGCGACCCTCTCAGCATAGGGCGTCTGGGCCGAGCGTGTCTTTCATGAGCCAGATGCGTAAACTGGGACTGCGTTACGCGTTCCTGCTTCATCGCTGGCTGGGCATCACGCTGGGGCTGATGATGGGTCTCTGGTGCCTCTCGGGTATTGTCATGCTCTGGGAAACATGGCCAGCGCCGGAGGCCGAACGCGTTGGTCTTACCCATGAGATCCTGACTTTTAGAAATCCACCGGTAATACCCCGGCTCGAGGATCGCTATCGCAGCCTGCGCCTCACCATGGCTGGTGGGATCCCGGTCCTCGGAGCCCAGGCGCTCTCAGGCGCAAGCACACATTATGATCTGAGGAACGGCCGCCCCCTCACCCTGTCTCCATTCGCCCTGCGAGCCGATGCCGAACGCTATGCAGCTTTGTCCGGCACACCGGGCGCGGCCCATTTCGAGGGACTGCGCCGAAATGATCAGTGGATACTGAACACAAAAGATCATGTGCAGGGCTTCTATCGCTACGCCATTGACGGGTCGGCGCGGCGACTGCTGTACCTTTCACCGGTCAACGGCGATGTGGTGCAGGACACGACGGGCCGAACGCGCTTCTGGTCCTGGCTGGGGCCTATCCCTCACTGGCTCTACCCATCCTTACTCAAACGCCATCAGAGGCTTTGGGCCAATGTGCTCATTGTCCTGTCCTGCCTTGGCGTAATCCTCACCGCGCTCGGGCTCTGGATCGGTGTACGGCGTGTGCATACTGGACATCGGGTCTCGCCCTATCGCGGACTGCATCTGTGGCATCACCTCTGCGGTCTCGTTTTCGGCGGGATGCTTCTGTCATGGATCACGACAGGGCTGCTGACGATGAACCCCGCAGGGTTGCTCGCCCGTCAGCCTAATCCGGGCTGGGTGGATCGCTTTGAGGGAAGCGTCGACATGGCGGAGCTGCGAACGGCGATAGCGGCACTGATTGCCCACCCTGAGAGACATTTCCGCGATGTCGTCCTGACGGGGCAAGGTGGCAGCCCTGCCTTGTCTGTCATGACTGAAACAGGCGCTTCGACCCGCCTGTCCCTCTCCCTCGAAGCCGCGACACCTTCGGTAATCACTTTGAAGGAAAGAGCGCTGACAAGTGGCCTTGATGCGCGTGTCGACCAGATCACCCAGGATGACTCCTACTATTTTTCGACCCGTCATCGCCTTCGGCACTTTCCCGCCTATCGTGTTATCGGGCCCGATGAAACCCGGCTCTATCTGGATTCGAGAACCGGAAACACGGTCCTCGTTGCCGAGAGCAACGCCAAGGCCACGCGCTGGGTCATTTACGGGCCTCATGACCTGGATTTTTTTGCCTGGCTTCGACGCCCTTTCGCAAGGCTCTTTCTCATCACGCCCCTTCTTGTCGGGGTGAGCTCGCTCTCCCTGCTGGGTGTCGCAATCGGACTTACCCGACTGCGTCATCGGGCGAGGCGAGGGCGCGCGCAGCGGAAATCGCGAAACGCCCCTCAAGACAGGACAAGTTCATCCCGCTAGATAGTCAGGCATGATCACACCCCCATCAGCCCCCCGCCATAATCTGCCCCTCGGTGTGCTTTGCGGCGCTGGTGCAGGCGCGCTCTGGGGGCTGGTCTTTCTGGCGCCGGAGCTTGTGCGCGATTTTCCGCCGCTTGATCTCGCAGCGGGCCGCTATCTCTTTTACGGGCTTATCGCGCTCATGCTCGTAAGCCCTCGCCTGAAGCGCTTGGGCCATACCCTGCGCCGACGAGACTGGATCGTGCTCTTCTGGCTCTCTTTTTTCGGCAACAGCTTCTACTACATCATGCTCTCGACGGCGGTGCAGCAGGGCGGTATCGCGCTGACCTCGCTCGTTATCGGCTTCATGCCCGTTGCTGTTACAATCATTGGCAGTCGCGACCGCGACGCCCCGCGTTTCGTACATCTCGCGCCGTCGCTGTTTTTCTGCATGGTCGGTGCGTTTTGCATCGGATGGCAGGCACTTTTCCAGCCAGGCTCAGCTGCGGCGTCTGGCGGGGCCGCACGATTGATCGGCCTCGGCTGTGCCTGCGCGGCGCTTGCCTCATGGACCGGCTTTGCCGTGGGGAATAGTCGCGCCCTGGATCGTTTGAACGGCGTAAGCGCACATGACTGGAACCTGCTTACCGGTCTGGTCACAGGCGCACAATCATTGCTGCTGCTTCCCATCGCCCTGATCCTCGACCCCGCCCGCCACACAAGCATGGCCTGGATGGAGTTTACCGGAGTCTCCCTAGGCGTTGCGGTCATCGCATCGCTTTGCGGCAATGCCCTGTGGAACAAGATGAGCCGTCTGCTACCGCTGACGCTCACCGGGCAGATGATCCTGTTCGAAACCCTGTTTGCTCTGCTCTACGGCTTTGTTTGGGACCAGCGTGTGCCGCACCCGCTCGAAATCGCCTCGTTTGGATCGATCGTTCTCAGTGTGCTCTGCTGCCTGGCAGCGCATCGCAAACCGATGTCACGATCAATGGAGACCCAAGCCTCCTGATGCACCGCTCGCCAAAGAGGCGCTTGTCAGGTGAAGAGGTGCAGGGCGTCCCGAACACGCTCCTCATTGAGCGGTTTCGGCAAAAACATCGCCCGCGCCGGAATGGTGGTGAGTTGCGGAACACCGCGACCGCTGGTCACAATGATTTCGATGGGCGGCCAGCGATCGCGAACCAGCGCGGCAAGACGCAGCCCGTCCATACTGCCGGGCATATCAACATCGGCAAGAATGATCCGGATATCGGGTCGGCTTTCGAGAATGATCAAGGCCTGATCCGCATCGGACGCCTCGGCGACCTCGTATCCCGCCTCCTCGACCAGATCCATAAGGCTCATGCGCTGTAAGGGTTCGTCCTCGACAACGAGAACGGTCGGTGCCCTTGGACGGGCAAAAGCGAGCGAATGGGCCATTACGTCCTCTTGATCTTTTCTGCGTCGGCCCGGAAGCTTGCCGACAGACCTTCTGGATCATAATGCAGAGACACGCCTCCCGTTCCAATCAGACCAAAGGATATCAGGCGCGAACCAAATCCGCCCCGCAACGGGGGGGAAGCCGGAGGGCCATTCCGCTCCCGCCAGAGCAGAACAAGCTCGTTGCCTGTCTCCGTTGTTTCGACCTCCCAGACGATTTCGACGGTCCCGTCCCCCGCAGAAAGCGCCCCATGCTTGCACGCATTGGTCGTCATCTCATGAATGAGCAGGGCCGTGGACATGGCGGCGCGTGAGCCGAGCCTGATGACCGGCCCCGAAAGACGGCATCGTTCGCCCATCCCGGCATCCCCGATGATACTCGCGATCAATTCACCCAGAATGGCCGCACGCTGATCGTCGCAATGCAGCAAATCATGGGCCCGTCCGAGAGATTGGAGCCGCGCATAGAAACGGTTTGCCTCCTCCTTGGATAGGGCATCGCGCAACGTCATGCGCGCAACCGCCTGAACCATGGCAAGCGTATTGCGCAGACGGTGGGCGATCTCGCCATTGATGACGTTCTGCAGTTCCTCGGCGCGCCGGCGTGCAATGGCAAGTTCCAGCCTGTCTGCCGCATTATGGAGCCAGTGAATCTCGTCACTGGTCCAGTCATGCGGCAGAGAGAAATGCACCAGCATGAGCGCTACGTTGCGTCCATCCTCCCTGACGGGCACATTGATGACACCGCGCGCCTTGAGCGCCAACCATCCGGCGCTCTCAGCGCGCGTGCGCGGGTCGGCCATGACATCGGCAATGACCAGCGCCCTTCCCGCCAGCAGGGTTTCGCGCAGATGGCCATAATCATCGAAGCGGTAGATACCCTTGATCGGGGGCATTCCTGCGACCGACCAGCCCTCGGCGACGTTGATCGTCTCGATATCATGGTCCAGTTCGCCATAAGTGGCGCGATCGGCGCAAAGGGCTTCACCGATCACCTCCATGGCCCGACTGGTCATGATCGCAACATCACGCTCGTCACGCAGCACATCCCCCAGACGAACGAGCCCGGTCTGACGCCGCTCAGCCGAAATCTGCCCGGTTACCTCGCGGAATGTGGCAGAGAAGAAGTCCTGCCCGACGGGATGGAAGTTGCCGCAATACCAGCGCCCTGTGACCTGTACGCGCTGCAGGAACGGCACGGCCTTGTTATCGGCCACTGCCCGTGACGCCAGGCCGAGCCAGTCGGCCTCGGTCTGGTGAAACAAATCACCATAACGCTTGCCGATCACGTCAATCGCGCGGATACCGACATGGTGTTCCCAGGCCGGATTGACCTCGTGATATTCCCAATCCCTTACCTGCCCAGCATGATCGCGCACGACGCGAGCCAGGAAAAAACCTTCCTCCATGCCCTGAAAGAGACCGCGCCATCGCGTTTGCGCAGCGAGCAGCGCCTGGGTCCTGCGTGTCTTTTCGAGCAGGTCGACCGCGAGCTTGGCCAGCTTGTCGAGCGCCGCGCGCCGCGCCTGACCCAACCCTGCTCCTCGCGGTTGGCTATCGGCGACAGCAAGCGCGCCAAGCGTGCCATAAGGTGTCCTGAGCGGCGTTCCAGCATAAAAGCGCAGGCACGGTTCGCCGGTGACAAGGGGGTTGCTGGCCGTACGCGGATCAAGCGCAAGATCGGTAATCTCGACCGCTTTGTCAGATTCGACGACAAGCCGACAAAACGCCTCCTCACGGCTCGTCCCCTCCAGCAGAATGCCGGTGCGGGCCTTGAACCACTGACGATCATGGTCCAGCAGACTTATGACTGCGATCGGGGCATCGCAAAGCTGCGCCGCAAGCGAAACGAGATCATCGAACCCCCGCTCTGGCGGGGTATCGAGGATGTCATAGGCCGCCAGCCCCTCTGCGCTCGTCCTCTCATCGACCATGCTTCAATCCGTACGGCACCCAGTTACTGAGACGACTGCAGAAATGTCGAAGCGCAAGCCGGAATCTGTCCTGCCTTCACCGCTTCGCGCACCCCATATAAACCGCAAGCTTACCCACATGCTGGCATAAGAAAAGGCGCTGAAGCGCTGTGCTTTGAAATAGTTTTCAATCCCCAACCATGAACCAGGCGTCACCCGAGACAAAGGCTGGCAAGGCGCCCGGCGAACTCAAGCCATCTCACCGCCGGTGAAGCCCCACTCCGGCGAATCATGTTGCAGGAGGTTCGAGAAAGGCTGCCTCGACAAGTCCCCTGAAAACATCGGCTTCCACGCGCCGACGCCTGGTCAGGCCAGGCAGCGAGACGAGGTTCCCCTTTACCGTCGCCTTGTTCCAGACCGCAAATTGTGCTGCCGCTTCCTCGTATTTCCCCAGATTGAGCAGGCGGATCAGCGTGGAAGAGCGCGCAGCCTGCGTGCCTATATTGAACTGCCAGGAAAGAAGCGCGCCCAGTTGGAAGGACGTCAAAGGCACCGATACCAATGCGCGCAATTGCCCCACCAAGGTCTCGAGATTTTGGCGGAGGATATGGCGAGCCTGAACCGCTGTGATGGGGCTCGTTCTCGCCGTCACTGGCTGACCACCAGGAAGAAACCGTGCCCCATACCCGATGGTCCAGTACCCGGCCGGGCAAAGATAGGGCTTCAGACGCAGCCCTTCGAAATCAGGACGCACAATCAACGCGACCGCAACATCGATACCGCTCATGGTGAGAGATAATGCTGGCAAAGCGAGAAGAGGCCTACTGCCACACCACCGCCGATGCCTGATCCGCCCGCGATCAGCATGGAGCGTATGCTTCGCAGATTTCTGGTTTCCTGTGTGTTCTGGGATGCAACCTCTGCCGTTCTTTTGACCTCGGAGAGGATTTCGCTGAGCATCTGGCGCGTTTCGGAATGCTGTGCGGATAAGAGAATAAGATCGCGCTGCACGGTCTTGAGATCCGCATCCACAGTGCGCATCCTTTCACCGAATTCAGCCCGAGTGATGAAATCAAGAGGGGGGCTCATCTTGCCTCCAAAATAGAAAGCCGGGCACAGGGCCCGGCTTTTGAACTAACGTTTGCTTATTGTTCTTGCAGGTCAGGCACGACACTGAAGCCGGAGCGCCGCTCACTCTCGTGAACTCAGTGCAGAAGGGTCGATGACGCCAAGCCTTGTTCCCCGGCATGGGGTTAAAGAATGCGGTCTGGCCTCTGATGGAGAGCGCCTCATGCGCCCTTCCTTCCGTCTCGCCCGGCGGACATGCCTGATAGGGTTACACCTGAAACTTGACGCAAAGTCCTTGGGCCATGGGCCTATCAACCCAGGCTTCTCACGAACCCGCCCCTCACCTACCCGCCTTATTTCCCCCGATGCGGGTCGGGATACCGGCATTATTGTACCAGCCTCCCGACACACTGAGCGGCTCGGTCGGAAGCGTCTGCAACCAGCGATCCATGGCATCGCTCGACAGGACCAGTGTGGGGGTTTGAGGTGCCTCGGGGAGAGAGACAGGGAACAGAGATGGGCGGGCGGAAATGACGATCCCGACCTCGACCTGATGCGTATTGCCGTGGCTGGTGAGCGCGCAAATAGTCACGATACGCGTCCCGGACGCCTTCCATCGCAACCAGGCTGTGGCAATCGTCCCGAACAGGTTCGTCCAGCCCAGATCGGCTGCAGTCCCAGCATCGAACAAAAAGGAGAGTATATACTCCCCTGGCGCCAGTAACCCGTCGAAGTCGACGCTGTAATCTCCTCCCCCCTCAAGGGACGCCGGTGGCCAAAGCAGGGAGGGTCTGGCTGTCGGGCATGCGCCGCCTGACGTCCCGTAGACGGGCCGGAGGATATTGGCGCTGGGTCGCCATGTCATGGAGTGTTCTCCTTGCAACCGTGCTTTCACAGGGTGCGTGATCGCTCTGAGCCTGCGTGAATGAGACGTGCCGCCATACGCCCTGGCAACGGCCTCCCCTATCCGGGGAATTTCTCTGCAGGGTGAGATCGAGGCATAATATGCGCGCGAGACAGCGGGCGACGGTTTGAGGCGCGCCACGCAGGCTTGCTGAGCAGGGAATTCGTTGTGTTCGGAAAAGGGCTTTAGCCCGAAGGGCTTGCTAAAGAAACCCGCGTATCAAACGGGAAATTCCCGAATAATGGCAACCATAACACAAATAATCAGTATTTGTTACCTGTATGTGCAAGAAGCGCACACCTCTGCTCCGCGGAACGGGCAACGCCACTTGGCTTACACATGAAGACAGCGCTGATCGATCGCCCTCCGTTCTGGCGAGGGTCAATCGCTGCGGGGGCCTGTCTCCCGCCCTTTGAATCTCGCGCTCTCCGCTTGAGATGACGGGGCCTCGAAATCACTCCTCTGAATCGAGGCCGCAGATGCGGAAGATGCAGGAGAGAGGATGAACCCGTGGCCGATGAGCCTATCGCTCACGCGCGACCGGACAGCCCCAACCGAACGACCAGCCTGTTCATGGCATGCGAGGCCCTCTCCGCGGCCCAAGTAGATCGCGTGGGAACGCGATCTCTTGATTGCGCGTGGCACCATGATCGAAGAATGCCTTGCAATCGCTTGCTCGCTCAGGACATCGAACTGAAAACGCGAAAAATCGCAGAGAGTAGAAGTAGATCAGGATTTCCGGAAATGGCGCGCCCTGCTGGATTCGAACCAGCGACCCACAGCTTAGAAGGCTGTTGCTCTATCCAACTGAGCTAAGGGCGCGTATCGCGAGACCCTTGGTGGTGGTCGGGGCGCCCGGACTCGAACCGGGGGCCTCTTGTACCCAAAACAAGCGCGCTACCAGGCTGCGCCACGCCCCGAACGCGCGGACCCTACCGCAACTCGCGGCAGGGTGAAAGGGCAGCACCACAAAAAAAGTGAAGAATTATCCGAGGTTACGTGCAAGCGGCGGTACGAAGAGCGGGGCCGTATCCCAGGGGAACAAAACCCAGGTATCCTGCGCCACTTCCATCACATACTGGTCCGTATGCGGCTTGCCGTTAGGCTTGGCATAAAGACACGCGAAATGCGCCTTGGGAAGCACGTCGCGCACGACCTTCGCCGTTTCGCCGGAATCGACCAGATCGTCGATCACCAGAAAGCCCTCGCCATCGCCCGCAGCGATCGGCGCCTTGACCACACGAGGTTCCTTCTGATCCTGCGCGCTCTCGCCTGCGTAGGAGATAACCGAGATGGATTCGACCAGACGGCAATCGAGCTCGCGCGCGATGATGGCAGCGGGAATGAGCCCGCCACGCGTCACAGCCACAATTCCCTTGAAAGCGCCACGCGCCATCAGGGCCGATGCGAGGGTGCGTGCGTCGCGATGCAGCTGGTCCCAGGTGACGGTTGCGTAATTGGTAGCCATCAGAACAGTTTTCCTCCATCTGGCACACGATGGTCCGGACAGATCAGGACCATATCACCGGAGCGATCCGGCATACCGAGGGCCAGCACTTGATTCACGGTAGTGTTATTCAGCTGCGGATTAACCACAGCACAAACCTGCCTGCCAACCAGTTGGGGGGCATGATAGCGTTTCGCCAGGGTCATTGTTGCCCGGCGGACACCCAGATGCGCCCCAAAATCGATCCAGAGGAAGGTTTTCTCTCCCTCCTCAAGCGCTGAGGCGATCGTTCCAACGCGGATATCGGGCTGGGTCGGCTCCACTGCGCCCGGCGACACGGACGATTCGGTGGACAGGTCAGGATCTGCATTCATCCTGCGGACCCTGCCTGCGCGCCATACGAAATGCAATCATCCAACCGGCTGAAGCCTAGTCGGACCGCGAAACCTTGGTCTCGAGGTCCATTGTTTTTCCCGCGCCGAAAGGGTGACTCATCCCGTCCCATACCAGAGGCGACACGCGGGCGGGATTTCGCTCTTTGGGCGTATCGTCCTGCTCATTGTTATCCGATCAGCCCGTGGCGCAGGGGAAGGCGCTCTGCTTATAGTAGAGACGATGCCCGAGCCTTCATCTCCCCCCTCCTCTTCCGCCTCGCAACCCGATGCGCTGAATGCCATCATCGGGTTGCGTCCCTTCCTCGCCGGACGGACGCTCTCCGCACTTTCAGCTCAAGTACTGGCGGTCGCCGTAGCATGGCAGACCTACGCACTCACCCACAGCGTCACCGCACTCGGCCTGATTGGCCTCGCACAATTTCTGCCCATGTTGGCTCTGGTTTTCATCTCGGGACATGTGGCCGACCGCTATAATCGCAAGCGCATCGTGCAGATCTGCCAGGCCATCGAGATCTTCGGGGCGGTGGTCATGGCCATTGCGACAATGTTGGGCCAGCTCGCCCCCTGGGCGCTTTATGTGCTGGTCGCGTGTTTTGGTGCCCTGCGCTCGTTTGAAGGCCCCTGCCAGCAGACCTTCCTGCCCTCCATCGCCACACCCGCCCAGTTTCCACGCGCGGCGGCGCTTTCGGCATCGTTGTTTCAGACAGCCTCCATCATCGGGCCGTCTCTCGGCGGCCTGCTTTACGGCCTGGGCGCGGATTTCTGCTACCTGACCTGCGCCTGCGGCTTCAGCATCGCGCTCATTTCGACCTCACTGCTCAAGCTGAAGCCCTACGCAGGCAACCGCTCTCCCATGAGCCTCGAATCGCTTTTTGGCGGCATCGCGTTTTTGCGTCGGCGTCGTGACCTGCTGGGGGCCATCTCACTCGATCTCTTCGCGGTGCTGCTCGGAGGGGCGACGGCCATGCTTCCCGTATACGCCGATGATATCCTGCATCTCGGCCCTGTCGGTCTGGGGATTCTCAGGGCCTCTCCTGCCGTAGGAGCGCTCCTGGGGTCCCTCGTTCTGGCACGTTATCCGCTGAAGTCGCATGCAGGCCCGATCATGTTTGCCTCGGTCGGGATTTTCGGCATTGCAACGATCGTGTTCGGCGTTTCGCACTCCCTGGCGCTGTCTGTGCTCTCCCTGGCAGTGCTGGGTGCGGCCGATGTGGTGAGCGTGGTTGTGCGCGGAGCGCTCACCCAGCTCGCCACGCCCGACGGCATGCGCGGGCGTGTTTCGGCCGTGAACATGCTGTTCATCGGGTCGAGCAATCAGCTGGGGGAGTTCGAGAGCGGCATGCTTGCAACGGCCATCGGCACAGAGGCTGCGGTTGTCGCAGGCGGCATCGGCACGCTGATCGTGGCCGGGCTCTGGATCAGGATGTTCCCGCGCCTGTGGACGCTGGATCGCCTCGATACGATCAGACCGGATGAGCCATGATGTGAAGGAGAAAAATGCCTGGCTCCCGAAGTAGGACTCGAACCTACGACCCAGCGATTAACAGTCGCTTGCTCTACCAACTGAGCTATTCGGGACCGGCGAGGCACTATCTAGCGAAAGCTTTTCCTGGGGTAAACCCCCCTTTGTCATTTTTTTTGCATATGGAGTTTTTCTTCTGATGGCAGCGCCTTCCCGTCGTCTTCTCCTCATGGGTGCAGGCGGCATCATTCTCGCTACAGCCTTGCAATCGCGCCATGTTTTTCACCATCGCAAGCAGATCGCGACAGACGGAAAGAAGCGCCATATCCGGCTGGCCTGGCCTGAACCCGACTATGATCCGCTGCTCTGGCTCTGCCAGCAGGGCCTCTTCGGGCGCTATGACCTGACCGTGGATATCGTCGAGACGAGCGGAGGCAACAGCGCCATCGACGCCGTGGTAAATGGTCGGGCCGATGCCGCCCTTGGCCCCCTGCTGGACTGGCTGCCGGTTCTCTATCAGGACGATGCCGACGAACTTCCCGCCCGTCTCGCTTGTGGAATTCGGGGGGGCAGTTATCGCTTGCTGGTAAGGCGCGACCTGCATCTGCACAAGGTGGCTGATCTGGCGGGCCGGAAGATCGGTGTCGTGAGTCTCGAAGGTGCTGATCGACGCTTCGTCAGTATCCAACTCAGGCGGCGCGGCCTGCACCCGACCGATTCGGTCCACTGGGTAGCAATCCCAGCCGATGATATGGCGGACGCGCTACGTGCAGGCGATCTCGACGCTGTCGCTGTCCACGACCCGATGGGATGGCGTATCCTGCAGCAAACGCGTGGCGTCAGCTGGAACATGCTCGACAGCATGACAGGTGCGGAACGCGAACGAATCGATCTGACGCTGGGTATCGCGACCAAGGCTCTGACCCAGGATCCTGGGCTCGCGGCTGCGCTGACCGCCGCACTCAGCGACGCACAGCATGACTTTCCTGCCCATAGGGACGAACTCGCACAGCTCTGGCGGAAGGATCAGGACGCACCCGAAGACGCGAACGGCATGCTGGAGCGCGAGATTGCAAGCCATCCCGTGACGGGTCATCCGCTGCGCATCCAGGTTGAGCAATATGTGGATGAGCTCAAGCTTCTAGGCCTGATGCAGGATGCGGATAACGCCACCGATATCGCACACCGGATCTGCCTGTCCGTATGAACTCCTCTCCCTGCGCAAGAGCATCTCGACCGCAGGGAGCAGGATCAGGTTTTTTCCCGAGCCTGGCGCGCCGCGGTCGCGAGCTGATCGACCCGTTCGTTATTCACGTCGCCACTGTGACCACGCACCCAGAGCCAGGTCACCTTGTGCTGTTTTTCCGCCGCCAGGATGCGCTGCCACAGATCGAGATTCTTTACCGGATCTCCCGCAGCGTTCCGCCAGTTGCGTCTTACCCAGCCTGTATGCCAGCGCGTGATGCCATTGCGCAGATATTCGCTGTCAGTATGCAGCGTCACTTTGCAGGGGCGCTTGAGCGCTTCCAAAGCCTCGGCGGCAGCCGTCAGTTCCATGCGATTATTGGTGGTCTCGCCCTCACCGCCCGAGAGCTCGCGCTCGTGCCCCTTTGAACACAAAAGCGCCCCCCAGCCACCCGGTCCCGGATTGGGTTTGCACCCCCCATCAGTCCAGATTTCCACGACAGGCGCGTCCTCGGGCAGTTCCACCTTTGCTTCCTCAGACATGAAGCAGCCTTCTTGCATCCGCACGCCATGCTATCAGACGATGGTAATAGGCCAGCGGATCCTTGCGCGTGACGATGGCATCGACCGGCGTGTTCACCCAGTCATAGAGGCGGGTCAGAAGAAAGCGTATGGACGCTCCTTGTACCAGCGCGGGAAGTGCAGCTTTCTCTTCCGCCGCCAGTGGGCGGATAGACTGGTATCCCCCCACCAGCCCCGCCATCAGAGCTGCATCGGGCGTGCGCTCATCAGGAAAACACCAGGCATTGAGGCAGATGGCGAGGTCATAGGCCAAGAGATCAGTACAGGCGAAGTAGAAATCGATAAGGCCTGAGACATTTCCCCGCTCGAAAAACGCATTATCGGGAAAGAGATCGGCATGAATCTGGCCAACGGGCAGGCTACCCGACGCGGGCCAGGCGGCCAGAACCTCGCTGATAGCGTTCTCGAGTTCTGTGGTCAGACCGGGCTGCACCGTGTCTGCGGCACCGTGGCAGGATTCCAGCAGAGGGCGCCAGGCATCCGGACCGAGACTGTTCGGGCGATGCGCCCTGAACCCGTCACCCAGGAGATGCATGCGCGCGAGCGACTGCCCCAGGCTGAAGCAGGCCGAAGCCGTGATTGTCTCGATTGGGCGACCGGTAAGGAACGTCGTGATCGCAGCAGGTCTGTCCATCAGCCGGCGCAAGGCGACACCGTCGCGCGCGATCACCGGTGTCGGGCATTTCAGCCCGCGGCGCGCGAGATGCTGCATGAGACCAAGGAACCAGGGAAGGTCCTCCTCACGTACCCGCTTCTCGTAAAGCGTGAGAATGGCGCGACCGGCCTCGGTCTCGATCAGATAATTGGTGTTCTCGACACCTTCGGCAATCCCGTCCACCCGCTTGAGGGGGCCAAGATCGTATTCCGCCAGAAAGGATTCGAGCGTTTCCGGCGGGATGTTTGTATAGACCGCCATGGAATCAGGCGGCGAACGGAGCGTTCATGGAAATGCCGCCAGCCCTCAGACCGGCTCGCCGAGCGGGCTCGGCAGGCGGAAGGCCACGTTTTCCTTCTTCACGATACGCTCTTCAATAGCGAGCTTGTACCGCGTCGAAAGCGCATCGACCATTTCCTGAACCAGCGATTCCGGGGCCGAGGCACCAGCCGTGATCCCGACGGTGGAAACGCCTTCGAGCACGCTCCAGTCCAGCGCCGCAAGCTTCGGCACGAGCAGGGCCCGTTTGGCGCCAGAACGCTCGGCCACTTCACGCAGACGCTGCGAATTCGAGGAATTGGGTGACCCGATCACGATCACCAGGTCGCTCTCCGGCGCAATGGCCTTGACCGCTTCCTGACGGTTCGTGGTGGCGTAGCAGATGTCTTCCTTCTTCGGTCCCTCGATGAGCGGGAAGCGCTCACGCAGGATCGCAACGATTTCGGAGGTATCATCCACAGAGAGGGTCGTCTGGGTGATGAAGGCAAGACGCGAAGGGTCTTCCGGCTGGACCGTACGAGCCTCTTCCGCGTCATTGATGAGGGTTACGGCCCCATTGGGCAGTTGCCCCATCGTGCCGACCACTTCCGGATGGCCCGCATGGCCGATCATGAGAATATGGCGCGCGTCGGGCCCGCCTCCGGCGAAATGACGTTCGGCCTCGCGATGCACCTTCGAAACCAGCGGGCAGGTTGCATCCAGGTAAAGCAGATTGCGACGCTGCGCCTCGGCCGGAACCGATTTGGGCACACCATGCGCCGAGAACACGACATGGCCATCGGCAGGAACCTCATCGAGTTCCTCGACGAAGATCGCGCCCTGTTCTTCCAGGTTCTCGACAACGGTGCGGTTGTGCACGATCTCGTGGCGCACATAGACGGGCGCGCCATAGCGTCGGATGGCTTCTTCCACCACGCGAATGGCCCGGTCCACGCCAGCACAGAAGCCACGGGGCCCGGCCAGAAGAACGCGAAGCGTTTGTGCCCCGGACGCCTGCTCCGAGGTCTCTTGCGGGCGTGAAGTGGTCAAGGTGTCGGGCATGGTGTTCCCCAATCTCACGGCAGGCGGTATATGCGAACAAGCCCCAAGGCAGCACGCATGACGAATGATGCAACGTGTCGCGATATGGGCTCGCATATGGGAGCTACGCAACCCCTTGCCAGTATGCAAGCCCGCGATTGCATGTTCATTCTGCGTCGTGTCACCTTCTTACCATACCGTGCCTGGTTTGCGCACCGGTGAATAGACAAAGAGCCTTGTTGATGACCAGATCCGCCCGCCAGTTCCTTCCCCTCCTTGCCCTCATGGGCACGGGCATCGGCCTGACAGCCTGTAATCAGGATGACGAGAGCGCCTTTGCGCCTATCTGCCCTCCTGTCGAGATCCTCAGCCAGGCCGCGGACTTCTATCAATACGATGGCAAGGGCCTGGATGCTGGCAGCCTCGTGACCCATGCCGGCATGAGCGGGCTCACGGGCAATTGCGAGGCGGGACCCAAGAAGATAGTCCGCACCAAACTCAGCCTCGGGATTACGGTCGAACGTGGCCCGGCTTCGAGCGGCCAGGATATCGTGCTGCCCTATTTCGTCGCGGTGCTTCGTGACGGGAAGATCATCGACAAGAAGGAGTTCGAAGTGCCGGTATCCTTCGCGGGAAACCAGTCCACCGTATCGCTCCGTACCCCGGTGCGCCTGATCGATGTCCCTGCATCGCCTGACCTGCAGCAGACGAATTACGCGCTCAAGGTCGGCTTCCAGCTGAGCCATGAGCAGCTCGATTACAACCAGACCCATTTGCGCCCGGCCAAGTTCACGCTACACACGAACTAAATCACTATATATGAACGTGTTTATATAGAAACACGTTGTCATATTGTTTTATTCTGCTAGTCTGGGGAACCTTTCGTCTCCGGAACACTCCACATGCGCTCATCCCACGTCCTGCCCGCCTTCATTCTGCTCGCAGGCGTGGCCCCTTGTGCAGCGCAAGGCGCGACAGATACCGCGCAGGGCGTCTCGACCGACACCCCCGGGATCGTACGGCCAACAACCGGCAAACCCGGCCTGATCGACCCGACCGCAGCGGAAGAGCATGTGACCGTGAACGGTACGGCACGTCCGGAAATCCAGAACTTTCCTCATGCCGGACCGGTCGGACAGCCCCGGCGCGTCACCCCTCTCCAGAACAAGCCTCCCCATGGCACCCAGGGCGATTGGGGGGTCTTCACCCGGGGAAACGGTGAATCGGCCGGCTTCGGCCCGATCGGGCGCTATGGCGTGGCGCCCTGGGCCGAAGACTGGTCGTTCCTCCGCGACAAACGCCGTCATGACGATCTGTTCGACCCTTTGAAATTCATCCCGCTCACGCGCGATGGCCATTGGTGGCTCACCCTCTCCGGCGAAACCCGGCTGCGTAACTGGTCGGAAGAAGCTCCTTTTCTGGGGACGCGTGGCCCCGCCGGCTCCGGCCGCTTCGCCGTACGCAATCTCTATGGTGCTGATCTTCATCTGGGCGAGCATGTGCGGTTTTTCGGCCAGTTGGTGAATGGCGATGCCGCGGGCTGGGGCGGGTTTGGCTATAACGGGACGTTCCGCAAGCGACTCGATCTGCAGCAGGGTTTTATCGAGCTCCGGTCGAAGCTGGCCGGGGCCAAAACAGGGGTGATGATCGGCAGGCAGCAATTCCTCGATGCGCCTTCCTATATTCTGTACAATCGCGAAACGCCGAATATCCCCCTCGCCTGGAACGGCGTGCGCGGCTACGCGGTCTGGCCGCGACTACGCGTCGATGTCTATGACTTCGTCGGGACGAATATCAATTTCAACAAGATGTTTCATGACCGTGTGGACTGGAGCACGCGTCTGCATGGGCTGGATCTGACCTGGGCGCCGCCCTCCTTCTCGCTGGGGGCAGAGCGCGTCTCGTCCTTCCTTGACGTATTCCTGATCGCTTTTCGCGTAGCGGGCAGCTCGGCCGCCCTCCCCTATAACCGTACCACACTGGCCGGAACGACGGCGCGTCAGAACTACGGCTTTCGCTGGTATGGCGGAGCGCCCTCTTTCGAATTCTCAGTGGGTGGCCTGTATCAAGGGGGGAGTTTCGAGCTGAACCGTACCGGTCAGAACCGCGACGTCTCGGCTTATGCTTTCAACGCGATTGCGGGCTATCGTCATACGCCCTCCCCTCTCCATCCGTTTCTCGGCGTTCAGGCAGATCTGTATTCGGGTGGCTCCTCGCGCCGGAACAGCGGATCGGTTGGCACCTATATTGCCCCGTTCAACCCACAGACGAATTATCTGGATACCACAACCTATATCGCCCCCAGTAATCTGGTCAGTCTCTCGCCCGTCATCCGCCTCACTCCCCGCAACTGGCTCAGCCTCCAGTTCAAGGCACCGTTTTTCTGGCGAGAGTCGACGAATGACGCGATCTATGGCCCATCAGGTGCCTATAGTTTCACGAACTTGCGTGGTGGCTTTGTCGGGGTCGTGCCCCAGGCGTCACTGACGCTGCAGCTCAATCGCCATCTGACATGGACCCAATATGGGGCGCGTTTCATCGGCTCGGACGGGCTGCGTGCGGCAGGAGGCAAGAGCGGGAGCTATTACCAGTCCAACTTCGTCTTTCGTTTCTAACCGCTTCGTCGTAGGACCTGTTCCTTACGCTATCGAGACAGAGAAACGGCATGAATCAGGCGACGCGGGAATTAACCATTCGGGGGCTCATTCTCGGCGCCCTGATTACCGTCATCTTCACTGCCTCCAATGTCTATCTGGGCCTCAAGATCGGCCTCACCTTCGCGTCCTCCATTCCGGCAACCGTCATTTCGATGGCGGTACTGCGTGCGCTGGGGGGCAGCACCATTCTGGAAAACAATCTGGTGCAGACCCAGGCCTCGGCGGCAGGCACGCTGAGTTGCGTTTTCGCGACCATACCGGGGCTGGTCATGATCGGATTCTGGAGCGGCTTTCCGTTCTGGCAGAGTTTTTCCATCACGCTGCTTGGCGGAGCAACGGGCGTTCTCTTTACCATCCCGCTCAGGCGCGCGCTGGTCACCCACAGCGCTCTCCCCTATCCCGAGGGGGTCGCCTGCGCCGAGATCCTGCGCGTCGCCTCCCCCGAAGGTAACCAGCAGGCGCTCAATGCCCTGATACGCGGCAGTGCCATTGCTGCTGCCCTGACGTTTCTGAGCACCGGATTGCGCGTCATCCGCGAGGGTTGGAGCGCGAGTTTTGCGCTCGGCCCTTCCATTTTTCGCCTGCAGGGGGCCTATTCCCTCGCGCTGGTCGGGACGGGCTATCTCGTCGGGCTGACCGGCGGGCTTGCCATGCTGGGGGGCGTCATTCTCGGGTGGGGCATCGCCGTACCCTGGCTGAGTGCAACCATACCGCATCCCGCAGGGCTGGATGACGCAAGCTTCGCCACGGGTCTCTGGGTACACAAGGTCCGATTCATGGGCGCTGGCACGATCGCGGTCGCCGCGTGCTGGACGGTATTCTCACTGCTGGGCCCTGTAACACGCGGCTTGCGTGAGGCCTTTTCCCAGACCCATCGGGAAGCGTTGGAGGAGACCGATCGCGATCTGCCCCCACGCGTCATGAACGGCCTGCTTTGCGCAATCATCCTGGGGCTCGGCCTCCTCTTCTCGCTGTTCCTCTGGCCCGTAACCGGCCACGACACGCTGTTTATGGTCATGCTGGCGCTTGGTCTCGCCGCCTGTCTCTTCATCGGATTCCTGGTTGCGAGTGCCTGTGGCTATATGGCGGGGATCATCGGGTCTTCCTCCTCGCCGATCTCCGGTATCTCGATCATCAGCGTAGTAGCGTTATGCATGGCCCTGCTGGGTTTGGAAGCACTCCACCTGGTTCCAAATGCGATGACCGCCCATGAGCAGCATATTGCCATTGCGTATGTGCTTTTCGTTCTGACCGCGCTGACAGGTTCCGCTGCCATCTCGAACGACAATCTTCAGGACCTCAAGACAGGTCAGTTGGTCGGGGCCTCACCCTGGAAACAGGAAATCGTCCTGCTGATTGGGTGCGTCGTCGGAGCCCTCGTGATCCCGCCTGTTCTGAATGTACTCTACCAGGCTTATGGCTTTGTCGGGACACTGCCACGCCCTGATATGGACCCGTCACGGGCGCTGGCCGCCCCTCAGCCCGCGTTGATGGTCGACATCGCTCATGGCATTTTGCTGCATAATCTCGACTGGACCATGATCCTGACAGGAGCCGCGATTGGCGTCGCCCTCATCGCTATTGATCGACTCCTCAAAATCAGAAATCTCGCACTGCCCCCACTGGCCGTCGGCATGGGAATCTATCTGCCGGCGGACGTCTCGGTCACCATCGCCATCGGCGCGATAATCGGGCGCCTCTTCGACCGTGTGGCGCATCCGCAATCCCATGGCGATGACAGCACCGGAACCATGATCGCATCGGGATTCATTGTCGGCGAGAGCCTGGTAGGTGTGGTGATTGCCGTGCTCAGCGGGATGACCGGCCATGGCGATATTCTGGCACTGCCCGTGAGCAGCGCCTTGGCGGGCAGCCTAGGTGCCTGTGCTTTCGCGCTGTGTCTGGTGTGGTTTGTTCGGGAATTGCGCAGAGCGAGCGGGCCGATCTGAGAACAGGGCGTCTCCTTGCCGCTCACACGACCGGGATGAAAAGCGATCGCCCAGAGGTCTTGGCGCGCCGTAAACGCGTGCCAGAAGTCTGATTCAACAGTGCTCTGCGGCGACCGGGCGGACGGTCCATACCGCCCCTGCCCGATACCGGCGCAACAGGGTCAGTCTTTCCACCACCGCACGGGTTCCTGGTCATCTGTCCGCGTTTCCGGCTTGCGTGCCAGAGGGGGGCGTCCTGGCCCTCTCTTTTTTACCACCGGCGCCTCGGCAGCGATCACATCACGCTCCACCGTACGCTTCTGCGATGCTGCTTCCTCACGCAGGCGAGACAGTTGGACCTGAGCCTCGAGAAGAGCCTGCTCGATTTCCGCACATTTCGTCTTGAGTTCTGTCACATGCAGTTTCTCGTGCACGAGATGGGTCTCAAGTGTGCGCATCTGAACATTCGCATCGCTCAATTCGCGTTGCGTGTCTTCCGCACGTCGCTGCTCGATCTTGAGCAGATTGCGCAAACGGCTGATCTCTTCACCCTGCTCATCCGATTGCGGAGAGGTCAGGCGCTGGGCCGTACGGGAGGACTGGTGATGCTCGACGACAACCTGCCCTTCCTGGACGAAACGCCGACGTCTCTGGTCAGGGGGAGATTTCTTGTGCGTCAGGGGAGCCTGACGCCTGTTGCCTTTCGCGCCTAGCCGCTCCAGAGCCAGACGCAACGAATCTTCATTAATCTCTGTATCGGGACTTTGATCTTTATTCAAAAAATCGGAGTCTATACTCACTTCATTTCGCCCAAATTTGTCTGATGATATTTGTTGCCAACTGATGCTCTGGTCTATTTCGCCAGAAACGCTCTTATCTTACTCTGTCGAGGATGGGCGCCTTGAGCAGCGTTCGTATACCAGATCGTTCCCTTTGTCACGAGGAACGATCGTCACGACTACAATATCCATCCGCCATATTTACTTTATGTCACCTACGTTTCAGGACGTAAAAATAGGATCAATCCCTGAGGGTGACTTCTCATATTATGGAAGTACTACACTGCCTGAAATCTCCGACAGACCAGAAATGACGAGCGACAGAAGCCATTTTGGGAATAGCGGCAGACGATGCAGCGAGTTGCCGTCTTATCACAAATATTTGTGATGTCACCCCTGAGAGTACCGATAAGGTCTTATCTTACGGCTTGGCTCTCCCAGCAGATATCCTCCCCCATCAGGCTTATCCGAGAGTTTGGGTCGGCTCCCAGAGAATATCCGTCTCACCGCGATCGTTCTCATGGCGCGCGAGTACAAAGAAGTAATCGCTCAGACGGTTCATATAACGCAGCATCCCACCCAGCCGCGCCTCATCGAGCGCAACCAGATCACGCTCGACGCGCCTTGCCACAACGCGGGCCATATGCGCCCAGCTCGCTCCCACCGAACCACCAGGCAGGATAAAGCTGCGCAAGGGCGCCTGATCGCGACGCAGCATCTCGACAGCCTCCTCGAGTACCACGCATTCACTTTGCAGAAATGCCTCGCCGCCATCGCGCTCCGGCATGCATAAAACAGCGCCCAAATCGAACAGCGTGTTCTGTATGGCCGCAAGCGTGGCGTGATGCGAACAATGCAGACGCAAGAGGCCCAGTACTGCATTGAGCTCATCCACCGATCCCATTGCCTGGATCAGAGGATCGTCCTTGCGCACCCTGCGCCCGTCTCCCAGTGAGGTCTTGCCCGCATCGCCCCCTCGGGTGACGATGCGGTCGAGGCGTACACTCACGGGCGCAAACACCGGACATGATCTGAGATCACGCTGAAGCGACGCGCGCTCAAGTCATCTGGAACGGGGTGCCTGCGAAAGAGCGTCTTCACTGCTGGGCGGTCTTCTTGTGTTTGCGGGTAGCGAGTTGTGGCAGCCAGCTATAGGCAGACGAGATGTAACGCTGATCGAGCTTCTGCATTTCTGTTGCCGAAGCCTTCACATCGCTGTCCTTGGTCGTGGTGAAGACCGAGGCGATGGCCGTTCCCGAAGATTGGGACTCATCGCGAACGGCACTCATATAGGCGCGGTCGAATGCCCTGCCGTGTAATTTGGACAAATGATCCAGTTTCGCCTGATCATCCGCCACCAGAGTAGATGTCAGGGTTAGATCGTGTTTACTCGCCAGGGTCGAGAGCGCTGTGCGATGGGCATCGTAATCCTTCACAAGGGCCTGACCGTTCTCCTTGATCTCGGATGAGCGCGCATGATCGATCGTGAGCTTGCCCAACGCGATCTGGGTCAGATCGTGCTCATTCGCCTGCTGAAGAAACGCGGCATCAGCCGTCGTGAAAGGGGGAGCCTTGTCAGGCAAGGGCGGCAAACGCGGATAGGCCGGGGTACAGGCGCAAAGGGAGAGCATTGCTGCCATTGTCCACAAACCATGTCTCATCGTTCCAACCTCATTTTTCTTTGCATCGACGGGGTACGGAGTAAGGTGCCGAAACAGATTCCGGCCCCTGACAAGAAAGAGAGTGTCCCGCCCATGTCCAGTTGGCAACGTCTGATTTTGGGTTTCTGCGGCCTGTGCGGCTGTGCTTCTGTCATGCTCGCCGCACTCGGCGCCCATCTCCCCGACAGCAGGTTTATCCCCGGGGGCAGAGCCATGCTTGCCCATGGCGTCGAGATGCTCATGTGGCATGGTCTCGCTCTTCTGGCGCTCTGCGCCACCGGACGCGCCATGTTCCGGTTCGTTGCCTGGCCAATGGCCATTGGAACGCTACTCTTCGTCGTTCCTGTCGCCCTCAAGGCACTCGAAGGGCCGGATGTCGGTTTTCTGGCTCCTTACGGCGGCACGGTTGTCATGCTCTCATGGCTGGGCCTGACCGGACTCGCCGTGCTCATGCCACGTCTGGATCGTTCAACGCCCCGCGCGCCGTGACGAGCGGAGCCTCTCCGAAACGAACACGATCAGGGCCTGCACCCCGAGCGCAACAACGAAGCAGCTGAGCATGATGCCGACAAGAATGAGCTGCTCGCGCCCAAGGCTGCTATCGATGCCAAACAGCGCATAGAGCGCCTGCCATGCATCGGTACCCGCCACCCACTGCACTGCATGGCTCAGGAACGGCACGAAGCGAATCATGCAGGCCAGCACGAGCGTCAGCCCCACCAGGCCGATGGTGCGCAGCAGGGTTGAGGTAATCGACACCTCTCCCACGTTTCTTTCGCCCGCCTCACGCTGTGTCATCGCGTTTTTCCTGCTCTCTTGTATTTAAACGTCCGACAGAACATTTCATACTCTGTCATAATTTCAACTCCCCGGGATTTCGGGGGCGTCTCGTCTTCCAGCGCTCATCCCGACCCGGACAATCCCGACCAGAAAGGCCCGCACACGTGCTGACTCGCAAACTCGGCGTCCTGACATCTCTTGTTCTGGGCCTGTCCGCTCTGACTCCTGTCGCCATCGGTCTCTCCAGCACCAGTGCTCTGGCCGAACAGGGTCCGCCTGCGCCGCCGGTCCTTGATAAGGGGGTCCAGATCACTCCCGCCAAGGATGTCTACCCTGATATCGCCCTTGCAAAGACACAAGTGGAGGAGGCGTTCGCCACGGCTGCGCGCACCAAGCGCAAGGTACTGATCGATTTCGGCGGAAACTGGTGCCCTGACTGCCGGATGCTTGCCGGTGTCTTCGAGCAGCCGGAAGTCGCTCAATGGCTTGAATCCCAGTTCGTAGTCGTGCCGGTCAATGTCGGCCGCATCGACAAGAATCTGGATATCGCCAAGCAATATGGCGTCACTATCCACGAGGTCCCGACCGTGCTGATCGTGACGCCGGGTCGCACATTGCTCAATGCCGACGGCGCCAACACGCTGGGCAACGCGCGCGCCATGTCGCCCCAGGCCGTTCTCGACCTGCTGGACAAGTGGAACCGCCGCGGCTGACGCCCCCTGCTCCCCTCTGTCCAGAGGGGAGCGCCTGTTCCATACCCGTTACATCATGAGCATCTGTTCGGCTTCGTGCACGATCTCCGCCAGTGCGTCTTCCTCGAAGGGGACGATCAACCCGGCCGAGCGCACCAGCGAACAGAACGCCTGGCTCCCCCCCGCCTCGCAAAGGCCACGATAGAGATCCATAGCGCGTGACGGATCCACCTGCGCGATCAGCCAGAGCTGTAGCGCGACGCAGAGCGCCAGCGTGTAATCGATATAGTAAAACGGCGAGCCATAGATATGGCGCTGCGCCTGCCAGCGTCCACCCCTGGCCGGATAAGCGAGATCACCCCAGTCACGCCATGGCATGTAAAGCTTCTCAAGACGCAGCCATGTCGCGTGACGTTCCTCGGGGCTCATGCCTGGCCTGGCATAGATTTCGTGCTGGAAGTGATCCACACAGGCGCCGTAGGGCAGGAAGCACAGGCTCTCGATCAGATGCAGGCGGCGATATCGCTCCCCTGCCCCTTCCTCCACCAGCAGATCGATTTCCGGCCAGGTCAGGAACTCAAGTCCCATGGAATGGATCTCGGCCCCCTCCATGGTGGGCCAGAGCATATCAATGACGGGTTGAGTGCGGCTCTTCCAGTTCTGAAAAGCATGGCCCATCTCATGGGTGAATACGCCGATATCGCCATGGGTCCCGTTGAAATTGGCGAAGATGAAGGGCGTTCCTTCGGTGGAGAAAGAGGTACAGAACCCACCGCCAGCCTTGCCGGCGCGATTTTTCAGATCGACATAATGTTGATCGACCATGGCCGAGAAGAAAGCTGCCATCTCCCCGGTTTCATCGAGATTGGCAAACATCTCACGCGCTCGGACGATCATGAGGTCGTAATCGCCTGCCGTTCCCGGATTGCCCTTGGGGTCTACAAGGGCTTCATCCCACGCCTTCAGGCTGTCCCAACCCATTTCGAGCTGGCGACGCTGCAGGAGCGCCTGAACCAGCGGCGTGACATGAGTGACAATACGCTCTCGATAGCGCGCGACATCCTGCGCGGTGTAGTCGGTGCGACGCATACGGCGATATCCGAGTTCGATATAGGTATCGAATCCGAGCGCCTTCGCCATTTCGGTACGCAGGCGCACAAGATCATCGAAAATCCGATCAAGCGCCTCGCCATTTTCAGCATAAAATACCCAGCGCGCTGCCTCGGCCTCATGGCGCGTGGTGCGATCCGCAGCCTGCTGGAACGGCTCCAGCCCGGAAAGATTATGACGCTCGCCCCGGAACGGAATTTCCGCCGCTGCCAGAAGGGTCGTGTATTCGGCACTCAGCCGTGCCTCTTCCGCCAGCATGGGTTCGATGCGCTCATCGAAGGTGGTGATATCCGCTTCCCATAGGGCGAGCACATGGGCGTCGAGATGCTGGGCGGCCTGCTCACGCAGCGAGAGGACACGCTTCTTGATGTCGGTCTCGAGCCCTGTGGCGAAGGGCGTGAGCGTGTCAGCATAGTCGCGGGCAGCCACGAAGGCGGCATTGCGCGTATCCTGGGCAAAACGCAGCTCCACAAGGGCGGACCAGGATTCGTAGGCGCGTCTTTGGGCATCAAACAGGTTCAGCGCGCGGGGCAGGTCGCCCTCATCCAGTGCGGCGCCGACAGCATCATAGGCCTGGCCGAGCGTCTCGCGTGAGGGTGTCGGGAAATCAAGTGACTCGAATAAGGGGAAAGCTGTGATCATGGCACATGGTCGCACCCCGCCCCCTTTTCGTCCAGTCAGGCAAGGGTGAGGATGAACTGTCCGAGGCGTGCGCAGGCTTGCTGCAGGAGTGCATCCGAAGCGGCCACAGACAGACGGATATACCCGGCCTGACCGAAGGCGCTCCCCGGCACCACACTCACATGGGCCTCCTCCAGCAGAGCCTCGGCGAAATCGATATCCGTCATGATCGCCCTTCCCCCCGCGCTGGTCTTCCCAAGCAGGGCTCCGACTCCCGGAAAAGCATAGAATGCGCCGTCAGGCATGGCGCAGGTCACGCCCGGCATGTCTCGCAATGCCGCCACCACCAGATCACGTCGCAGTTGGTACACGTCGCGCATGGCATCGCGTCGATCCGCTGGCGTGGCAAGAGCAGCAACGGCCCCTGCCTGTGCCAGCGTGCAGATGCCTGAAGTGGCATTGCTCTGTATGCTTGTCATGGCCTTGATCAAGGGCTGAGGGCCACCGCAGAATCCGACACGCCAGCCCGTCATGGCATAAGCCTTCGCCATGCCATTGATCGTCAGGATCCGGTCTTTCAGATCCGGCGCGACAGAAGCGAGAGACACATGACGGCGTCCGTCGAAAGTCAGATGCTCATAAATCTCATCGGCCATGACCAGTACATGCGGCGCATCACGCAGCACGGCAGCGATCGCCTCCAGATCATCGCGTTCGAGAATGGCCCCGCTGGGATTGTTCGGGAAATTCAAGACCAGCCAGCGCGTGCGCGGCGTGATGGCTTCACGCAGCGCCTCGGCAGTGAGCCGGAAGCGGTCGCTCTCGAGGCAGGGCACTGGTACCGCAACACCCCCCATCATTTGCGCGATGATGGGGTAGCTCACCCAATAGGGCACAGGCACGATCACCTCGTCGCCCGGATCGATGGTCGCAGCGAAGGCGTTATAGATGAGTTGCTTGCCGCCATTGCCGATCAGGATTTCTTCCGGCGCGTAGCTCAGCCCGTTCTCGTCCAGAAATTTTCTGGCGACTGCTGCCTTGAGCGCAGGCTGGCCGCCGACGGGCGGATATTTCGTATCGCCACACAGCCCCGCCTGATAGGCCGCCTCCACTGCCTCGGGCGGAGATGGAAAATCAGGTTCGCCCAGTGCCAGGGAGATCACATCGACCCCGGCAGCACGCAGGGCGCGCGCCTTGGCCGACATGGCAATGGTCGCGGGCTGCGGCAGACCGTACAGGCGTTGGGCAAGGCGGAAGCTCATGACCTCAGCTCAACGAGGCACAGAAGCGCTGGATCCGTGTGCAGGCTTCACGCAGGCTTTCGGTGTCGGTGGCATAGGAGATGCGGAAATAGCCCGGCGTCAGGAAGGCGCTGCCATGCACAGCGGCCACGCCCGTCTCTTCGAGAAGTTCCGTGACGAAAATTTCGTCAGTCTCGATCACCTTGCCAGATGGGGTCTTTTTGCCGATCAGCCCCGCGATGGAGGGAAACACATAAAACGCTCCTTCCGGTCGCGTGCAGCTCAGACCCGGAGCCTGGGCGAGCATGGACAGGACGAGATCGCGTCGGCCCTGATAGACTGACACCATCTCACCGATGAATTCCTGCTGTCCGGTCACGGCTTCAAGTGCGGCGGCCTGGGCGATGGAGCAGGGATTACTCGTGCTCTGCCCCTGCAGCTTGATGAGTGCCTTGGTCAGTTCGACCGGTGCAGCCGAAAAGCCGATGCGCCACCCCGTCATCGCATAGGCCTTGGAGACACCATTCATGGTCACCACGCGGTCGCGCAGCTTCGGCTCGACCTGAACGAGAGTCTTGCTGACCAGGCCGTCATAGACCAGCTTGGCGTAGATATCGTCGGTGAGTACCCAGACACGCGGATGATCGAGCAGCACGTCGCACAGCGCGCGCAGATCGGCCTCGGAATAGACAGCGCCCGTCGGATTGCAGGGCGAATTCAGCACCAGCCACTTTGTCTTGGGTGTGATCGCTGCACGAAGGGCTTCAGCCTCGAGGCGAAAGCCGTTTTCCGGTTTCGTCTGGACGATCACGGGCGTGCCGTCGGCCAGCGCCACGATGTCGGGGTAGGAGACCCAGGCCGGAGCCGGAATAATCACCTCATCCCCGGCATCGAGCGTGGCCGTGAACACGTCATAAATGACCTGCTTGCCTCCCGTGGAGACCACGATCTCTTCGGCGCTGTAATCAAGCCCGAAATCGCGGTTCAACCAGCCGGCCACCGCCTTGCGCAGGGCGGGCGTTCCCGCGACGTCTGTGTAACGCGTTTCGCCGCGGGCGATGGCATCGCAGGCGGCGCGCTTCACGTTTTCAGGCGTGTCGAAATCGGGCTCCCCTGCAGAGAGGCTGATGATGTCCCGCCCCGCTTCTTTCAGGGCCCGCGCTTTCTGCGAAATGGCGATCGTCTGGCTGGGAGAGATCCGGTTGAGCCGGGCAGCGATCAGGGACATATCTTCCTCCGGCTGGCGCTCAGGCCAGCTTCTGCATTTCCTGAAGAACCGCGGCACCCATTGCCTCGGTGCCGACGCGGTTCATACCTTCGGACATGATATCGGCAGTCCGCAAGCCGCTGGCGAGCACATTCGAGACAGCCAGCTCGATCAGTGCCGCCTCTGCCTCGCGCTGGAGCGAGTAGCGCAGCAGCATGGCGAAGGAGAGGATCTGCGCGAGCGGGTTCGCGATGCCCTGCCCGGCAATATCGGGCGCTGAGCCGTGGATCGGTTCATAAAGCGCATGACGCTTGCCACTTTCCTGTGCCGGACCAAGCGTGGCCGAAGGCAGCATGCCCAGAGAGCCAGTCAGCATGGAGGCCAGATCCGAGAGAAGGTCACCGAAAAGATTGCCGGTCACGATCACGTCGAACTGCTTGGGATTGCGGACGAGCTGCATGGCGCAATTATCGGCCAGCATATGCGTGAGCGTGACATCGCTATATTCACGCGCATGCAGTGCGGTCACGACCTGCTTCCAGAGCAGGCCACTTTCCATCACATTGCATTTCTCGACCGAGCAAACGCGATTATCGCGCAGACGGGCCAGTTCGAATGCGACGCGGGCCACGCGCTCGATTTCCGACGTCGTATAGACCTCGGTATTGATCCCGCGCTGCGAGCCGTCGGCAAGGGTCTCGATGCCGCGCGGTTCACCGAAATAGATGCCACCCACCGTCTCGCGAACGATCATGATATCGAGCCCGGCCACGAGTTCCGGCTTCAGTGATGACGCGTTGACCAGAGGCGGGAAGACCTGAGCCGGGCGCAGATTGGCGAAAAGCTCGAGTTCCTGACGCAGGCCCAGAATGGCGGCTTCGGGACGTTTGTCGAAGGAAATCTCGCTCCATTTCGGATCGCCCACCGAACCGAACAGTACCGCATCGGCCTCCTTGGCCATGGCGACGACTTCGGGGCGCAACGGTACGCCATGCACAGCCAATGAGGCCCCTCCCACCAGCTCTTCGGTCATGTCGAAGCGAAGGCCACGGGCCTCACCCAGCCAGCGCGCAATCTTGACGACTTCGCGCATGACTTCGGGACCAATCCCGTCGCCGGGAAGAACAAGTAGCTTATGGGCCTGGCTCACGAAATCGTCTCCATCACGATGGTGGGGCGCCAGGATTCGTCTTTCTGACGCTTTTGCTCGAAGGACGCGATCGCGCTGTCATGCTGCAGGGTCTGCCCGATATCATCGAGCCCCTCGATCAGCATGTGCTTGCGGAACGCATCGACTTCGAACGCAATGGTGCTGCCATCCGGGCGCTGCACGACCTGTTTCTCCAGATCGATGGTGACGCGGGCATTGGCCCCCATCTGCGCGTCTTCCATGAGGCTTTCACAGATTTCACGCGGCAGGCGGATCGGCAGGATGCCATTCTTGAAGCAGTTATTGAAAAAGATATCGGCAAAGCTCGGCGCGATCACGCAGCGGATACCGAAATCCAGCAGCGCCCAGGGCGCATGTTCACGGGAGGAGCCGCAGCCGAAATTATCAAGCGTGACCAGAATCTCGGCCTGTCGGTAAGGCTCACGGTTCAGCACGAATTCCGGCTTTTCCGATCCGTCCTCATGATAGCGTTGAGCCGCAAAGGCATTCTTGCCCAGACCGCTGCGCTGAATGGTCTTGAGAAAACGCGCCGGGATGATCTGATCCGTGTCGATATTCTCGACCGGCATGGGGGCCGCGATGGCGGTGAGTGTCGTGAACTTGTCCATCATGCCATCTCCCGCACATCGATAAAGCAGCCCGTGACCGCCGCCGCTGCCGCCATCGCGGGCGAACAGAGATGGGTACGTCCACCCGGGCCCTGACGCCCCTCGAAATTACGGTTCGAGGTCGAGGCGCAACGCTGGCCGGAGGTCAGCTTGTCCGGGTTCATGCCCAGACACATCGAGCATCCGGCCTCCCGCCATTCGAACCCGGCCTCGCGGAAGATCTGGTCCAGCCCCTCGGCTTCGGCGGCGGCTTTCACATGGCCCGAACCTGGCACAACCATGGCGCGCACGCCCGGTGCCACGTGGCGCCCCTTGGCAATGGCGGCAGCCGAGCGCAGATCCTCGATACGGCTATTCGTGCAGGAGCCGATGAACGCCACGTCGATTTTGGTCCCGGCGATCTTCTGGCCGGCTTCGAGACCCATATAGTCGAGCATACGCTGCACCTGACGGGCACGCGCCGGATCGTTGAACTGCGCCGGATCGGGCACGATACCATCGATCGCGATCACGTCCTCAGGGCTGGTGCCCCAGGTCAGATTGGGCTGGATGGCGGCGGCGTCGAGCGTGACCTCGGTGTCGAATACGGCGCCGTCATCGGTGGCCAGCGTGCGCCAATAGGCACAGGCCTTCTCGAAATCCTCACCCTTGGGGGCAAAGCGGCGCCCTTCGACATAGGCAAAGGTCGTCTCATCGGGCGCGACCAGACCGGCGCGGGCGCCCGCTTCGATCGACATATTACAGAGCGTCATGCGTCCGGCCATGTCGAGCGCGCGGATCGCGTCGCCTGCGAACTCCATCACATGACCCGTTCCGCCAGCGGTCCCGATCTTGCCGATGATGGCGAGCATGATGTCCTTGGCTGTCACGCCGGGACCAACCTGGCCTGCCACCGTGATGCGCATGTTCTTGGCCGGCTTCTGCAGAAGGGTCTGCGTGGCCATGACATGCTCGACCTCGGAAGTGCCGATACCGAAGGCCAGAGCCCCCATCGCCCCATGGGTCGAGGTATGGCTATCACCGCAGACGATGGTCATGCCAGGCAGGGAAATGCCCTGTTCGGGTCCCACCACATGCACGATCCCCTGGTCTTTCGAGCGCAGCTTGAAATAGGGAACGCCGAATTCGGCCACGTTCTTTTCGAGCGTTTCGATCTGGCGCCGGGATTCCGGCTCCTCGATCGGCAGCGAGCGGTCCGAGGTCGGCACGTTGTGATCGACCACGGCTACCGTCGCATCCGGACGACGCAGGCGCCGCCCGGACATCCGCAGGCCTTCGAAGGCCTGCGGGCTTGTCACCTCATGGAGAAGGTGCCGGTCTATGTAGAGAATGCAGGTGCCGTCCGGGAGGCGTTCGACCACATGGTCATCCCAGATCTTATCGAACAATGTTCGCGCCACCGTACTCTCCTTTGTCATGAACCGGTTTCGACTATCCTGATTTAGGAAGCCGTCTTGGCAACGTCACGGGGACGCTCGGCAATACGAGCCGACTTGCCGCTACGCTCACGCAGATAATACAGCTTTGCACGACGCACCTTGCCGCGACGGACAACGGCGATCTCTGCGATGGAAGGGGAGTAAAGCGGGAAGATACGCTCAACGCCTTCACCGTTCGAGATCTTGCGAACCGTGAAGTTGCTGTTCAGGCCCTTGTTGGAACGGGCAATCACAACGCCTTCATAGGCCTGGACGCGCTCACGCGTGCCTTCGACAACGCGCACGCCAACGCGCACGGTGTCACCGGCCTGGAATTCGGGAACCGGACGGGCGGCGGTCAGACGCTCGATTTCGCGCGCCTCATACTGCTGGACAATGTTCATGGTACTTCTCCGAGAAAACGAAAATTTATCTGTTGGTCTTGGCTTCAGCATAGGCCGCCCAGAGATCGGGGCGTCTGGCCTGTGTCACAAGGCGGGCCTGCTCGTGACGCCAGGCCGCAATCGCAGCATGATGTCCTGAAAGCAGGATGTCCGGCACGTCCATGCCCTCCCACGAGGCGGGCTTGGTGTAGTGCGGGTATTCAAGCAGACCGTCACCGAAGCTCTCTTCGGCATCGCTCAGCTCGGACCCCATCACACCGGGCAGGAGGCGCACGCAGGAATCGAGCAGCGCATAGGCAGGGATCTCCCCGCCCGAGAGCACGAAATCGCCAAGCGAAACCTGCACGACATTGCGTCGCTCCAGAACCCGCTCATCGACGCCCTCGAAGCGCCCGCACAGCACCACAACCCCGTCACCCGACGCAAACTCGCGCGACTGCGCCTGCGTCAGGCGCGCGCCACGCGGTGTCGGGTAGATGACCGGACGGCCATCGGCCTCGATCGAGTCCAGCGCTTCGGCAACCACATCGGCCCGAAGCACCATGCCCGCACCACCGCCGAATGGCGTGTCATCCACGGCGCGATGACGCCCACGCCCGAAGTCACGCAGATCATGCACACCCAAGGACCAGACGCCTTCCTCAAGCGCCCGCCCCGCCAGGGAGAACCCCAGTGGCCCCGGAAACATGTCCGGGAACAGGGTGAGAATATCCGCGCGCCAGGTCATGAGCGCACCGCCACATCGTCCTTGCCCGACAGATCACCCTCGACTTCCACCTCATGCGGCGGCTCGACGATGATCCGACCCTGATCAAACAGGATTTCCGGCACGCAGGCATGGGTGAAGGGCACGATCAGATCCTGCCCCTTGCCGCCCTGCTCTGCGGCCGTGATTTCCAGGCTGACACCCGCGCCATAATCATGGATGACCGCAACCGTGCCGAGAACCTTACCCTCGCGGGTTTCGGCGCGCAGCCCGATCAGATCGGCATGATAAAACTCGTCCTCATCCGTATCGGGCAGGCAGTCCCGACCGACATAGAGCTTGAGGTTTACGAGGCGCGAAGCTTCATCCCGGTCGGTGACGGGGCGGCCGGACGCATCAAACAGACGCGCAATGCCGTGACCCTGCCATTCCACCCGCCAGACTGTCCCGCGCTCGTCATGCAACGTCCCGATTTCCTCGACAGAGGCCGGATCATCGGTTGCCGCAAAGAGATGCACGAGCCCCTTCACGCCGTGGGGCCTGCCCACGGTCGCGACCAGAATATCTTTCGATACGTCTAATGGGGCGCTGCCGGTCGTCATGGAATGCTGAAGCCTATCCCTGGTCTATGGCTCAGGCTGCGGCCTTGGCGGCTGCACGCTCCTGGGCGCGCTTCTTCGGCGCGGACTGCTTGGGCTGCTCGTTGTAAACGGGCTTCTCCATCAGGCCGGCATTGCCGAGGAAGCGGGCAACGCGATCGGTCGCCTGCGCGCCGTTCGACAGCCAGTGCTTGATACGCTCGTCGTTCAGACGGATGCGGTCGGCATGGTCGGAAGGCAGCATCGGGTTGTACGCGCCAACCTTCTCGATGAAACGGCCGTCGCGGGGGCTGCGGCTGTCAGCAATCACGATGTGGTAGTACGGACGCTTCTTGGCACCAGCGCGCGAAAGGCGAATCTTGAGGCTCATTGATTAACTCCAAAGTGTCGAAAACGGTGTAAAAATCATGCCGGTTGGGGTTAGCGACGCGGGCCGCCAAAGCCACCGCCGGGCCGCCCGCCGGGAGCACCGCCCGACATGAGACCGGAAAGCATCTGCTTCATGCCACCGAGGCCCATCTTGCTGATGCGCTTCATGATGGTGGACATGTCGTCAAACTGCTTGAGCAACTTGTTGACCTCCTGAACCGTCGTGCCGGAACCGGCAGCGATACGCTTCTTGCGAGAGGCCTTGATGATCGAGGGCGTCTTGCGTTCGTCCTTGGTCATCGAGGAAATGATGGCCTGATGGCGCTTGAAGATCGAGGTATCGAGATCCTGATCGCCCAGCTTGTCCTTGAGCTTGCCCATGCCGGGCAGCATGCCGAGGATGCCGGAGATGGAGCCCATCTTGCCGATCTGACGCAGCTGCGAGGCATAATCGTCGAGATCGAACTTGCCCGCCATCATCTTCTTGGCGACGCGTTCGCTCTCTTCGTGATCGAGCGTCTCGCTGGCCTTCTCGACCAGCCCGGCAATATCGCCTAGGCCGAGAATACGACCGGCCACACGCTCGGGATAGAAATCGTCCAGCGCCTCGAGCTTTTCGCCCAGACCCACCAGCTTGATAGGGGCGCCGGTGATGGCACGCATCGAGAGCGCCGCACCACCGCGCGCATCGCCATCCATACGGGTCATGACGACACCGGTAATGCCGACTGCCTCGTTGAAGCGCTGGGCGGTATTTACCGCGTCCTGACCCGTCATGGCATCCACCACGAGCAGCGTCTCGACCGGGCTGGTCGCGTCGCGCACGTCACGCACTTCCTGCATGAGGGCTTCGTCGATCGACAGACGGCCTGCCGTATCGAGAATAACCACATCATAGCCTTCGCGACGCCCCGTCTCGAGAGCGCGCTTGGCGATCTCGACGGGCTGCTGACCGGCGATGATAGGCAACGAACCGACGCCTACGCGCTCGGCAAGCTGCTGAAGCTGAAGCTGCGCGGCAGGGCGCTGCACGTCGAGCGAGGCGAGAAGAACCCGCTTGCGCTCGCGCGTCAGGAGACGCAGGGCGATCTTGCCGGAGGTCGTGGTCTTGCCCGACCCCTGCAAACCGACCATCAGCACCGGCACAGGCGCTGCGGCCGCAAGGTTCAGCGGCACGTTGCCCGCACCGCCAAGCGCCTCGATCAAAGCGTCATTGACGATCTTGGCAACGGCCTGGCCGGGAGAAATGCTTTCCAGCACCTCAGTCCCGACGGAGTTTTCCTTCACCTTGTTGACGAAGTCACGCACGACGGGCAGGGCCACGTCGGCATCCAGCATGGCCAGACGCACTTCGCGCATCGCTTCGGCAACATCCGCCTCGGACAGCCTGCCGCGCTTGGACAGACCCTCAAATACACCGGAAAGTTTGCCAGAAAGCGTGTCGAACACGTGGAACCCTTATAAGCAACAGAAAGACGCCACTGCGCGAGTCTTCGCGAGGTGGCGTTTCAAATCTGGACAGGGAGCTAAAGGGGCGAGACGGCAAAGTCAAGGCAAAACCGGACCGCTCCTCTGACCGCCTCACGGAACATGAGCGAACTGTCCCCCTCAAGCGGCGGGAGCGAAGCCCGTACGCGTCACCCATCCATCTCATGGGCAGGTGAAGAGGTCTGCACCGGGAACTACGGAGAGACAGGCCGCAAATGATGCCACCTGCCCTCGGCAACGATCAGCAAGCCCGGGGAATACCCCCGGGCTCATCATGAAATGGAAGCCGCTCAGGGAGCGTCGTCATCCTCCTTGTCTGCCACATTCTTGGCATGGGGGGGACGCAGCAGATCGCGGATCTGGCTCTCAAGCGCATCCAGCTTGGCCTGTGTCGTTCGGGCCTTGTCGAGTTGCTCCGGGGTCAGCACATCGTGAATCGCGACAGCATCGGCGGCCATGGCCTCCTCATCCTTGGCGTTCAGCGCCTCCTTCTGCTTGATCAGGCCGTCGAGCTTGGCCTTGTCGACCGGCCCTTTGGCCAGAAGCAGGGCGCCAATCTGTCCATCAAGATCCCGACGCTGATGCATTGCCTCGCGTCGCTCCTGACGATGCGCATGCATCATCGTGTGGATCTTGTCGCGCTGCTCCTTGGTCAGATCGACCCCGCGCAGTAGTCCCATGAGCGGTGGCGGCGGCATCATGCCCATATGACCAGGCGGTGGCGGAACGGGACCGACCGGTCCCGGGGCGGGGGCCGGACCATGGGCATGAGCCAGCGCCATGAAAGAAGGTGCCGCAGCAAGAGCCAGCAGGCAGAAAGTCTTTTTCGAGATCATGCTCGTCTTCTTCCTATATTTGCAAAGACACCCAACTCGATGCCTATGACCGATCTCTAGCAAGAAGAATGCGGAGAACTAGGGCCAAAGCACTACAGAGTGTATGTATTGTTACAGAAACTCTACCATCTTTGCCGCTTCAGGGACCCGTCGGCAAAAGCGTACGTGTCATGCTTAACACATTCATGTTACGACATTGTCATCTTCTTGTTATTTACCGGAAAGGGTGACAGCGTGAGGGAACGCATTCCGCAAGGAGTGCCATATGAAGAACCGGACAGACGGACCCCCATGCGCCCCATCTCAAGGCTCAGGCCTGAAATGCCCCTTCTCGATGTTGCATCTCCCATCGGCCGAAGGCGGCTCGGACAACGCCCTGCCTGTTACATTTCTTCCGGTTGCTGAGCCGCTGGAACGTGGCGGTGCCTCCCATGGGGCATCACGCCCTGCCCGACTGCACCCGTCCCTGTCCCCATTCCGGCTGTTTTGGGCGCACGCTCTCATTCTTCGCCATCGCGCCAAATCGCACATGATTTTCCAAGGACTGCCTCAATGAAGAAATCCCTGCTTCTGGCCAGTGTCGCCCTCGGGCTCGGTCTCGCTGCCCAGGCCAAGGCTGATACGACGCTCACCATTGCCACCGTGAACAACGTGCAGATGATCGAGATGCGCAAGCTTTCCTCGGTATTCGAAAAGGCCCATCCCGACATTCATCTCAACTGGGTCACGCTTGAGGAGAACGTCCTGCGTCAGCGTGTCACAACCGATATCGCCACCCATGCAGGGCAGTTCGACATCCTGACAATCGGCAATTATGAAGTACCGCTCTGGGCCAAGCAGGGGTGGCTCTACAAGTTCGATAATCTGCCCGCCGCCTATGACCTCAACGACGTCATCGCGCCGGTGCGCGAGAGCGTAAGCTATGAAGGCAAGGTCTATGCCCTGCCTTTCTACGCCGAGAGCGTGATGACGCTTTACCGCAAGGACCTCTTCGCCAAGGCCGGCATCACCATGCCGGAGGCGCCGAGCTGGGACCAGATACGCGATTTCGCAACGAAGACGACCGACAAAGCGACCGATACCTATGGGATCTGCCTGCGCGGCAAGCCGGGCTGGGGTGAGAACATGACCATCGTTACCACCATGGTGACCAGTTTTGGCGGCCAATGGTTTGACATGGCCTGGAAACCCACGCTCAACACCCCCGCCTGGCATAATGCCATCAGCTATTACAGCTCGCTGCTCAAGCAGTTCGGCCCCCCTGGCGCGAGCGCAAATGGCTTCAATGAAAATCTGTCGCTTTTCGCAACCGGTCATTGCGCCATATGGGTCGACGCCACCAGCGCCGCTGGCACGGTCTATGACCCCAAGCAGAGCAGCGTGGCGGACAAGGTCGGCTTTGCGCCCCTGCCGACGGGCAGCTTCAAGGGCGGGCCGACCTGGCTCTGGTCATGGAACCTCGCGATTCCGGCATCCTCGACCCATGCCGAGGCCGCAAGCACGTTCATCCAGTGGGCGACCTCCAAGGAGTATATCCAGCTCGTCGCGAAGACCGATGGCTGGGTCAATATTCCGCCCGGCACCCGCAGCTCCTCGTACCAGTCAGCTGAGTATCAGAAGGTCGCGCCTTTCTCCTCCTTCGTGCTGAAGGCCATCGAAAGCTCGAACCCCTCGGGGCAGACGGCTCAGCCGCGGCCCTATGTCGGCGCCCAGTTTGTCGACATCACCCCCTTCCAGGGGATCGGCACCCAGGTGGGCCAGACCATCGCCTCCATCCTGGCAGGATCGACCAGCGTGGATGCCGGTCTCTCGGCCGCCAATGCTGCTACCAACCGCGTGATCCGTCAGGCCGGGTACCAGAAGTAAGACCATTCGCTGCCGGGTCGTTGCCCGGCAGCGACCGGGTATGCGTGGCAGCGAACAGGCTGGAGAGCTTCAACGCCGCCCCCTCTCCCTGGGGGCGGCAGTGCTTCCCGCTTTCGCGCCCGCCCCGCTCCCGGGCTGCAATTTAGTGTGACTGCACCAACCCGGCGTCAGCAGCGGTGTTCCTTGAGACATACCTCATGGAAAGCAGGGCTATGACACAGAACGGTTCCCATCCTCTCTGGTGGAAAGACGCGGTCATCTACCAGGTCTATCCACGCTCATTCGCTGACTCCGATGGCGATGGTATTGGCGACCTGCCGGGTATCATCGATCACATGCCCTATCTCGAGAAACTCGGGATCGATGCGTTGTGGATCTCCCCTTGCTTTCAGTCGCCCCAGGGCGATGCGGGATATGACATTTCCGATTACCGCAAGATCGACCCACTTTTTGGCACGGTCGAAGATTACGAGGCGCTGATCAGGGAAGCGCACGACCATGGACTGCGTGTGATCGCGGACATGGTCCCGAACCATACATCCGATCAGCATGCCTGGTTCAAGGAGGCCATGGTATCGGAACCCGGCAGCGCCGCACGCGAGCGCTATCTGTTTCGCGACGGCAAGGGAAAGAGCGGCGACGAGCCCCCGAATAACTGGCAGAGCGTTTTTGGCGGCATTGCCTGGACACGCGAGCCCGAGCGCAAGGATGGCAAGCCACGCCAATGGTATCTTCACCTCTTCGATAGCTGTCAGCCTGATCTGAACTGGGACAATCCAGAGGTCCGAAGCGAATTCGAGTCCGTGCTACGCTTCTGGCTCGATCGCGGGGTGGATGGATTTCGCATCGACGTTGCCCATGGCCTCATCAAGGAAAAAGGCCTGCCCCCCTATACCGAGCGTGCCACGATGGTGGGCGAGGATGACGACAAGACCCCCAGTGACGCGCCGATGTGGGATCGAGACGGGGTGCACGACATCTATCGCAGTTGGCACAAGCTTCTGGCCAGCTATCCCGGCGACCGGATGCTCGTGGCCGAAGCCTGGGTCAAGCCGCTCTCACGTCTCGCGCGCTATGTGCGCCCGGATGAAATGCAGCAGACGTTCAATTTCGATTATCTGCTCTGCCGCTGGAATGCCGCGAAATACCGCGAGATCATCACCGACTCACTCGAGGCGATGCACGAGGTCGGCGCCATCACGGCCTGGGTCATGTCCAACCATGATACGGTGCGCCATGCCTCACGTCTGGGCCTCAAGGATGCGGGTGCCCGCCCCCAGGGTATTGATGCAGCCCATGAGCAGCCGAATGAAGCGCTCGGGCTGCGTCGTGCGCGGGCTGTCATTTTCATGACGCTCGGCCTGCCCGGATCGGCGACGCTGTATCAGGGTGAGGAACTTGGCTTGCCCGACCATACGACCCTAGACCGGAAATACCGGCAGGATCCGGCCTTCTTCCGTACCGAGGGGAAGGAAATCGGCCGCGATGGCTGTCGTATTCCCATGCCATGGAAAGCAGACGGACCCTCACTCGGCTTCAATGAAAGCGGTGAATTATGGCTGCCCCAGCCGAAGCAGTACAAGGAGTATGCCGTCACGGTCGAGGAGAAGGACCCCCATTCCACCCTCGCCCTCTATCGCGCGCTTCTCACCCAGCGCAAGAAATTCCACCTCGGGAGGGGCGTCCTGAAATGGGCCGCGCCACGCGAGAATGTTGTCGAGTTCACGAATGGTGACGTTCGGGTGGTCCTGAACTGTGGGAATGAGCCGGTCGCTCTCCCCCCCGGTGACATTCTGGTGGCGAGCCATGAAATCGGGGAAGATAAGATGCTGCCCGCCAATGCAGCCGTTTGGATCAGCGTGAGCAAGGCCTGAGCCCCTCTGCGCGCGCCTGCCCTGACAGGGCAGGCTCGTCGGAGCCACCCACAGGCTATCTCCCTTGTATGGCTCAAATACTGCGCTCGACAGTCGTTGGATGAGAGTCAGTCCGATCGGCAGGCCCTCGGATGATGACCCGATTGACGTTGAATTGGCCTATGCCGTTCTGAGCCAGTCTTTTGCCATCGTGAGCTCCTGGACGAAACGACGCTCCTCCTCCTGCGCCCGCTGCGGATCAGGCAGTCGGAGTAGATAGGAGGGATGAATGGTGGCCAATGTCGCAGGGCGTCCATGATCCTGCCGCACCCGACCTCGTGTGGTGCCCAGTCGCGCTATCCGCCCTTCAAACGCCTGGAGAGCGGTCGCTCCGAGCGTCACCACGAGACGAGGCTTCACGAGGGCCATTTCCTGCTCGAGCCAGGAGGAACAGGCAACGATCTCGTTCCGATCCGGGGTCTGATGGATACGCCGCCTCCCCTTGGATACGAACTTGAAATGCTTCACCGCATTGGTGAGATACACCTCACCGCGCATAATCCCGACTTCCCCAAGAATACGATCAAGCACCTGCCCTGCCGGTCCGACAAACGGCTTGCCCTGCAAATCCTCCTGGTCTCCAGGTTGCTCGCCAATAAGCATAAGGGGCGCGTGCTCTGGCCCCTCACCGGTCACGACCTGGGTCGCGTAGCGGCAGAGCGCGCAGCGCTGACATGACGAGAGGGCATGCGCCAGCGCAGGCAGACCGTCGAGCGCCGCCTTTTCCGCGCGCACTACTTCTTCCCGTCTTGCCCACTCGGCCTGATGACGCTCATGAAAGCCCGGTGCAGAGCCGTCATTCTGGAGCGCCACCATGGCGGCTACACGCTTTTCCGCTCCGGCCAGCATCTGCGGGATAAGCCGTGTCTCAGGCAGGTTCTTCCAGTATTTCGTGGGCATCTCCGAGCGCATCGCTTTGGTCTTGATACGCGCCGGATTGAAGATGGACTGATAGTAGCGATGCCACAGCGCCTCGACATCATCCTGCATGGAGGGTGGGGTGCAGGGTTCTATATCGAAGGTGACCTTGCCCTTCTCATGCAGGACCGAGCCGATGGGAGTGAGAATAAGCCAGTCCATGTCCGAGAACCGCTCAGCGAAGAATGGCGCAACGCTTTCAAGGATATAGTTTTCCGGTTCGAACCAAGCGACGAAATGCCGGCGCCCGACCGCCTCTTCGCCGCCCTCGGGAAGCGCCTCCCGAAAACGCAGGAATGCCTTCATCTTGTGCATGTCGCGCCGTATCTGATGCTCCATGCGCGCGGCCTCGCGGATGTCGGGATCAGTTGCAATCGCCAGAAGCGCGGGTTCGCTTTGCAAACGCCAGAGCAGGCGATAGGCGAGCGCGAAGCGCGCCGGGTCATGATGACGCAGGATCGAACGCAGCATCAAGAGGGCCGCTTTCGTCACATGGCCGACCGGGTGATCCGCGCGCTCAGTCGGCCGCGCCACAGATTCCTCCTCACCTTGCCTGGCCGATGAGGCGTCTGGAGAGAAGAGCTCCGACTGTGCAGAATCTGGGCTTACCCACTTTACGTCATCGGGTACCAAGCCCTCCGCCAGGGCGGCACGCGCCTGAACACGCCATGCCTCGAAGCGCGCATCAGGAGGAAGCGTGATATGTCTCATAAGAGGCTCAATTGACGCGGTTGAGGCCGAAAAGCTGCCGCCAGATTATCTCGGTCTATCAGACGGCCCGGTGACCAGTCCGCCGTCACGACGAAAGGCTTGATCTTGCGCAGGGACACATGCAACCGCTCCACATCTTCGAGCCTGATCACCTTGTGTCGGCGCGCTGAAAGCAGGGCGGTCACGCTGCGCGGCCCAAGTCCGGGCACTCGCAACAGCATTTCTCGGCTGGCGCGGTTCAGATCGAGCGGGAATTGCGCGCGGTTCTGGAGCGCCCAGGCCAGCTTGGGGTCGAGTTCTAGATCGAGCATGCCGTCCTGACGCTCGGCCACGATCTCTTCAAAAGAGAAGCCGTAGAAGCGCACCATCCAGTCAGCCTGATAGAGCCGATGCTCGCGTAGAAGCGGAGGCGCCTGCGAGGGGAGCGCGACCGACGCGTCGGGAATGGGGCTGAACGCCGAATAATAGACACGCCGCAAGGCATACCCAGAATAAAGAGCGGCGCTGCTGCGCAGAATATCCCGGTCAGTCGAGCGGTCCGCCCCAATGATCATCTGCGTGCTCTGACCACCCGGGGCGAAGCGCCGTGCCTTGCGCCCGCTCAGGGTACGGTCCCCCGCCTCCTGAATACGCAGGCGCAGCGACCCCATGCTCTGCCTAATATGTCCGGCATCTTTCTCTGGCGCATAGGCCGCCAGTCCGGCCTCGGTGGGCATTTCCACATTGATCGACAGACGGTCGGCGTAGAGCCCGGCCTCCTCGATCAGACGGGGCGCCGCGTCAGGAATGGTCTTGAGATGAATATAACCATGAAAATGGTGGGTCAGGCGCAGCTCACGCGCGACGCGCACCATCTCTTCCATGGTGTAATCGGAGGAACGGATGACACCGGAAGAGAGAAACAACCCTTCGATATAATTGCGCCGATAGAATTCCAGGGTAATCCATATGATCTCCTCGACCGTGAACCGTGTGCGCTCGATCTTGGAGGATGATCGGTTGATGCAATAGGCGCAGTCATAAATACAGAAATTGGTCATCAGGATCTTGAGCAGCGAGATACACCGCCCATCGGGGGTATAGGCGTGACAGATCCCGTTCGGCGCTTTAGAGCCCAATCCTTCCTCACCCGGTTTCTTCTTCGAGCGCGCGCCGCTCGACGCACAGGACGCGTCGTATTTGGCGGCATCCGAGAGAATTTCCAGACGTGCGGCGAGGGTCTTTTTCATCCTTTGGAGATGGGAAACGCCTCGGAACAAGTCAAGAACAATGCGCCTCAAAATGCAGGGTTTGTCTGGGTTTCCCACACACCGCGCCGCTGTCCGGAACCGGACCCGGATGTCGCCTCTTGCGCCTCTTCAAACCTGGCCGTGAGCGTGAGAGGCGTGTTCCCGGGACCATACTCTAACAGCCGCGAGACCTCTTTGGGATTTACAGGGTGAGTACCGCGCGCGAAGGGCGATCCAGCAGCCTCGTTAGGCGCTGTCAGCGCAGTTTGCTCCCCCGCACACAGGATTTCGGCGCATGCAAGATCGTTAAGTATCGGATACCGACGGAACCGCGCTCACGGAGCGACAGGAAAAGATCCCAGATCACTCAGGAGGCTCATGAGCTCCGGAGGAGACAAGGAGAGAGGCTAGCGACGGCGCCCCTTGTCTGGAACGGACAAGCAGGCGCCAGTATGTGCCCGCCCGTCACTCGGAATGCCGAGATGGCCAATCTGCGGTTAAACCATGAGAAATCAGCCGATGTGGGACCGCTTAGGCGGGAAGCACCTTGAGCAACTCCTGCACCGCATTCTTGATCGAATAGGGTTTGCGCAGCACAGGCACATCCTGGAATTCGCGCGGGATCATCGTGCGATCGGCGTAGCCCGTTGCGAACAGGAACGGAATACGCTTCTTGCGCAGGAGAGTCGCGACCTCATGCGAACTCTCCTTACCCAGATTGAAGTCGAGCAAAGCCACATCGGGGGCGCGCTCGCGTATTGCCTGGAGTGCCTCGTATACCGAAGAGACCGTACGGATATTCCGCACGCCATAAGCACCCAGCGCCTGCTCGGTCTCCATCGCGATGAGCAATTGGTCTTCCACGAGCAGGACATAGGCTGAGTGCAGCAATTCCGATTGTGCTGCGGTGGCGATCGGAAGGTCCTCAGCCACAGGCTCGATAGCCGTCTCGGACACGAGGACCGCATGACGCACCGGGAAACTCAGACGGATGAACAAGCCTTCGGGCCGGAACTCGCGCACCGAGGTACCCCCCAGTTCGTGGGGAATCGCACGCTCGAGCAGGATCGAGCCAAAACCATTCCCCTTGGGAGGTGTAACCGGAGGACCTCCCGTCTCGGTCCATTCCAGCACCCAGTTTCCAGGCTCCTCGTCGAGGAACCATGAGATCCGAAGGTTACCGGAGGGCTTGGACAACGCCCCGTATTTGGCGGCATTGGTCGCGAGTTCGTGCAGCGTCAGCGCCGCAACAGACAGGGCGGGTCCAGAGAGCCAGAGATTCGGCCCTTCCAGCGTCACAGCAGAGGGCTGGTGACGATACGGCTCAAGCTCGGCCTCCAGCAAGGTACGCAGCAGACCACCGCCATCGGTCCGGGCTACCTGATCATGGGCACTGGCCAACGCCTTGATGCGCCCGCGCAGAACCTCGACATATTCCTCTATCGTGCGGTCCTTGGCCACGGGGCGACCGATGAGGGATTGCACAACCGCGAGAATATTCTTCACCCGGTGATTGAGCTCTTCATTGAGCATGCGTTGTCGCAGATCGGCATCGGCGCGTTCTGAAAGCTGCTGCTGATGATAGACGCCCATCACCTCGATCAACGCCGAACGCAGCTGGCCGGCTGCCTCGATATCGAAGCTTGACCAGGGAAGGCAGCGCTCATGCACCTGCTCTTTCCAGATCGCAAAGCTCTGACGGGGCGTCAGACGCGGACCATGCGGCCCGTGCTCATATGTCTTTTGCGGATCACCACCCCAGTTGATCGTCTGGACGATCTCGCGGCGGAAAAGGAAGACGTAGTTTTCCGGCTGCGGTGAGATAGGGATGATCAGTACCCCGGCCACATGGGCCGTGTGCGCCGCAATCCAGGGATGGTCTTTTACCAGATGGTCCGATTGCCAGATCTGGGTTCCGGCCTTCCTGCGTGCCAGCTCGACGAATTCGCTCTGCACCTCCTTGGGTGCCGAGATGCCATGGCCCGTCCATTCATTATCGATCCAGATCGCTATTCCGTCAGACTGGATCAAAGGAGCGAGACGGCTGATCTGCCCGCGCAGATAGGCGGGCATGTCCGAAACCGAGGCGGCATTGCGCAGCACGCTCTCGATCAGCCCATGGGTACGCTCGGCAACCTGAAGACGCGTCGTCTTGAGGATGACGATGATCTGAAGCGCGAAAAACTCCGAAAACATCTGCACCACCGCGCGCTCCGCGATGGGGAGGACGCGCGGAGAGTAATGGTGGCAGGCAATCATACCCCAGAGTGCACCATCGATCACGATCGAGATCGACATCGAGGCACCCACCCCCATATTCGTCAGATACTCGCAATGGATGGGCGACACGCTGCGCAATTGACCCAGCGACATGTCGAGAGGGGCAAGCCCCTCCCCCTCGATGATCGGCACCGGCGTGTATTTCACATCGCCGATCATGCGTATGGGTGAACGCCGATACAACTCGCGTGCCTGAGCAGGAATATCCGCACTCGGAAAATGCTGACCCAGAAAACTCTCGAGCGAAAGCGCCCGGGCCTCCGAGACGACTTTCCCCGACCAGTCATCGGCAAAGCGATAGACCATCACCCGGTCATATTCGAGCAGTCCACGCATCAGCATGGTCACCACGTCGAAAAGCCGCGTGATATCCGTCGTCTTGCGGACGCGATCCATCATGCCATGAAGCTGGGTCAGAAATTTCGTTGCCCGATGAGTCGCGGCAGCGGGTTCGCATTCGAGCACCACCTCGCCATTCACGACATGGACGGCCATGTCGAAGCGGGCATCCGGCGCGAGTTCCTGGCTGAGCAGAAAAACAGGCCGACGCTGGGTGACGCTCAGCGTCAGACCATTACGAATGTCATGAATGACTTCGGACCCGAAAAGGGCCACAAGATCGCTACCGATCCCCAATGCCTCGTGACCGAGCATCTCTGCCGCATTTGCAGAATGTCGCAGAACCACAAAATCGCTGATCGTGCAGGTGACAAGGCATCCGTGGGGCTGAATGCTCCCGGGGATATGGATCGGCTCGCGATCGCAGCTTGTCAGATCGACCTGACCAAATTCAGCCATGGAGAACATCCTCTGCTCGATCGACCAGCGTTACAGCATCATAGGCATGCCGGAACAGCATGGAAGCAGCAGAACCCGCTTCGTCGAGATCGAATACGGGGGCGTCCTCGAGCCTCTCAAGGAACACCTTCCAATTTGCAGGAGCGGCCGTCTGGTGCGCCAGATGGCTCGCCCCATGAGCCTCTGTATATCCTATCGCAGCGGCTCGACGCGCGATGATCCGTGCCCCGAGGGCGGAGCCCTCAAGGGTATACAGCATACCGAGCAGAGCTGAGTCACCCGAGGGCGGGGTGATGACAGGCACAATGGGAAGAGCCAGACGCAGGGTGGCAAGATCCTTCTTGAGCGCATGCCCCGTTCGGACCGGACGCCATCCCCGCAGCCAGCCGGGATACGCAACATTCTCGAACGCGGATTCCGCGGCCAGCCGAAAAGCGGCTGTGCCGCGCAGGTAACGCTCATAGTCGTGCGCGGTCGCCAAAGGGCCGATCAAAAAATCGAGCCGTTCATGGGCCTCATGAACATGCTCCCGGAGCATGTGTCGTCTTGTCTTGGAGACGGTCAGCACAGCAATCCAGTCAACGACGTCCGCCCAGACATAATCTATCAGTCCTGTTCCACAAACGTGAATGCCATTCCATTTAAATCATTATCATCTCGCCTGTAAACATCAAGATTTCGGAAGAAAGAACTTGTCGGGAATTTTCGTTAACGCCCAGTATATGGGACATCATTGCTAAATCATCACACTCATTCGTCTATACTCACGAAGAAATTTCATGATACGCCATGATTTCCTGCATGGATGCCCCAGCAACTTGACGCATATTACTTCGTCTCGGCGAAACCGTGGCACTCCTCGCTTTTGCTCCATATCATCGGTGCCCACCAACACATTCAGCCGTCTCCTCTCTACTTAGGCTGGCCTTCGCCAGAGATCACATATGGAGGCCCCATGCGTGATTGGCAGCGGCAGCCGGGATTGACCCGGCCCCGCCTTCAACGCTTATCCCCTGCTCTTCGCATTCTTCTTGGCTTCAAGCGGAGAAGGGCCGAGTTCGCGCAGGACTTCCGCCATCTTCGCGTAGGCCTTGTTGCGATAGGCCACGAGCGCCTCGGCCTCCTCCTTTGAATACTGCCCGTAATAGCCCGCGCCATTCTTCACGCCATGCTTGCCCTCGGCCACGAGACGCTTCACCGTATCGGGGCAGGACAGACGCGGCCCGAACGCATTCTCGGCCGTCACGAACCCATTCACGTAAACGTCCAGCCCCGCCATATCGGCGATGGCAAAGGGGCCGAAAAATGGCAGGCGGAAACCGAAAGTCGACCGAACGATCGTATCGACATCCTCAGGCGTCGCGATCCCCTCCTCGACGATCGTATTCGCTTCCTTGAACAGGACATATTGCAGCCGGTTCAGCACGAAGGTCGGCCGATCAGCGACCTCGGCAGACTGGCGGTTCACGCGGCCCAGCATTTCCTTCACGGTCTCGACCACGGCCTTGGTCGTTTCGGTGCCCGACACCAGTTCGACACCCGGGATAAACGGCGCCGGGTTACTGAAATGCACAGTCAGGAAGCGCTCCTGCCCCGTCACGAAAGGGGCGAGCACATGGACAGGAATGGTCGAGGTATTGGTCCCGATGATCGCATCGGGACGGGCCGCCGCGCTGATCCGCCCGAGTACCTCCTTCTTGACGTCCTCACGTTCAAAGACCGCTTCCTCGATGAAGTCGACATCACGCACCGCCTCCTCGATGGACGGAGCGGAACGCAGATTGGTCATGATCCGATCATAGCTTCCAGGCGTCAGCAGCCCCTGCGCCTCGAAATCGCGCGCTTCGCCCAGGAGCCGCTCGAGCGAGCGCTCCGTTGCCTCAGGCGAGACATCGGCGAGCGTGACTTTCATGCCTGAAGCTGCAAGGCTCTGGGCAATACCACCGCCCATATACCCCGCGCCGATGACCGCTGCACTTCTGATGATCTGAACCGACATGTCGCCCAACCTTCACGATGATTTTGATGGACGCTGAAAACGGAGTGTTCCAGCGATGTAACGGACGAAAGAAATACTCACCCGAAAAGAGGCGCGTCCAATAGTCGTATCCACTCAATAGATAACCATTTGACTATGAAATCGCCCATGTCCCATCCGCATCTCGGCCCGTTCTGGTTCATCGCCTCCAGACTGAAGCTGCGTCACCTGCAGCTTCTCTCGGCATTTTCACGCCATCCGACCCTGCAGGCTGCCGCAGAAAGTCTCGGCATGGCGCAGCCTGCTGCCTCCAAGCTGATTGGCGATCTCGAGGAGTTGATGAAGATCCGCCTCTTCCGGCTCGAAGGGCGACGCATGATCCCCACCTTTGCCGGTGAGGTTCTGACACGACACGCTGTGACCATGCTTGAAGAGCTGGAACGCACGCGTGTCGAGCTCAACGCACTCGTTGATGGGCGCATAGGCCATGTCTCGATCGGAGCGATTGACGGCCCTGTCATCCGTTCGCTTGTCGACATGCTGCGCATTGCCCAGGAAACCTATCCCGAGATCGAACTCGAAATCCGCAGTGGCCCGAGCGACGCATTGTTCCAGATGCTGGTGGACGGCCAGATCGATATCATGCTGGGGCGCCGTCCTGTCATCCCCTCGCCCTATCCGGTCCATTATGAGGAAATCGCCACGGAACATCTTGTTGTGGCGGCGCGTCCTGACCATCCCCTGCAGGATACAGGGCCGATCCCTCTGCCAGCCCTTGCCGATTATCCCTGGATCCTGCAGCGAAAGGGGAGCCGATCACGACAACGCCTCGAAGAGCTTTTCCTCGATCGGGATCTGACGCTGCCCACACGGATCGTCTCTTCGGATTCCTGGATGATGACCCTGGCCTATATCACCCGGACCGACGCCCTCACCCTGCTTTCGGCGCCCGCCGCCGAACTTCAGCGCGATGTCGGCCAGATCGCGCTTCTGCCACTGGATTTCTCCTTCGATGTCGCGCCCTGGGGGATGCTGGTGTCGAAGGACCGCCCCTCAACCCCTGCCGCGACAACCATCCTGTCCCTCCTGCGTGACATCACGCACAAGGGAGAAGCCGGGCGTTTCGACGGGGGCTCAGCCCCATGAGCGGACACTCCCTTATCAATCGGCTCAAGCTGCGCCATTTGCGTCTCATCCTCGAACTCGAGGCTACCAACAACCTTCACCGCGCCGCGGAGCGCATGAATCTCTCACAACCTTCGGTATCGAAATTGCTGCAGGAGGTCGAGCACGCCCTCAACACCCGATTATTCGAGCGATCCTCTCAGGGCGTGTTTCCGACACCCAGCGGGGTGCTTGCCGCCCGTCATGCGCGGCTCATGCTCAACGATATAGACCGCCTGCAACTTGATATGAACGCGATGCAGGAGGGGACATATGGCACGGTGCGCGTCGGCTCCATTGTCGCGGCCCTGCCCGATCTGGTGTCACCGGTCTTCGCAGAAATTTCCCGGACCCAGCCGGGGATCAGCCTGTCCCTCACCATCGATACCAGCGACGCGCTTCTTCTGGGCATGGAATCAGGCAGGCTCGATTTTGTGATCGGGCGCCCTCTCGGCCTCCATGGGCCTACAAGGCTGACCTGTCTCGACCTTGCCAGCGAGCCACTTTGCGTCGTTACCAGCTGTCTTAACCCGATCAATGATCCGGGAGGGTTGAGCCTGAAGGATGTCGCTGGCGAACGCTGGATCTTGCAGACAGCGCCCAGCCCCATGCGTCGGGCGATCGAGGCTGCTTTCACCACCGCCTTGCTTCCTCTGCCGGTCCACCCCATCGAGGCATCCTCGATGTTTGCAACGATCGATCTGCTGCTTCATTCGAGCATGCTCGCGGTCATTCCGTGCAGTGTGAGCCGACATTACGAGCGCGCGGGGATGATCCGTCGACTCTCTGTTCCCATGCCGGACTTCCTTGGGGCCTATTCCCTGATCAGCATTCCAGAGCGCCCACTCACCCCCGCCGCCGATCTTGTCTTTACGGCACTCAGAGAGGCCGCGATCAGCATTCCTGATCGGGCAGTTCAATCTTGCGTCTAGCGCATCATTAACTTTCGGATAGCTTTCGTTCATCTGAAGCTCGGAAACCCGAGAAAAAAGGTGAGTGCGATGCATATCCTCGTCATTGGCGCAGCCGGCATGATCGGCCGTAAATTCATCGAAAGTCTTACAAGCAGGCCTCTCGAGGGTACGGAGGCCACAACGCGCCTTACCTTGGCCGATGTAGTCGCGCCTGCCGCACCAAACGGTTTTAGTGGCGCGTGTGAGACAATGACCTGCGACCTGACGCAATCTGGCGCTGCCGAAAGGCTTCTGAGTGGTCGCCCCGATATCATCTACCATCTCGCGGCAATCGTCTCGGGCGAAGCGGAAGCCGATTTCGACAAAGGCTATGCGGTCAATCTCGATGGCACACGAACCCTGTTCGAGACCATTCGTCAGATTGGCACACGCGAGGGATGGAAGCCGCGTATTGTCTTCGCCTCATCCAATGCGGTGTTCGGTGGCGACTTTCCCGACGTGATCCCCGATGATTACATCCTCACCCCCCAGACCAGCTACGGTACCCAGAAAGCCATATGCGAGCTCTTGCTGGCCGATTATCGGCGTCGCGGCATTTTTGACGCGATCGGGCTGCGTTTTCCCACCATCTGTGTTCGTCCTGGCAAGCCGAACCGCGCCGCTTCGGGCTTCTTCTCGGGCATCATCCGCGAGCCGCTGGTTGGACAGGAAGCCCTCCTACCGGTACCGGAAACGACGCGTCACTGGATGACGAGTCCGCGCTCGGCGGTCCAGTTCCTGCGGCATGCAGCAACGCTCGATCTATCTCTCCTGGGTGAGCGACCCAACCTCTCCATGCCTGCCTTGTCAGTCACAGTGGGCGAGCAGATTGCGGCACTGCGCCGTGTCGCAGGTGAAAAGGCAGTAGCCCTTATCCGGCATGCACCTGACGAAGCTGTTGCGCGTATCGTCGCTGGCTGGGCGCGTGGCTTCGATCCGCAACGCGCCCTGTCTCTCGGGTTCACGACGGAGCAGAGCTTCGACGCGATCATCCAGGCACATATTGAAGATGAGCTCGGCGGCCGCATTGCCTGAGCACCTTCTTCCCCTGACCGCCTGACCACATCCGCGCCCGAGTCATTTGTCGAAGGGGCGCGCATGAGGAGCCGAGCATCATGACTTCAGAGACGATACAGAACAAAGCGGTGCCCGAGATTCCGGACGCAATGCCACCGCTTGCCGCTCTTTCTCCCTCTTCCCTCTCAGCTCGCATTGCGGATCAGGAAACCCTGCGCAGAGGGGCGACGGGCAAGGCCTTCGCCAAGCTTCTGCCTTTCCTGATCCTGATGTATATCGTCGCATTCCTGGATCGTTCGAATATAGGCTCGGCCAAACAGGCGCTTCATACCGATGTCGGCGTTTCGGACGCCATGTTCGCATTCGGGGCTGGCGTGTTCTTCGTCGGCTATGCCCTGTTCGAGATCCCCAGCAATCTCATCCTGTATCGCGTGGGTGCCCGGCGATGGATGGCCCGTATCATGGTCACCTGGGGCCTCGTATCCGCGGCCATGATGTTCACGCAGGGTAACCTGTCGTTCATCATCCTGCGCATGATGCTCGGCATTGCCGAAGCGGGGTTCTTCCCCGGGATCATGCTTTATCTGACATTCTGGTTTCCCGAGCGGGAGCGCACCCGGGTGCTGGGCGTGTTCTATTTCGGCTATCCCCTCGCCATGACCTTCGGCAATCCGCTATCGGGGGCATTGTTCGGGCTCGATGGAATACTGGGCCTTGCCGGCTGGCAATGGATGTTCCTGCTTGAAGGCGGACTGGCCGTTGCCATGGGGATCGCAACCTATTTCGTCCTCCCCGACAAGCCTCAGGACGTGGCCTGGCTGAGCAACGCTGAGAAAACGGCCCTCTCCGGTATCCTGCAAAAAGAGGCCGCCGAAAAAGAGAGAGCGCATGGCCACGGCATACAACTCGGAGCCCTGCTGCATTCGAGCAAACTGCTCCAGTTCCTTGCGCTCTACATGGTCATGCAGGTCGCAAGCTACGGGGTGGTATTCTACCTGCCCGAACAGGTATCGCTGATCCTTCATGAAAAGATCGGGTTCCGCGTCGGTCTGGTCAGTGGCATTCCCTGGGCTTTCGCCATTCTCTCCACTTTCGTCATCACGCGCCTCGTCCAGAAGCATGATGCGCCGCGCCTCGGTCTTCTGGTCTGTCTGGCCGCAGCCGCGATCGGGCTATGCATATCCGGAGCCGAATCAGGCGTGGTTGCCGTCATCGGTTTGTGCATTGCCGCAGCCGGAGTCGTCACGGTCCAGGCCGTTTTCTGGAATTTCCCTCTCGCCCATTTCACCGGAGTGCAGGCTGCGGGGGCGATCGCACTTATCAACGCTCTCGGCAATCTGGGCGGGTTTGCTGCGCCCAATATCCGCAGCTTTGCCTCCCATCTCTGGGAAACGCCTGTTGCCGGTCTCTACGCCGTCGCCCTCTCCGGGCTGATCGGTTTGGTCATCGCCGCCTTCCTGCCGCGGACCAACCACCAGACACACCGTCCGGCCCATTGAGACCTTTTCCGTAAGCGTCCGGAGATGACACGCTGCGATCCTGCGTGAGGTGTGCCTTAATCGTGCCTCCACTACGGGTATTGGAATGTCATGATTAATCGGAAAGAGGTTTGGCGAGACCGGCTTGTCCAGTTTGCTGAGAGCGGGCTGACGCAGACTGCTTTCTGCAGCCGCCATGGTCTCAGCGCCAAAGCTCTTCGGCTCTGGGCGCGTCGGCTCGGTTTTGTCTGGCCGCCACCGATCAAGGCGTCGATCCCGGACGGGACATCAGGAGAACGGGCTAAGGAATTCTCTGGCTCGTCCAGAACGGATCTTGCGATCCCCGTTGGGGATCTGAAAAGTCTTCTGGCCGTCCGGGTGCGTAAGACATGGACGCCCGAGGAGAGTTTGGCGCTTCTGGTCGACGCCCGGCAATCAGGCATGTCGCTGGATCGCTATGCCAAAATGAACGGTCTGACACCCAGTATGCTGTATCGTTGGCAGAAACAGTTTGCCGATCAACTTGCGGAATGTCCGGCTGATCCCCTGGCACGTCAGCCGAAATTTGCCGCAGTTAAAATCGACGACATGCCTTCCACGTCACAACAGATGGCCCAAACACAAGCCTCTCCACTTGCCTCCAAAGACAAACAAAACTTTGGAGCGTACATTGAAATCGTGCTGCGCAATGGGCGTATCCTGCGGATCACCACTCCGATCGACTTTGAAGCGATGACCCGACTGGCGGATGCGCTTGAGGCTGCGGCATGATCAGCCTCCCACCCCATATCCGGGTTCATGTGGCCCTGGGCTACACCGATTTGCGCAAGGGGATCGACGGGTTGTCGGTGCTGGTACAGGAGACGCTGCGGGCCGATCCGTTCAGCGGGCATGTATTTGTGTTTCGCGGCCGAAAGGCCGGACTGATCAAGCTGTTGTATCACGATGGTAACGGCATGTGCCTGTATGCCAAGCGCCTCGATCAGGGTATCTTTACATGGCCGGTTACGCAGGCCAGCCCCGGAGAACCGGCGACGGTTCTGCTCACCCCGGCCCGATTGTCGATGCTTCTGGAAGGATTGGACTGGCGGGCCCAGGCCCCCGCGCGACGTATGCTGATGGCAGGGTAAAACGCGCCGATTTTTCTTGTATCAACCCGCAGAAAACTGGCATTTTATAGACATGCGGATTGCCCTCGACAGCCTGCCGTTTGACCCGATCACCCTGCAAACCATGGTGCGGGATCTGGCCGGCGCTGTGGATGAGGGGCGGATCGAGATTGATCGCTTGCGGCAGATCATCCGGGAGTTCCAGCGCGCCCGGTTCGGTCGTCGCGCCGAGACACTCGAACCCGATCAGCTTCTGTTGACGCTGGAAGCCGACATACCCAAAACCCCTGTCATTGCACCTACCTCGACGCTTATTACGGAAATCAGCGGCGCTGCACCGATAGTTAAATCCCCGCATCGCAAAGCCTTGCCAGAGCATCTGCCGCGCACGGACGTGACGATCCTGCCCGACGTGACAGCCTGTCTGTCCTGCGGTGGCGCACTGCGCGACGCAGGCACGACCACCAGTGAAATGCTGGACTGGGTTCCGGCCTCGGTGCGGGTCGTGCGGATCAACCGGCCCAAATGCGCGTGCCGCGCCTGCGGGACGCTGCATCAGGCTCCGGCACCCGAGCGCATCGCCGAAGGGTGCCTCGCCACTCCGGGCCTGATCGCGCATGTGCTGACCAGCCGTTATTGCGATCACCTGCCGCTGTATCGCCAAAGCCAGATGTTGGCACGTCACGGTGTCGCTCCCGCGCGTTCCACGCTGACCGATTGGGTCAAGGCCGCCGCCTGGTGGCTGGCCCCGCTGCGTGACCAGCTGATGATCCATGTCTGTGCCGCAGAACGGGTTTTCGCGGATGACACCCCACTGCCCATCCTTGATCCGGGACGTGGCCGGACTAAAACCGGACGGCTCTGGGCCTACACGCGCGACGATCGCCCCTTTGGCGGTAAGGCCCCGCCAGCCGTGGTGTTTTATGCGACACCGGATCGCACGTCCGCTTGGCCGGCACGCCATCTGAAAAGCTATCGCGGCGTTCTGCAAGTCGACGGCTATGCCGGGTTTGAGCAGCTGAGACGGGACGGAAAAATCCATCTGGCGGCCTGCTGGGCGCACACGCGCCGTAAGTTTTACGAGTTGCACCAGACGGGATCACCAATGGCAACCGAGGCTTTGATGCAGATCCGGTCTCTGTATGAGATTGAGGCATCCCTTCGGGGGCTGCCGCCTGATCAACGCAAAACGCTTCGGGATGAGCAAAGTCGACCGCGTGTTGAGGCGCTGGAACTCTGGCTCCGACAAAAACTGGCTTTGCTCCCCTCTCGCGCCAGACTGGCGGAAGCGATCCGCTATGCGTTGAACCGCTGGGACGATCTCGCGCGGTTTGTCGAGGACGGACGCATAGATCTTGACACAAATCCGGTGGAACGGGCCATTCGACCCATCACGCTCGGCCGTAAGAATGCTTTGTTCGCGGGTAGCGAAGGCGGCGCCAACCGATGGGCCATCGTGGCGTCCCTGATCGAAACAGCCAAGCTCAATGGCATTGAGCCGTTCGTCTGGCTGCGTGACGTGTTGACGCGCATGATCGACGGATATCCAGCAGCCCGGATCAGCGAACTGCTTCCATTCCCCCAAAGCGCCAACGGCTGATTTGGGGGGGAGAACGAACCCGCTGCGCGGGATTGGTGCGGTGTGCAGGTCTGTCACCACGGCGTGAGCGATCTGTTTTATTTGGAACTGTCCTGATCGGGCCAAGCACTCTGGCTTCTTCCCACCAGAAGGAGCCGGATGATGACAGAGTCCCTGTGCATTGCTGCAATCAGTCCCCTTCGCCAGCGCCTGCTTGATGACATGGCGGTGCGGCGGTTCTCCCGGGAGACGCAGCGCAATTACCTTCGCGATGTCGGCCGGTTCGCCACGTTTCTGGGCCGCTCACCCCACACGGCAACAGTCGAGGATGTGCGCCAGTTCCAGATTGCGCAGAACGCGGCTGGCATGCCGACACCGACCATGAATGCCATCGTGTCGGCGCTGCGGTTTTTCTTCACCCAGACGCTCGACCGCCCCGACCTTGCACGCAAGCTGGTCCGGGTGGCGCAGCCCCGCAACCTGCCCGTCGTGCTGAGCCGCGATGAAGTTGCCCGGTTGCTCAACGCGACCGTATGCCTCAAGCATCAGGCCGCCCTGTCGGTCGCCTATGGGGCAGGCCTGCGGGTGGCCGAGGTCGCAGCTCTCAAGATCAGTGATATCGACAGCGAGCGCATGCTGCTCAGGGTCGAACGGGGCAAAGGGGGACGATATCGCAACGCCATGCTTCCGGCAGACCTTCTGCCCCTGCTGCGGGAGTGGTGGAAGGCCGGACGCCAGCAGGGCGTGATGCATTCCGGTGGCTGGCTTTTTCCCGGGCAGGACACCATGAGGCCCATCAGCACACGGCAGCTCCATCGTGTGGTTGTCGATGCCGCGCGGGCTGCTTCGATCACCAGACGTGTGGGGCCTCATACCCTGCGGCACAGCTTTGCCACGCACCTGCTGGAGGATGGTGTCGATGTCCGAGTGATCCAGGTTCTGCTGGGTCATTCCCGCCTGGAGACCACGGCCCTTTATACAAAAGTTGCGACACGGACCGTGCGGGCCGTCATCAGTCCGCTCGACAGACTGGGCATGCTGGCGACAACGCAGGCGAGGCCCGACGGCTGATCCCCGGGCGGGGGCGGTCATGTCCGCCTCCCTCGAACTGGGGGACATCTTCCGGGCTGCCGGCCCTGCCTGGCGGTCAGCCCATGCCGGCCGTCTCCCCCTGCAGCAGCTCAAGGTCATGTCGGCGATCGAACACTGTCGCACGGCGGCCCTTGGTGGTCATGTCGCGGCCTGCGGGGACTGTGGACACTGGCGGATCGCCTATAACAGCTGTCGCAACCGTCATTGTCCGCGCTGTCAGGGAAACGCCGCGCGGACATGGCTGGCCGAGCGGGAGGCCGATCTGCTGCCGGTCGGGTATTTTCATGTCGTCTTCACCCTGCCTGCGCGGATCGCCGACATCGCGCTCCAGAACAAGGCCGTTCTCTACGCCCTGCTGTTCCAGGCCGCCTCGGAGACGATGATGACGATCGCCGCCGATCCCCGGCATCTGGGGGCGCGCATCGGCATCACCGCCGTGCTGCACAGCTGGGGTTCGGCGCTGACCCACCATCCCCATGTGCACATGATCGTGCCGGGTGGCGGTCTCTCGCCCGATGGCCAGCGCTGGATCTCATCGCGACCGGCTTTCCTGCTGCCCGTTCGCGTGCTGGGCAAACTGTTCCGCCGCCTGTTCCTGACCCGGCTGCGCGCACTTTTCGATGCCGACCGGCTGGCCTTTCGGGGGCAGCTTGCCCCTCTGGCAGACCGCCGTGCCTTTCTGCGGTATCTGGCCCCTGTGCGCAGCACGCGCTGGGTCGTCTACGCCAAACCGCCTTTTGCCGGTCCTAAAGCAGTGCTGGCCTACCTGTCGCGCTATACCCACCGTGTCGCCATCTCGAACCGCCGCCTCCTGGCGTTCAACGAAAACGGCGTGACGTTCCGCTACAAGGACTACCGGCGGGACACGGCCCATCAGCAGCAGGTCATGACACTCGCCACGGATGAGTTCATCCGCCGCTTCATGCTGCATGTCCTGCCACGGGGATTTCATCGCATCCGCCATTATGGCCTGCTGGCCAGTTCCAGCCGCAAGGCCAGCCTCGCCCGGGTGCGGGAACTGCTCAAGGTCATATCCACACCAGCGCCAGAAGTCCCGGAAGCCGAACCGATCACGCCACCGCCGTGCCCATGCTGTGGTGGTCCGATGATCGTCATCCAGATCCTTCCCCGATGGTGCCAGCCCCGAGGGCCACCACGGGCGACTGATCCGACCGGGGGATCACCATGACAGCCCGCAGATACGACAGCATGACCGATCCCGATGTCGGAGTGGCTCCGCCCCGGCAAACCGGGGCTTCTGTACGCATCACCGGAAAAACCGGGAAAATCGCTGTCTGCACCGCCAGTTCTGTCATCGCGTCATGCAGATCCGGTCATAAAAAACCCGTTCCAGTTCCACAAACGCACCTGTATGCTCTGGCTCAGGCTCTCCCCCGGGTAGCGCCAGTTGCAAATTCCCCATAACTGAGTCCCGGTGTCGCGGGTTCGGTCTTCCCAGACTTTCGTACGCCTCGCGGCGCCCGAAACCCTTCAGGAAAGCGGAAAGTCTGCTTTGCGGCGAAAGTTTTTATACTGGGTGCTCAATTTACGTTTTACGTGGCCATTTTGCGTGCTGGTCGTCGATTACGTAGGAATGCGCGTGTTGGCCATTTTCCAAATCTTTAAGATGTGGATTATCCTCAGAGGAAGAGACGTGTCCGTGTATCAAGGTGTCAGGATCCTGTCTGGGCCAGACGAGTAAAGCTATAACGACGCCCGCTGCTGTCAGTAAACAAAGCAGGAGTGCAGAGACAGGCAATCCATACGCGGCACCAACACGCCCCGCGAGGGGGTAGGCGATAAGCCAGCAAACATGTGAAAGAGCGAACTGGGCAGCAAATAGCGCAGGTCGATCTTCGGCATGAGCGGAGCGACGAAGCAGTCGCCCGGTCGGCGTTTGAGCACTGGAATAGCCTATTCCCAGTAATACCCAAAGCGGCAAAAGCCAGTTGTAGGTGGGGAGGAAGATGGCGAGGCCTGAGCCGACTACAAGCAAACTTGCGCCGCCGAGCATGACGGTGCGATCGGCTATACGGTCCAGGATGCGCGGCAGACCGAACGCTGCCAGCATCGAGCCGCTCCCGAAGCAGGCAAGTGCCAGAGCTGTAGCACGCTGATTCAACCCAAAGTGTCCCTGGACATACACGACTGTGTTCACCAGAACGATCGAGGCTGCCGCTGCCACAGCAAGATCGATCGCGAGCAGGCCACGCAGGCGCGGCGTCGCAAGATAAAGTTTCATGCCACGTGTCGTACGCTCATAAATGCTGCGCGGTTTTGCTGGCTTCGGGCTGGGCAAGGCGACTGAGACAACAAGAGCTGCAGAACACAAAAATCCGATCGCAGTGCCGACGAACAGAAGGTTGAATGACACCAGCGTCAGAAGTGCTGCCGCCAGAAGCGGGCTGATGACACTCTCCATGTCATAAGCGACACGAGAGAGGGAAAGAGCATCTGTGTACTCATGTTCATCGGGCAGGATATCGGGGATCGTCGCCTGAAAGGTCGGTGTGAAAGCGGCCGATGCTGATTGTAGAATAAAGATCAGAGCATAGATTTCCCAGACCGTGCTCACGAACGGAAGGTAGGCGGCGACAGCACAGCGTATAAGGTCGAGTGATACCAGCATGACCCGTCGCGGCAGGCGTTCGGTGAACGCGGCGGCGACCGGCGCCACGCCAACATAGGCAAGCATTTTGATGGCCAGTGCTGTACCCAGCACGGCGCCAGCGTTCTCACCTGCCACGCGAAATGCGAGAAGACCCAGAGCCACAGTCGCAAGCCCGGTACCGATCAGAGCTATAACCTGAGCCGCGAATAGATGTCGGTAACTACGGTGCCGGAGAATGTTCAGCATGACACTCTTTCCTCCCTTGGATTGCAGTCTGTTGGTCTCATCAAGGCGCACTGCCTGTGGAAGATTTGCGGCCGAAAGCCAGCGCATAGAGTGAGGGGAGAACCAGCAACGTGAGAATGGTGGAGGAGACGAGGCCACCAATCACGACGGTCGCCAATGGTCGTTCCACTTCCGCTCCGGCACTTCCGGAAAAGGCCATCGGGAAAAAGCCTAAACTTGCGACTGATGCAGTGGCGATGACGGGACGTAATCGCACGCGGGCAGCTTCGAAGGCCGCTTTGGCCGCAGTCATGCCCTCACCCCGGTAGATCCGGATCTGCGACATCAATACAACGCCGTTCAGGATCGCAACGCCGAACAGCGCGATAAAGCCGATCCCCGCTGCGATGCTGAACGGCATGCCGCGCAGGACCAGCGCCAGAATGCCGCCTGTTGCTGCAACCGGCAGGTTGACGAAGACCAGCGCGGCGGCACCGACCGATGACAGGGCGGCAACCAAAAGCCCGAAGATCAGCGCAAGCGCGATTGGCAGGACGACCGCAAGCCGCCGGGACGCTGATTCCAGGTTACGGAACTGTCCAGCCCAACTCATGCGGTATCCGGGCGGGAGATGTACCTGTCGTGCTACGACCTTCCGGGCTTCGGCGACGAAACTAGCGACGTCCCGACCGCGTACATTGGCCTGGACGATGATTCGCCGCCGCAGACTGTCACGGTCGATACGTGAAGTTCCATCCAGAACCGAAATGTGCGTGACATCTCCAAGAAGAACCCAGCCTGTGCCGTCGGCACGACGCACCTGTATTCGGCCAATCCGGTCCATTGAGCGAACAGCATCCCGTGCGAAACGCACCTGCGTCGGGACAATGGCTTCGTCCAACGTGACGGTGGTGCCAATTCTCCCCCCTACGGCCTCGACTGTCTGGAGAATGTCGGGAACCGCGACGCCAAGACGCGCCGCAGCGTCCCGGTCAACATCGACATGCATGTAGGGAACAGTGCCTTCGCCAGCTGACGTCACGTCGGCCGCACCCCGCACGCTCTCCAAGGCTGTCACCGTTTCGTCCGCCAGATGTGACAAGGTCGCCAGATCATCGCCGTAGATCGAAATGGCAAGCTGGGTCCGTACGCCTGACAGCAAATCGTCCATGCGCATCTGGATGGGTTGAGTCCATGAATATTCGGCATCAGGCAGACGTTCAGCCAGAGCCGCACTCATCTTATCGACCAGTCCTGCTTCGGTGCGCGCTGTTGTCCACTGCGCGCGTGGCTTGAGAAAAATGAAAGTGTCGGTTTCCCCTGTCCCCATCGGGTCGGTGGGGATCGCCGAGGTGCCGGTATTGCTGACGACCGTAGCCACATCGGGGAAGCTCTTGAGAATACGTTCCTGCTCCGTTACGCCTCGGATGACGGTATCCAAAGATGCACTAGGCAGGCGCAACGAGGTCACCAGCAGCGCCCCTTCATCAAGCTGCGGTACAAATTCTCCACCCAGTCGCATTGCCAGCAAGACCGCGACGGCAAACGTGCCTGCCGTGACTGCGATCAGCAGACGACCGTGATGCTCGCTCCAGGCCAGGGCAGGTTCGTAATGGCGGCGAACGAAGCGTACGAACCGCGTTTCGCGCTCTTCTCCCCCGAACCGGATCATCAGTGCAGCCAGGGTTGGTATGCAGACGATGCAGTAGAGAAGCGATGCCAACAGGGCCATGATGACAGTCTGCGCCATCGGCCGGAACATCTTGCCTTCAATCCCTTCGAGCGTAAGGATCGGCAGGTAGACCAGGATGATAATAAGGATCGAGAAACTGACCGGACGGATGACGCTGGTCAGCGCACTTCCAGCCAGATCCTTGAAGGTGCGCTGGTCGTTTGCCTGGCCACGTGTTGTGAGAAGATGCTCAACTACCACAAGGGAGCTGTCCACGATCATGCCGAAATCGATCGCACCCAGACTGAGCAGATTTGCCGAAACGCCAAACCAGCGCATGCCCGCCATGGCAAAAATCAGGGCTGCAGGAATGACCGAAGCGATGACAAGCGCCGCGCGCCAGTCGCCCAGCACCACGATCAACACGACAATGACGAGTGCGGCCCCGAGCGCCAGGTTTTCCTTGACGGTTCCGATCGTCTCTGACGTTAGCGTCGCACGCGTATAGAACGGGTCCAGCGTTACGCCCGGGGGCAGTGATTGTTGGATACCTGGAAGCGCGGCATTGATCGCCGCCAGCGTTGCATTCGAACTGGCGCCATTCTGCATCAGAACCACGCCGTTGACGATCTCTCCCTCTCCGTCACGCGTGACAGCCCCCAGGCGCGTGCGCGCGCCGATACCCACAGTTCCCATGTCACCGACACGAATGACGTGGCCGTTGTGCCCCATCTTGACTGGAATGGCACTCAAGGTCTCCAGCCCCGCGACGCGGGCGCGAGCAACGATAACCTGTTGCTCGTCATGGTGGGCGATCCACCCGCCGCCCGAGGAGGCGTTGTTGGTATCGATCGCCTGCATGATATCATGGACAGACACACCGAAAGCGACCATCCGAGACGGATCGAGTGTCAGCTCGAAGGTCTCCTCGGCGCCACCATTGACGTTGACATCCACCACACCGTTCACCAGGCGCAGTTGTGGCACCACACTCCAGGTCATCAGGCGGTTGAGGTCGGTCAACGAATAGCCAGCACCTTTGATCTGGATTTGCATGATCTCGCCCATACCAGTGGCGAGCGGTCCCATGGAGATGGCGATCCCCGGAACGGATATGGCCTCCCTCGCTGCGGCAAGGCGCTGGCTGACACGCGTGCGATCGAGATCGATGTCGGTTGAATCAGCAAATTGAAGATAGACAGCGGAAACGCCTGTACGCGAAATGGAGCGAAGATCCACCACTCCAGGTATCCCCGTAAGGCTGGATTCCAGCGGAAAAGTAATCAGCCTCTCCACTTCTTCCGTCGCGAGGCCTGGAGCGGTAACTGAGACCATGACCTGCTGCGGCGAGATATCCGGGACGGGTTCCACCGGAAGGCCGGGGATCGTCATCAGTCCGCCGATCAGTAGCGCCGCGACAAGGCCGAGCAACATGAAGGCATTTTTTTGGATGAATTCCAGCATGGGTCTTAGCCGCCGCTCTGATCGGCAAGGAGTGCTGTGCCCTTGAGAGCGAAGCTGCCCGCGCCAACCACCTGCTCGCCGGCATGCAGGTCGCTTTCTATGACCGCCTGATCGTCCGTCGCCAGAAGGATGCGTATTTCATGAGCTTGGAACGCGCCTTTTCCGTCAGGCACATAGACGATGCTATGTCCGGCAATATCCTGGATGGCTGTGGTTGGCACGATAAGTCCCGATACACCATGCGTCGTCTCGATCTGTGCATCGAGCATCTCTCCAGGGCGCAGGGGGATAGTATGATTTTCCACGACGCTGACCACACGTAATAACCCGGTCGCCGGGTCGGCCATGCCGTCGATCGTACTGATCGTCGTAACCAGCGGCGCAACGTTTGCGTTTCCGGACGGACGGACGGTGACGCGGCCTCCGACGGCTAGCATGGCAGCATCCTGCGGTCGGATCTGTGCCACGATCCACACCGTCGACAGATCCGTCACGACCGCGACTGTCTCGCCTGCTGTAACATCTGCTGCAACCGCCGTGGCAAGGCTCTGCACCACACCGTTAACAGGAGAAATCAGCCGCGAATCCTCGCCATGGCCGATGGTCTCCGTCACGGACGTGAATTCCTCGTGCAGGCGATGTTCGATCGTTCCAATGTCGGCCTGACGAGCCGCGAGGGCAGCTTCGGCCTGCTGCCTTGCTGCAAGACGCCGCTGCACCTCGCCGGTCGACACGGTACTACCGTCCAGGGCACGTCCGCGCTGATAGGCTTTGGTGGCTTCGGTTAAGGCCGCTCGCGCAGAGGCTAGCGCGGCGCGGGCCTGATCCTGCTGGAGGTAGAGTTCGTGAAGGGTATGATCCGTGTAGGTGATCATGACCTGCCCCTGACGGACCTGCTGGCCGGGCGTGATCGACACGTCAGTGACCTTACCGCTTCCAGCAGGCCGAATGGCGACGGATCGCGCCGTGTTGCTGGTCACCGAAGCCATCGCCGGTATACTGGCCTGCAGTGTGCCGGATACGACCTGAATGATGGAGAGTTTTTCGCTGGCCTGCGCGGCCGCGTCCAGATGCACGGAGCGCATCCAGATGGCCGTTTCGGCCCGACCGGGAGCTAGCGTGACGACAGACGTGCCCATCAGCAAGGCTGCGGTCAGAAGATATCTGGTTTTCAAGGAAGCGTTCCTGTCGAAATACCGGTTCGGATGATGGCGCCGTGCCAGGATACTTCCGCCTGATTGAGCGCGAGTAGAGACCGCCACGCGTCGGTTCGGGCGCGCAAGGCTTCGATCAGTGGGGTCTCACCCAAGGTCCAGGAGTGCTCGATGGCGTCGGCACGCCGCATCGTCTGCGCGGCGCTCGTACGAGCCTGAAGAAGGGCTTCCTGCGTTCCGGCGAGGCTCGCCATGACCTGGGCGAGTTCGTCATGCACGGCCCTTCGGGCCTGAATTTCAGCGCGCGTTGAGGCTGCCAAACGATCACGCGCGGCCGAGATCTGCGGGGTATGCGTCACATCGCTTGGTAGGGGAATGCGGAAGTTGACCCCGACCTGCGTCGCCCACGGGCTGCCGTACTGTCCCTGATCGATTGCATCAACGCCGATTTCCGGGTTCGGCATGAAACTGGCGCGTGCCAGGCGCATCTGTTCCTGCGCGGCGATGACCTCTCGATGCGCTGATTGCACGCGGGGATCCTGCTCCTCGATCTTGCGCGTGTCACCGAGGGGAACCCGGTCGAGCCATCGCGGATCGGCAGCCATCAGATCTGGCACACCTGGGACGCCCAGAAGCGTTTGAAGGCGGGAACGGGCACTGGCCAACTCGGTGTTCGCCTTCGCGACCTCGCCGCGTGCGTCAGCGAGTTGCGCCGTCACCGCCTGCAATTCCACCGTGCCCACCTCACCATGTCCATGGGCACGTGCTGTCAACTCGGCGATATGCTCGAACGAGCGCACGATCGCATGTCCTGCAATGACCCGACGTTCAGAGAGGATGACGGCACCCGTTTGTTCGAGAACACGAACCGCGACAGCCATCCGCTCGACATCGACGCGCGACAACACCGTCTTGGAATCAGCTTGCGCCACGCGCTCTGTCGCGCTGCCCTGGCCGGGGAGCCAGAGCGGCACGGACACGCCGCCTTGCCAGGTGATGTAGCCGAGATTGGTGCCTGCGGCGCGGTCGTCATAATAACTGCCGGTCAGGACGGGGCCACCCGCGAACCAGGACCGCGCCGCCGCAGCGCGCGCGTCCGCCGACTGGGTATTCGTCACCAGTTCGCGGCGAACCGGATCGTTTTCCCATGCCGCGACCAGCGCAGCATGAAACGGAATGACCGTGTTGTCAGCCGCGAGAGAGACAGGGGGCCGCAGGAGAGCGGCGCCCACGCAGGACAGGACACAAATCCTGCCGCCCCACGATCCAGGATAAAACCGCGAGGAGATCATGCTCGATTGCTCAAAAATATTTGGTGAGGAAGGAAAATTCTTGCATCGCGTCTTCACGGGTCATTTTCCCGTCCGCGATGGCGTCGATGATGCAGTGCTCAAGATGATCCTGAACCAGCAGTCGCTTGGCACCTCGGATCGTACTTTCGATCGCTTCGAGTTGCTGCGCCAGGTCTGAACATGACCGCCCGGCATCCATCATCTCCATGACTTTTGCGAGGTGCCCGTGCGCCTGTTTCAGGCGGCGCTTGATGAGAGGGTGAGTTTCATGTGCCATGCCTTTTCCCTACCCTATAGGGGAGGGTATGTGTCAATCAAAAATATGCTAATGTCTGGTCGGCTCTACGGAGAGTCATTTGGGCGTTTGAATGTCCGAGATGAGGCGTAAGCAGCCGTCAATCGTGCAATTCTCGGACGCTTACCCTTTTCCTCTCTTCCAGCCAAAGGAGATAACAATGTCTTCCCCTTTCAACCGCACCAACTGGCCCATTGCCGCAGCCATGATCCAGTATGCGAATATCCTGCCGGACGGCTCGAGCGTTCAGGATCAGACACCCGAAGAATGGGCCGCTACACTGGCTGAAGTCACTGATGCGGGCTTTACCGAGATCGACCCCACGGATTCCTGGATCAGGCTCGCTGATCTCCCCGCAGAGCGACTGGCCCTTTTCGCGTCGCTCGTGAAGGAGGCCGGTCTCACAATGCCAGGGCTCTCGACTGCGCGGCGCTCCATCATCGATCCGGAACAGGCGGATGAAAATCTCGCCTATAGTCATCGCGTGATCGATACCGCCGCGAAGCTCGGGATCAAGGAGGTCTCTTTCGGTCTTTTCTATCCCCTGACCCCCGCGCAAAAAGCCGCCTTGTGGTTCTGGACCGCACAGGGAACGGTCAACCCGGATGACACGACGACCTGGAACCTTGCGGTCGCCCGCATTCGCGAACTGGCACGTCATGCGCAGGAGGTCGGGGTCGGGCTCTCGCTTGAGATGTATGAAGATACCTATCTGGGCACGGCAGAGAGTGCCGTCCGCTTCGTGCAGGATGTCGACCACGCCAGCGTAGGGATCAACGCCGATCTGGGTAACCTTGTCCGGCTGCATCGCCCGGTCGAGCATTGGGCGACGATGATGCAGAAAGTGGCGCCGTTTGCGCGCTATTGGCACGTGAAGAATTACTATCGCACTGAAGATGCCACCACGGGCATGGTGGTCACGGCCCCTGCCCCACTCGAATTCGGCGTGATCAGCTATCGGGCGGCCATTAAAATGGCACTCGCCCACGGGTTCAAAAGTGCCTTCCTGGTCGAGCATTATGGCGGTGACGGTCTGAGCGTAAGCGCGACCAACCGCGCTTATCTGCGTCGCATTCTGCCGAGATAACGCGGCGTTCTCTCTGCAAGGTCCCGATATGCGGACCTTGCAAAGGACAGCCCTCTCGCCATCCTTCCTCTCTGGTGCAGGAGAGAGATCATGCCCCGTCTGCGTTGGCTGATGATCATCCTCTGTTTCGCTGCGACCACCATCAACTACATCGATCGGGCAACGATCGCCATTGCAGCCCCGTTCATGGCGCGCGAATTACACATCGATCCGGCCCTCCTTGGCATCATCCTCGGTGGTTTCTTCTGGACTTATGCCTTCATGCAGCTGCCATTCGGTATGGTGGTGGATCGCGTCGGGGTCCGCGCAGCTTATGCGCTTGCCGTGATATGGTGGTCGGTCTGTACCGCCCTGACCGCTCTGGTCCGCGGGCCGCTGAGTATTCTCGGTCTGCGCCTTGCTCTGGGTATAGGTGAGTCGGGCAGTTATCCTTCGAATGCCAAGGTCGCCTCGCTCTGGTTCCCCAAAAGCGAGAGAGGCCTCGCTGCCGGGATCTTTGACAGCGGGTCACGGGCGGGCTCTGCGGTATCAATGCCGCTGGTTGCCCTGCTGATTGCTCTTCTCGGCTGGCGCCTTGCCTTTGTCGCAGCGGGATGCCTCGGGCTGGTCTGGGTCGTCTTCTGGTTTGCGCTTTATCATGACCCGGACAGACATCCCCGACTTCCCGCTGGAGAGCTGGCAACGCTGAGAGCAGCCCAGCCCACTCCCGTACGTGCCGCCCCGGGAGCGTGGCGGTTGATGCTCAGGCACCGAACGGTGTGGGGCATGATGCTTGGCTTCTTCTGCGCCAATTTCGTCTTCTATTTTTTTGCCACCTGGTTTCCGAGCTATCTCGTGAGCGCGCACGGGTTTTCGCTCAAGGATCTGGGGCTCATCGGGATGATCCCGGGCGTTGTCGCCATTCCGGCAGCCTGGCTGGGCGGTTGGACCTCTGATCGGCTCCATCATAACGGATGGAGCCTCACAGCGGCACGCAAGACCTGCCTCGTGGGTGGGCTCGTACTTTCCTCTGTCATCGCTCTGACTGCCTTCGTCACCCAGACCTGGTTGTGCATCACCCTTTTGTCGGTTTCCTTCGGCGGTATTGCCTTCACTGGGGCCAATATCTGGTCTCTTCCAGCCGATATCGCGCCAAGCCCCGACCTCGTGGCTACTCTGGGCGGCCTTCAGAACAGTGCCGCGAATATCGCCGGGATCGTGATTGCGAGCTTTACCGGACTGATGGTGAGCCTGACACATGGGTCATTTCTCATCCCGCTCTGCGCAACCGGGGGATTTGGCCTGCTCGGCGCCGTTTCATACCTCTTCATCGTGGGGCCGATTGAGCCACTCCCCCTCGATCCCCCCAAGAAAAACGCGCCTGAACGGGCCGCCATAGCTGCACGAGTATCGACACCATGCTGAAACTGCTTCGTTCGCTCGACAATGCGATCCTTAACCTCAATGATTTGGAGAGCCTTGCGCGCCGTCATCTTCCCAAAGCGATCTTCGGCTATGTTCAGGGCGGCGCCGATGACGGCACAACGATCCAGCATAATCTGCGTGCACTTGACCGACTGCGTATGGTTCCGCGTGTGCTGCGCGACGTTTCTGCCTGCTCGCAGCAGGTCACACTATTTGGTCAGAGTTTCGCCAGTCCGTTCATGATCGCGCCTATGGGTGCGTCCGCCATTGTGGGTCATGACGCCGATAATGCGATGGCACGCGCTGCCAGATCCGCTCGCATCCCGTACATCCTCAGTGCAAACGCAATCACACCCATCGAAGAGATCGGGCGGGCCTATCCTGGATGCTGGTTTGCGGGTTACCAGAAGCCTGATGAAAGCAACATCGAACGGATGGTTGCACGCGTCTCCGATGCTGGCTTCTCGGCCTACTTCCTGACGGCTGACGTTGCCGTTGGCTCCAATCGGGAAAACAACCGGCGAAATGGCTATACCATGCCGTTTCGTCCAACTGCCCGCCTCGCTTTAGACATGGTACGCCATCCCTCCTGGCTCTACCGCACAGGGTGGAGGACGTTCAGACAACGCGGTCTGCCCCGTATCAGCAATATCGACCCGGTTGCGCGTCCCTCTATTTTCTCGCGCGAGATCAACGCCGTAACCGGTTACCCGCATTTCAGCTGGAAACACGCTGAGATGATTAGGCGTCGCTGGAAAGGGGCCTTCATCATCAAAGGCATCCTATCACCAGAAGACGCGCGACTGGCGCGCGAGATGGGCGCCGATGGGATCGTGGCTTCCAATCATGGCGGCAGACAGCTCGATTGCGCGGTGTCGCCGGTCGAGACGCTCTCCCGCATACGGGAAGTTTGTGGCGATATGACACTGCTCGTCGATAGCGGCTTCAGGCGCGGTACCGACGTCATCAAAGGCCTCGCCATGGGGGCCGACAGCGTATTGATAGGCCGTCCCTTTCTCTACGCTGCGGCCTTGGGAGGCGAACAGGCCCTCAAACACGCCATTACTCTGCTCCAGCGCGAGATCCATACAGATATGTGCCTGATGGGCGTGGAGGATTGTCAGGCACTGCGCGAGCAAACCGTTTTCTTCGAGTAATCTACACGCGAAGCGCATTCATCGCGCTCGGATCGCCTGCGCGGACTTGGGTCCCACCAGTGTGCGAGACATCGTGAAGCATGTCGGATGGCTCTCTCTGTGCATGGGGGCGGATAGCCCGACGATACATTGCCGATTGAGCCACGCTCTGAGATCGCTTCTTCTGTGCAGCAGTTTGCGGCTATCACGAAGCGTATCTAGGGGGGACGGATCATCCTGATCATAAACCTTCCCTCTCCCATCATTGGCGATAGGCTAAGGATATATGGGCGCTTCAGTCTTGGCCCCTCTGCTGCTCTTCGTTGTCAATGACGCAGGCTTTTCTGCTCTGGCGACCTGTATGAAACCGTACCAACATTGCATGACCTAATGGACGCCTGAGCATACATCGAGCCTATGGCGGTTCCTTGCCTTAGCGGCGCACTCCTGACGTGTTTCTCTTTTTTTTGCTGTGTCTTAGCCCTGATCCAGGCAGGGGTGGGGATGTATTTGGAAGGATATTCCCCAAATCGCCCACTACGGGTGTGCTTATTGGCCGCTGTGCACGTTCTATGTGCAGGGCGCTGTGCACTACGCTGCTGAGTACGTCTGTATCTGTATGTGTGGGGATTTGGTTGCGGGGGCAGGATTTGAACCTGCGGCCTTCAGGTTATGAG